>NZ_JAQAHD010000010.1:0-194282 GCF_027871605.1 Agrobacterium sp. CFBP 3001
GGAGACCCGGGCTCATCCACGGGATCAATGTCCCCAGGGGGGATCGGTCTTCCATCCGCCACCGCACAAGCGACAATAGCACAGCGCGGCGAAATCAAGTTACAAGGGGGCAAGCTCTCGGTCTCTCGCTGACGTTGCCCCCTCATCCGACCCTTCGGGCCACCTTCTCCCCGGTGGGAAGAAGAAACGAGTGGCAACGTCGTGCCCTGCACGGGGAGCGAGCCACGTACGATCTCTAATTCATGAAGCCCGCGACGAACCGGTCGCGGGCTTTTCGTTGCGCGGCATAACGGTTCTTAGCCTTTTCTTAACCAAGTTCGTTAAGGTTATGGAAAGCACCATGAATTGCTTCGGTGCGTGAATGAGCATGAAACGGCTCTGACCAACAGGGGGTGTCATGTCAGTCATCACTTTCGCCAATACCAAGGGCGGTGCCGGAAAAACGACAGCAGTGCTGCTTCTGGCAACCGAACTGGCCCGCAGCGGTCACCGCGTGACGGTTCTGGACGCCGATCCGCAATTGTGGATTTCCCGCTGGCACGACTTGTCCGGCGAGATCGAGAATCTCTCGGTGATTTCGCATGTGACGATGGCTTCGCTTGAAGGCCATATTCGCGAGAATAAAACCAATACCGACTGTTTCATCATCGACCTGCCGGGTGCGAAAAGCCCGCTGTTGACCATGGCGCTCGGTATTTCCGATCAAGTGCTGATCCCGGTTCAAGGTTCAGCCATGGATGCGCGCGGCGCTGCCGAAGTTCTGGATCACATCGAATTCCTGAACCGCAAGATGGGCAAGGCTATCGCCCATTCAATCGTACTGACACGGGTGAATGCCATGGTGGCGACGCGCTCCCTGCTGCTGGTCAAAATGCTGCTGGCGGAAAAGAACGTCTCGGTGCTCAATACGCCGATTGTCGAGAGAGCGGCCTATCGCGATATTTTCGATTATGGTGGTACGCTCCTCTGTCTCGATAAGGACAAGGTCAGCAATATCGACAAGGCGGTGGAGAACGCGAAAGCCTTCGCCACCGAAGTTGTCGGCCTGCTGCCGAAACGTCTTTTGCGGCTCGGCACGCAACCGGCTCGCCTTTTCACCCGCAAGGCCGCCTGAAACATTGATTTCGGCCTTCTATCCTTCTGCGGTCTTCATCACCGCAGACGGATGATGATGCCTTGGACCATTGGCGGCCGTTGAGCTTGTTCGGGCATCGGTCGACGTTTTTCCGTGCCGGTTTCATTATTCGCTTGATTTGGAAATGATCGTTTCCTATATTCCGGCCATGAGCAATATCAACCACACCAATTCACCGGAACAGCGCCATCGCGGCAGGCCGCGCGAGTTTGACGTCGACCGCGCGCTCGATGGGGCGATTCGGGTTTTTTCGCGACGCGGTTATCATGCCACTTCCGTCGGTGACCTTACCGATGCGATGGAACTGGCACAGGGTAGTCTTTACAAGGCTTTCAAGGACAAGAAAGCCATCTTCATCGCCACGATGGAACGCTACAGGATCGTGCAGACCGAGCGTTTCGAGGCGGCGGTAGCTGTTTTCGATACCGGTTATGAGCGCATTAGGGCAGGCCTGATGTTCTATGCGGAACGGTCGCATGGCGGTGTCGGTTCCGATGGATGTCTTGTGGTTGGTGCTGCTGCCGATCTGGCGGCTCTGGATGACGATATTGCAATCGTGGTCGAGCGGGCGGTGAAGGCGAGGGAGCGAATTGTCGCCCGCCTCGTTGCTGAAGGGCAGAAGGATGGTTCCGTGCGTTCGAAGGCCGATCCCGATGATCTCGCCCGGGCGATGCTGTGCATGATGTACGGCATGCGCGTGGTGGGAAAGACGGGGCGCAGCCTCAAAGACATGGTGGCCGTGGTGGATATTGCCATGAAGCTTGCCGAGTGATTTTGTGACTATTTAGGAAACAATTGTTTCCATATTGGAGAAAATGATGACGACGCGTGTAATTGAAGGGGATGATGTCGAGGCAACATCCATTTCCCCGGCCTTGACGTTCCTCTTGGCCACAGCCTGCGGACTGATTGCCGCCAATCTTTATTATGGCCAGCCGCTGGCCGGTATCATCGGGGCGGAACTTGGTCTTTCTGCCGGTGCGACGGGGCTGATCGTGACCCTGACCCAGATCGGTTATGGCATCGGTCTGCTGTTTGTCGTGCCGCTCGGCGATCTCGTTGAAAACCGCAAGCTGGTGGTCAGCGCCGTTGCGATGGCGGTGCTTTCCCTTGTGGCGGCAGCATTTGCGCCGCATGCGGCCCCGTTTCTGATTGCGGCCTTTCTGGTCGGCGTCAGTTCCGTGGCGGTGCAGGTCATCGTTCCCTATGCCGCCCACATGGCGCCGCATGCCATTCGCGGCCGGGTGGTCGGCAATGTCATGAGCGGGCTGATGGCCGGCATCATGCTGGCGCGCCCGGTTTCCAGCCTGCTGTCTGAAGTGGTCTCCTGGCGCGGTGTGTTTCTGACCTCGGCGGCCGTCATGGCGCTTCTTGCCGTGGTGCTTTTCCGGCTTCTGCCCGCCCGTATGCCCGATGCGCGGCTGAGCTACGGCGCATTGATGGCTTCGGTGGGCCGGCTGGCGCTGCACACGCCGATCCTGCGGCGGCGGGCGATCTATCACGCCTTCCTGTTTGCGGCCTTCAGCCTGTTCTGGACCACGACGCCGCTTTATCTGAGCGGACCGCATTTCAATCTGAGCCAGGGTGAGATCGCGCTTTTCGCGCTGGCCGGTGCGGCCGGCACCGTGGCCGCGCCGATTGCCGGGCGGATGGCGGACCGTGGCTGGACGCGTGCGGCCACCTTCTTTGCCCTGGTGGCGGTGGCGCTCTCCTTCGCCGTCACACATCTTGCGCCCGAAGGCTCGCATCTGGCGCTCGCCATTCTGGTCGTCGCCGCCATCGTTCTGGATTTCGGCGTCACCACCAATCTGGTGCTTGGCCAGCGTGCCATCTTCACGCTCGGAGCAGAATTCCGCAGCCGTTTGAACGGCATCTATATGGCGACGTTCTTCATGGGCGGCGCAATCGGTTCCGCCGTTGGCGGCTGGGCCTATGCAGTCGGCGAATGGCAAGCCGCCTCGTGGATCGGCTTCGCCTTGCCGGTGGCAGCCCTGCTTTATTTCCTCACGGAAAAACGCGACTGAAACGCCATTAAATGAAAAAAGCCCGGTGGACCAAACCGCCGGGCTTTTTCTTTTTCTTTCGGTCGATCCTATTCCGCGAATTCGACCACCACGCCGGGGCGGACCATTTTCGCCAGTTCGGTCGCATCCCAGTTGGTCAGGCGGATACAGCCGTGGCTGTTGGTCTTGCCGATCTTCGAGGGTTCCGGCGTGCCGTGAATGCCATAGGTCGGCTTCGACAGCGCAATCCAGACCGTGCCGACCGGGCCGTTCGGACCCGGCGGGATTTGCAGGATCTTGTCGTTCTGGCCCTGCTTGAAGTTGATCTTCGGATTATAGGTGTAGCCGGGATTGAGCGCTATGCGCTCCACCGTGTGCGTGCCGCTTGGCGAGGGCGTGTCCGTGGAACCGATGGTGGCCGGATAGGCGGCGATCAGATTGCCGTCCTGACCATAGGCGAAGACCTGCTTGATGCCCTTATGAGCGACGATGCGGGCAACCTGTCCCTTTTTCGTCTCGCCCGGATTGACGACCTTGATGATGGTGCCGGGAACGGAAAAATCGATGCCAGGGTTCAGTTCCTTCAGATAGTTCTCATCCATGTGAAAACGTTCGGCGAGCGCTTCCGAAGTCGAGGTGAAGGAGAGGGCAGGCAGCTGCGACTTCTCGGCATAGTCGTCCGGGATGGAGGCGACATAGGGGCCGGCGGCGTCGGCGGCGGTGATGGTGTAGTCGACGATCGGCATGCCGCCGGAAGCGCGCAGACGCTCCAGAATGTCATCGGAATTGTTGGGGTCGAGCTTCTCGCCGGTCATATCCTGCCAGGCGGCAATCGCCTTGTTGACGTTGTCGCCCATCTTGCCGTCGATAACGCCGGGCGAGATGCCTTCACGGTCGAGGAATGTCTGGAGCGCGACGATTTCTTGGCGCGAGCGATTGACCGGCGTTGTTACCGGCGTATGGCGCTCGATCAGGTGGTCCGGTTGCGGAACGGCGGCCGTGGTGCTTTCGCCCGGCATCGGCTGGCCGAGCGGCCCGCTTTCCACCGCACCGGGTGCGGGAACGGAGCCGGTATAGAAATTCTCGTCGGAACCGTCGCCGCGATATTCGCGGTAATCGCGCACGCTGCCATTGTCCTGATAGCCGTAGTCGCGTTGCGGCTCACGATACTGGCCGCCGGGAGCGGGCGGGTAATAGGTGGTGTCGCGCTGGCGTGCCTGTTGCCGCTCCTGGTAGCCGGAGGGCATTTCGGTGGCGAGGAGATTGCCGTACTGGTCGTAAAACACCGTGCGTCCCATGGAATCGCGGCTGATGACGATATCGCCGCGCTCCGGCATAAAGTCGAGCACACGACCGTCCGGGGTCACCAGCATCGTCTGCTGATCGCCATAACGCTGCTGCGCGCCAGCCTGTAGCGGGGCGATAGCTGCCGCCAGCGCGACTGTCAGACCCAGAGCTGCGTTAAGAAACTGTTTCACGATTCTGCTATCCCTTACTTGTTCACCGATAAACACACCGCAATCTTGACCCTATTGTGAAAAAGGTGAATTCGCGGTTAATGCAATCTTAATTTCCGTCACGGTTAGTAGCGTTTCCGTGAAGCATGCGTTTTCAGGGTCACAGGGAGGTTTATCTTGCGTTCGTTTCAGGCTGGCAGATCGCCACGCATTTTCCTCGATGAAACCTCCGTCTTCGATATCGGCTCCTGCGTCGTCGATGGCATCGACATCGCGCCCGGCCGCGCCATTCCCGACGATGGCGATGCGCGCATCGACCACTCGCTGGAAGGCTTTCTGTTCACCTGCGGCCCCGACCATATCCGCCATCCCGAGCCGATCGATGGCGACGGTGAGGGACGTCGATATCCGCTGCATGGGTCCTTTTCCTCGCATCCCGTGACGATCATTGCGTTCGATGTTCATGAGTCCAATGCATTGGCGCGCGTCGAGGTTCCCGTGAAGCTTGCCGATGGCGGCACGGCCCTTCTGGAACGGACATGGCTTATCGACGGGGAGAGCGGCGAGGTCAGCCTCGATGACCGGATCGTCAACACGTCCGAGCGGCCCATCCCGGTGTTCCTGATGTATCATATGAATGTCGGCGCGCGCCTGTTCGACGATGCCGTGCGACTTGAGGGCGCGATGTTGGACGGTGGCGGCCACGGCTGGCGTTTCGGCGAAGAGCCGGGCAATGTTTTCTGCGTTCCCGCCGGTGATGACGAGTGGGCGTCGCTTTCGCTCGGACCGATTGCGGCCATTGGCGGGAAAACGCTGACGGTGCGTTTTCGCACGCAAACACTGCCCTATCTGCAGATGTGGCGCAACCAGCAGGCGCCGGCCAATGTGCTCGGCATCGAGCCGGTATCGCATCGCTGGGTGGGACGGAGCGAGCTTGAGGCGGCCGGCGAGTTCAATATTCTCCAGCCGGGCGAAAGCCGTTCCTTTGGCCTGCGCTTTTCCATCCTCTGAGCCGTACCGAATGAAGATGCCCTGTCATTGACGCAGGGGGTTTGACCGCTTACATCGGATGCGGATTTCAAGGGTGACAGCCAGCGGCGCGGACGCCGGTTTCAGCGGAGGCATGACATGGATATCAGGCGCATAGACGACGAATATTCGGTAACGGGACAGATCAGCGTCGCCGATCTCGACGAGATCAAGGCGCTCGGCTTCAAGTCGATCGTCTGCCACCGCCCTGACGGCGAAGAAGACGGCCAGCCGCTTTTCGCCGATATTGCCGAGCGTGCCGAGCAGCTTGGCCTCACCATCATGCATGTGCCGGTTGGCCGTTACGGCGTCGATGCCGATGCCGTTGCCGGCATGGTGGATGCGCTGGACGAATTGCAGCGCCCGATGCTCGGCTATTGCCGTTCCGGCGCGCGCTCGACGGCGATTTACGAAAAGACCCATCACCTGCGCGGCTGATTTTCCGCGCATCGTTCTATTTTAAATGCCAATCAACAGGAGTTTTCCATGACCATCAAGCGTATCGAGCCGGGCAAGCGCATGAGCGGCGCCGTCGTTCACGGCAACACCGTTTATCTGGCCGGCCAGGTTGGCGAAGGCACGAGCGTTACGGAACAGAGCAAGTCTGCTCTCGCTGAAGTCGACCGCCTGCTGGCCGCTGCCGGTTCGGACAAGTCGAAGATCCTGCAGACCATCATCTATCTCTCCGACATGTCCACCTTCGGCGAAATGAACGCCGTCTGGGAAGGCTGGATCGACCCGGCAAACCCGCCGGCCCGCGCCACCAGCGGCGCACCATTGGCGACGCCGGACTACAAGGTTGAGTTCATCGTGACCGCTGCTCTCTGAGCATCCGTCTGAGTTTTTAAGAAAAGGCCGGGTCGCGGAAAGCGGCCCGGCCTTTTTTGATGGGATGGGGTCAAAAACTCTCCCCGTCATGCCGGGCTTGACCCGCCATCCAGCCACGGCGTGTCTGCGCCGTGAAGAGAGTCTTTCGCGATCAAGGACTTGATCGCGCTGGACCCCGGATCTAGTCCGGGGTGACGGCGCGGCGTGGCGACATGGCCACAAAATCCCAAGTAGAAGTAATTTTCATGTTTTTGAATCGCTTGCGTCCGTCACCTCACCGGCGAAGCAAGCGCCTTCTCAAACTGCTTCAACGTCGTCACCCGCTCCGCAAACCACAGCCTGGCCAGATCGCTCGCCGAGGCGAGATCGATGCCATCCGGGTCGATGGAGGTTATCGTCCAGCGGCCAGTTTTTGCGCCGGCCAGAACGGCGAGCCGGGACGCTTCGCCCTTGATGGCGTTGAGGCGGGTCGCTTCGCTTTCCGCCGCCGCCATCAGTTCGTCTGCGCCTGAGAGATTGGTGCGCAGATCGGCCGGGGTGATGTTGCTGGCATTGCGGGCCGGGCCGCCATTGATCTGCACACCTTCCGTCCGCAACCGGTAAAGCCGCGTGTCGGGAAGGGAGAGATAAAGTTTCGCTTTGGGGTAGCGGGCAATGTAGCGCGCGATGGCGAGCGGCGCTTCATCCGGGCCGATTTGTTCCGCCTTGCCCACCATTGTCAGCCGCGGCAGCGTCAGCGCATCTCCCTTGCCGAAGGGGGCGAGCGTCAGCGAGATGCGCGCGTCCGCCTCCATGTTGCGGGCGTGCAGCGTCAGCCCCGCCGCGAAGAAAAACGGCGTGCCGTCCGGCTCGATGCCGATATTGGTGGCGGTCGTATAGGGATAACCGCTGACCGGATCGAGGGTCGCAAGCGCTGCCGCGCGGGAAGTGTGCAAGACGTCCCGGGCCACGCGCACGGCCTCGAAAGGCGCACCGGCCGAGGACTCGATCTTTGCGCCGCGCGGGGTGATGACGGGAGAGGCTGCATCCGGCATGTCGTTTCCTAAGCTGTGAGTTTCAGTCAGGATTTACACCATGCCGGAGCCGTGTCCATGCGTCATATCAGCTTCCGGTCCTGATCTGCGTCAGGGTACGCGTCGGCGTGATCGCTTCGGCATCCAGCTTTACCTCGATAATGGCCGGCTTGCCGCTTGCCCGCGCCCGTTCGAAAGCGGCGGCGAAGTCTTGCGTTCTTTCCACCGTTTCGCCGTGGCCGCCATAGGCTTTGGCAAAGGCGTTGAAATCCGGATTGACAAGATCGGTGCCGCTGACGCGGCCGGGATATTCCCGCTCCTGATGCATGCGGATCGTGCCATAGGTGCCGTTATTGACCAGTACGGTGATGATCGGCAGACCATAACGCACAGCGGTGATGAATTCCTGCCCATGCATCATGAAACAGCCGTCGCCGGCAAAGCAGATCACCTCACGCTCGGGGAACAGATGCTTGGCCGCGACCGCCGCCGGCAGGCCGTAACCCATCGAACCTGATGTCGGGGCCGATTGCGTATTGTAGCGACGGAAACGGTGGAAGCGATGGACCCAGGTGGCATAGTTGCCGGCGCCATTGGTGAAGATCGCATCCTGGGGCACATTGGCCTCGATCCAGTCCATGATCGGACCCATCTGCACCGCGCCGGGGCCGGTCTGAGGCGGGGTGGACCAGCTGCGATAGGCCGCATGCATGGCGGCGGTGCGATCCGCCCATGCCGCACTGCCGGAAACTGTGATGGAGGAGAGGACGGCGATAAAATCGTCCGGTGCGGCGCAGATTGCCAGATCGGGACGGTAAACGCGGCCAAGCTCTTCGGCTTCCGGATAAATATGGACGAGTTTCTGCGACGGGTAGGGGATGTCGAGCAGCGTATAGCCGGAAGACGGCATTTCGGAGAGGCGGCCGCCGAGCAGCACCACGAGATCGGCCTCCTTGATCTCCTTGGCCAGCGCCGGGTTGATGCCGATGCCGACATCGCCCGCATAGGAGGGGCTCAGATGATCGAACAGCATCTGGCGGCGGAAGGAACAGCCGACAGGCAGCTTGTTGTTTTCCGCAAATGCCTTGAAGCCTGCGACGCTTTCCTCGGACCAGCGGGTGCCGCCGATGATGAAGACCGGGCGCTTCGCCTCGCCAAGCATTTTTGCGAAGGCGGCCATCTGTGACGGGCCGGGGTGCGCTTCGACTGGAGTATAGGGCTTTGCTTCGGGCGCTTCGACCTCTTCCACCAGCATGTCTTCCGGCAGCGTCAGCACCACCGGGCCGGGGCGGCCGGAGGTGGCGACGGCGAAGGCGCGGGTGACGAATTCGGGGATGCGGCGCGCATCGTCAATCTCACCCACCCATTTGGCGAATTCGGTGAAGGCGCGGCGATATTCCACTTCCTGAAAGGCCTCGCGCTCGCGGGCGTCGCGCTGCACCTGGCCGATGAAGAGGATCATTGGAATGGAATCCTGCCTTGCGATGTGCAGGCCCGCCGAGGCGTTGGTGGCGCCCGGTCCGCGGGTCACCATGCAGATGCCGGGTTCACCCGTCAGCCGGCCCCAGGTGTCGGCCATCATGGCGGCGCCGCCTTCCTGGCGGCAGACCACGGTTTCGATGCCGCTTTCATAAAGCGCATCCAGCACGGCGAGATAGCTTTCGCCCGGAACGCAGGAAACGCGGGAGACGCCATTGGCCTTCAGCGCTTCGACGATCAATTGCCCGCCTGTTCTTTTCATTCCGGCTGCAGTCATGGCGTCGTGGTCCTTTCGATGTTTTCCAGTTCGGCCAGCACCTGCGCCTGATGTTCGCCGAGCTTGGGGCTCGGGCGTTCATAGCGCAGCGGCGTTTGCGACATGATAATGGGTGTGCGGACCCCGGGGATGACAGTGCCGTCTTCCGCCTCCAGATCGACGCGAAGGCCGCGCGCCTTCACCTGCGGATCGGCAAACATTTCCTCGATGGAATTGATCGGTCCGGCGGGGACGGCGTTCTTTTCGCAGGCGGTCAGAAGATCGCGCTTCTGCCATTTCAGCGTTTCGGTGGAAACGATCTGCCGGACTTCCGCTTTATGGGCCACGCGGGCCTTGTTCGTCGCGTAACGTTCGTCATCGGCAATCGCACCGATGCCGAGAATGGTGCAGAGGCGGCGGAACTGGCCGTCATTGCCGACCGCCAGGATCAGGAAACCGTCAGCCGTCGGCACCACCTCATAGGGGGAAATATTCGGATGGGCGTTGCCGAGCCGGACGGGCGGCTTGCCGGAAATCAGGTAATTCATGTTCTGGTTGGCGAGCACGGCCGATTGCACATCGAGAAGCGCCATGTCGATATGCTGGCCTTCGCCGGTGCGGATGGCGTGGATCAGCGCCGCCTGAATGGCTGACACGGAATAGATGCCGGTGAAGATATCGGCAACCGCCACGCCCGCCTTCATCGGCTGGCCGTCGGCTTCGCCGGTAATCGACATGAAGCCGGACATGCCCTGCACGATATAGTCGTATCCGGCGAGATCGGCATAAGGCCCGGTCTGGCCGAAGCCAGTGATGGAGCAATAGATCAGCTTCGGATTGAGCGCCTTCAGGCTCTCGTAGTCGAGGCCATATTTGGCAAGCCCGCCGCGCTTGAAATTCTCGATGACGACATCGGCGGTGCGCACCAGCCGGCGCACCAGCTCGCAGCCCTCGGGCGTTTTCAGATCGGCGACGATGGAGCGTTTGCCGCGATTGGTGGCGTGGTAATAGGCGGCGGAGAGGTTTTCTCCATCGTCGCTTTCGACGAAAGGCGGTCCCCATGCGCGGGTATCGTCGCCGCCCTCGGGGTTTTCCACCTTGATGACATCGGCGCCCATATCGGCCAGTATCTGCCCTGCCCAGGGACCGGCCAGAACACGCGCCAGTTCGATGACGCGGATGCCCGATAGCGGCGGTTTCCTGTTTGGCATGTCGGTCATCGGTCCCCCGGTATTTTGTGTCTGCCGGTTTATAGACCGCTGCTTGCCTCGTCGCATGTGATTTTATCTCATGGACTTATTCCGTTTTGGAACGGCACTAAACTGGGGCTGACACGGCAGCTTCGACATTCGGTGTTTTGAGAGTCTCCTAATTCCGTCATTCCGGCCTTGAGCCGGAATCCAGCCAGCCCAAGTCATTGGGCTGAAAAGACTCTTCTCGCCGCGCAGACGCGCGTCGGCTGGATTCCGGCTCAAGGCCGGAATGACGGGGAGGGCGTTTTACTGTCATCCACGACGCGGCCGCACCAGGCGGCAAAATCCGCCGCGACGGGCTGCCAGCCGATTTCGTTCAAAGTCTCGTGCCGCATGCCCTTGTAGATCGTGTGCTCAACATGGCTGAAACCTGCCTCGCGGAAACGCTCCGCCAGCCAGACGATCTCCTTGCCGTCATTGGTGGCTTTGTCCTGATCGCCGCTAACAAGCAGAAGCGGTAAGGTTTTTGGCAGGCGCTCGATGAGTTTCGGTGCGCGATAGGAGAGTTCGAAGACATCCTGCCACAGGGAAACGCTCGCCTCGAACTGGCAGAGCGGGTCCTCCACATACGCGTCCACAGCCGCCCTGTCGTGGCTCAGCCAGTCGGCATGGGTGCGCCTTTCCGGCATTTTCGCATTCCACACGCGGAAGGTCGCCTTCGGCAGAATGGCGCTCGGCACATCCGAGCCCTTCAGCATCTTTTCGAGCCGCAACACGAGCTGCGCGAGACGGCCCATGAGGCCGGGATTGAGATTGGAATTCCAGATCGAGAGGCCATCGAAGGCATCCGGATGGCTGACGGCGGTGTTCAGCGCCACGAGGCCGCCCATGGAATTGCCGAACAGGATTACCGGCAGGCCGGGATGTCTTTCGCCGGCCATCCGGCGCATCGCCATGACATCGGCAACGACCTTTTTCGCGCCGTCCTTCCAGCCAAAACGGCCGAGAGGCGCGTCCGCCGCTCTCGTGCGGCCATGGCCGCGATGGTCGTGGGCGTAGACTTCGAAACCCTGCTTCGACATCACATCCGCGAGCCGGCGATAACGGCCCGCGTGGTCAACCAGCCCGTGGCAGATCATCAGCACGCCGCGCACAGTGGCAAGAGCGGAGGGCTGGTGGCGAAAGGCAATGGATGCGCCGGAGGGGGCTTCCAGCCTCTGAATACGGCTGAAGGCCAAGTCGTCGGTCGTTTCATTCATGATCGCGCCTGTCCTGCCATAACATCCCTTGTCATAATCATGGGGTCATAATCGTGCCAGAGGTTGCCCCAAGGTCCTATTTACCCTACATAGCGGCAAATTTCCCGATACGTACTCTTAAAAATCCGATGTGGAGCATTCGCTACAATGGCACGTCAATTCATCTATCACATGGCCGGGCTGAACAAGGCCTACGGTGCGAAGAAGGTTCTGGAGAACGTTCATCTCTCCTTCTACCCCGACGCCAAGATCGGTATCCTCGGCCCGAACGGCGCCGGTAAGTCGACTGTTCTGAAAATCATGGCCGGCCTCGACAAGGAATATACCGGTGAGGCGTGGCTCGCCGAAGGCGCGACGCTCGGTTATCTCGAGCAGGAGCCGAAGCTCGACGAAAACAAGACCGTGATGGAAAATGTCATGGAAGGTGTAGCGAGCAAGACGGCCATCGTCGACCGCTACAACGAACTGATGATGAACTATTCCGACGAAACGGCGGATGAGGGCGCAAAGCTTCAGGACATGATCGACAGCCAGAACCTCTGGGATCTGGAAAATCAGGTCGAAATGGCCATGGACGCCCTGCGCTGCCCGCCCGGCGATTCGCCCGTGACCGGCCTTTCGGGTGGTGAGCGTCGCCGCGTGGCGCTTTGCCGTCTGCTGCTGTCGCAGCCGGACCTGCTGCTGCTCGACGAACCGACCAACCACCTGGATGCCGAAACCATCGCATGGCTCGAAAAGCACCTGCGCGACTATCCCGGCGCCGTGATGATGATCACCCACGACCGCTACTTCCTCGACAACGTCACGGGCTGGATTCTCGAGCTCGACCGTGGCCGCGGCATTCCTTACGAAGGCAATTACTCCGCTTACCTGCAGGCGAAAGCCAAGCGCATGCAGCAGGAAGCCCGCGAAGACGCCTCGCGCCAGAAGGCAATCAGCCGCGAACAGGAATGGATCGCCTCCAGCCCCAAGGCCCGCCAGACGAAGTCCAAGGCACGTATCAAGGCCTATGACGAGCTGGTGGAAGCAGCGGAAAACCGTCGTCCCGGCGATGCGCAGATCGTTATCCCGGTTGCCGAGCGTCTCGGTCGCGTCGTCATCGAAGCCGACAACCTGACGAAGTCCTATGGCGACCGCGTGCTGATCGAAAACCTGTCCTTCAAGCTGCCCCCCGGCGGTATTGTAGGCGTCATCGGCCCGAACGGCGCCGGTAAGACGACGCTGTTCAAGATGATTACCGGCCAGGAAAAGCCTGATAGTGGCTCCGTGACCGTTGGTGATACCGTTCAGCTCGGTTACGTCGACCAGAGCCGTGACGCGCTGGCGGGTGACAAGACCGTGTGGGAAGAAATCTCCGGCGGCAACGACATCATCAAGCTCGGCAAGTTCGAAGTGAACTCGCGCGCCTATTGCGGCGCCTTCAACTTCAAGGGCGGCGACCAGCAGCAGAAGGTCGGCAATCTCTCGGGCGGTCAGCGTAACCGCGTGCACCTCGCCAAGATGCTGAAGGCCGGCGGCAACGTTCTGCTGCTCGACGAACCGACCAACGACCTTGATACGGAAACGCTGGCAGCACTTGAAGAAGCGCTGGAAGCCTTTGCCGGTTGCGCCGTTATCATCAGCCACGACCGCATGTTCCTCGACCGTCTGGCCACGCACATCCTCGCTTTCGAGGGTGACAGCCATGTGGAATGGTTCGAAGGCAACTTCGAAGACTACGAAAAGGACAAGGTCCGCCGCCTCGGCCCGGAAAGCATCAAGCCCGGCCGCGTGAGCTACAAGCGCCTGACGCGCTGATCCTTTTCCGGATCCCTTCAGAAAGGCCCGCCGCAAAGCGGGCCTTTTTCCGTGTAATAAGTGGACACGATCGCCTCACCGAACACTTTGCGCTTGCATCGAACACCACATCGACATAAAGATATCTTTATATCTTGATTAGCTTGCGAGGCGCGGCAGAGTGGCGTTCGGTCTGGACAAATTGGTGGATCTTCTGAAGGCGTCGGGTGAGCCGACGCGCTTTCGCTTGCTGGCGCTTCTTTCGGCCGGCGATCTGACTGTCACCGATCTTACCGAAATTCTCGGCCAGTCGCAGCCGCGCATCTCCCGTCACCTCAAGCTTCTGACGGAAGAGGGGCTGATCGAGCGTTATCAGGAAGGCGCCTGGGCCTATTTCCGCTTGCGGCAGGATGGTGAGCCTGCGGGCGTCGTCCAGCAGCTGCTTGGCGCTGCGTCGCCGTCTGACGCGGTTCTCCAGCGTGACAGCGAACGGCTTGCCACCGTCAAGCGGGTGCGGGCGGAGCGGGCGCAGGATTATTTCAGCCGCAACGCCTCCGCCTGGGACGAGCTGCGCCGCCTGCATGTCAGCGACGAGGCCGTGGAAGGCGCGCTCCTGAAGCTGGTGGGCACCACGCCGGTCGATTCGCTGCTCGACCTCGGTACGGGCACCGGCCGCATCCTGCAGCTTCTGAGCGGTATCTATCGCCGCGCAATCGGTGTGGATGCCAGCCGTGACATGCTCTCGGTGGCGCGTGCCAATCTCGACAAGGCGGGCGTGGTCAATGCATCCGTGCGCCATGGCGATATTCTCAACCTGCCGCTGGAAGGCCAGGATTTCGATCTGATCGTCATCCATCAGGTCCTGCATTTTCTCGACCAGCCGGAGATTGCGCTTTCCGAGGCCGCGCGCATGCTGCGCCCCGGCGGGCGGCTGATCGTTATCGATCTTGCGCCGCATTCCTTCGAATATCTGCGCGACGAGCATGCGCATGTGCGGCTCGGTTTCTCGCATCCGCTGATGGAAGAGTGGCTGAAGAAGGCCGGACTTTCTCTGGAGCGCGCTGTCGATCTTCATTCTGAAAAAGCGTCCGACGAAGCTCTGGATGTTACGATTTGGGTTGCCCGTGACCAGCGGCTGCTGATGGCAGACGATGTGGTGCAAGAGGCCGTTTTACTTGCTGCCGGGAGGGCATGATATGTTGAGGTCGGAAACCGCGCGCCGTGATGGCGATATCCGGTTGTCTTTCGAGTTTTTCCCGCCCAAGAATCCCGAGATGGAAACCCAACTCTGGGAAACGGTTGCCGAGCTGAAGAAATGGAACCCGGATTTCGTGTCCGTCACCTATGGCGCCGGCGGTTCCACCAAGGCGCCGACGCTGGATGCGGTGCGCCGGATGATCGGCGACAGCCATCTGGCGACCGCCGCGCATCTGACCTGCGTGGATGCCAGCCGTGAGGACGTGCATCAGGTCATTGAAGAATTTCGCAACGCCGGCGTTCGTCATTTCGTGGCGCTGCGCGGCGATCCCTCCACGGGCATCGGCACGGCCTACAAGCCGCATCCGGAAGGGTATGAGAACGCCGCCGCTCTGGTGAAGGGACTGCGTGAAATTGCCGATTTCGAGATTTCCGTGTCGGCCTATCCGGAAAAACACCCGGAAAGCGCAAGCGAAGCGGTCGATATCGATATGCTGAAGCGCAAGGCGGATAATGGCGCGACGCGGGCGCTGACGCAGTTCTTCTTCGATAATGACGTGTTCGAACGCTATATGGAGCGGGTGACGGCTGCGGGCATCACCATTCCGGTGGTTCCGGGCATCATGCCGATCCAGAACCTCACCCAGCTCAAGCGTTTCGCCGGCCGCTGCGGCACCAGCATTCCCGGTTTTCTGGATGAGCGTTTCGAAGGTTATGACGACGATCTGGAAGGTCGCGCCCGCGTGGCCGCGGAGGTTGCCGCCGAGCAAATCGCCGATCTGCAGCGGCGTGGCGTCAATGAATTCCATCTCTACACCATGAACCGCGCGCCGCTGGTCGATGCGGTGCTTGAAAATCTCGGGCTGGAGCGTCTGCGCCGCAGCGCCGCCTGATTTTACCATAGCGGATTACCGACATGAAAAAAGCGCAGGTCCCTCAGGGCCTGCGCTTTTTAAACTCGTGTCATCTACGGTTCTTCTCTGCGTTTGGTCTTCACGTCTCGTCAGATGAAAAGCATCATCGCTACGAACAAAAACGCCAAACCGACTGCCAAGGCATTGAGAGATTTTGTAAGTCCCATGGGTGCCTCCTCTTGTTGACAGGTTCGATAATATGACCGTTTTGTGGCAGTTGAAAAGCGGTTTTTGTGATGCAGTGCAGCACGTCTCTGAACGGCATAAAAAAGAAATTTCTGTAATTATTTGAAAATAAAAGATTATTTTCTTATCACGCAGTGCTTCATATGTTTAAAAAAAGTAAATGACCGGGGTGTTATCCCCAGTCATCAGGTCGAGATTAACGCTTTATGCCTTGATTCCGTCCGACAGATTAAGGGCCGGAAGGCGCCGTTAAGATTGCTTACAGCGCCTGCAGAAGTGCGGTCGAAGGCCAGCCATCGGCGGGCAGTCCGAGACGCTGCTGCTCCTTCTGGATGGCGACGCGGGTGCCGGAACCGAGAATACCATCCACCTTGCCGACATTGTGTCCGCGCGCTTCAAGCTTGGTCTGAAGCTCCTTCATGGTCGCATCATCGAAACCGGGCTCCGGGTTGCCCTTGTTGTAGACGGGAGAGCCCATGAGGCGGGTGGCGAAATAGGCGGCCGAGGTCGTGTAGATGAACGACTGGTTCCATTCGAGATAGATGTTGAAGTTCGGATAGGTGATGAAGGTCGGTCCCTTGCGTCCCTGCGGCATGATGAGGGCTGCGGGCAGGGTGGCGAAGTTTCTGTTGCCGTCGCGCGGGGTGACGCCCAGCGCGAACCAGTCACCCGCGGTCAGCGGACCGCCGAGGCCGGATTTTTCCCAGGGCAGGTTTTCCGGCAGCGAGACTTCCTGAATCCAGGGTTCGCCCTTCTTGAAACCGAGATGCTGGATGAACTTCGCAGCCGTCAGGATCGCATCCGGGGCGCTGCTCTTGACGTTGATGTGGCCGTCGCCATCCCCGTCGACGCCGAAGGCGATGATGTCCTTGGGCAGCATCTGCACCTGACCGATTTCACCGGCCCATGCGCCGGTATTGGTGGCGGGATCGAGATCGCCGTGCTGGACCATTTCGATCAGCGCCAGCAGCTGCGGGCGGAAGAGTTCCGGGCGGCGGCAATCATGCGAGAGGGTCACCAGCGCGTTGCGGGTGTTGAAATCGCCCTGAACGGCGCCGAAATCCGTCTCCATGGCCCAGAAGGCGGCGATGACGCCGGCCGGAACACCGAATTCGTTTTCGGCGCGGGCGAAGGTGGAGGAGAGTTCCTGAAGTTTCTTGCGGCCGATATCCAGACGGGCCTGGCTGACGGTGCGCTGGGAGAATTCCAGGAAGGTCTGGCGGAAGACGCCCTGTGCACGGTCACGCGAGAGCACCTTCGGGTCGATCTGCGCGCCGGCAAGCGCCTTCTGGATCGCATCGGCCGGAATGCCCTTGGCAAGTGCGTCGGCTTTCACGCCTTCGAGAAATGCACCGAGGTCGCCGCCGCAGGCAACCTGCTTGGGATCGTCAGGCGCGGCCACTGGCGGTGTGGCGAGGGCGGAGCCGGTGGAAAGAAGCGACAAAGCGGCGGCAAAAACGATGCTGCGCGACCGGAACGTGGGCATGGGAATTTCCTCGATAGGTTGTTAGCCCGCTTTACCCATATGTTTGCGACAAAAAAACGGACCGAATGATCTGACGTTGCAGAACAACGCCGATTTTTCAAAAGTGTTGCTTCTTGGCCCTGTTATTTGGCGGAAGCAATCCATTTCCGCCAGTTTTTCTCCGTTCCGGCAAAGACATTGATGTCGGTCGGACCCTTCACGCCGGGCACGACGCCGGTTGCAGTATATTGCCAGAAGGCCCATTTGCGGTCTTCGT
The DNA here is from genome assembly GCF_027871605.1 of Agrobacterium sp. CFBP 3001. Lineage (NCBI taxonomy): Bacteria > Pseudomonadati > Pseudomonadota > Alphaproteobacteria > Hyphomicrobiales > Rhizobiaceae > Agrobacterium > Agrobacterium sp. CFBP 3001. Next base: position 17,468 of record NZ_JAQAHD010000010.1, read on the forward strand.
AAATCTTGGCCGGATGGGCGGCGACGGAGCGGACCCAGAAGTGGTAATCCTTGAACTGGCCGACGAGATTGTCGCGGTGAAAGTCGACCGAGGTATAGATGATCGGACGCTTGCCATAGTGGGCTTCGATGCGGTCTAGGAACCGCTGCATCTCGGCGCGAACGATGCCGGGTGCCGGGCGCGTCTTGCAGGTGGGCGAGGCCGGGTTCCATTCCACGTCGAGAACCGGGGGAAGGGTGACGGCCTCTTTCGGCACGTTGCGAATGAACCAGTCGGCCTGGGCGTCTGCTGTCGAACAGAAATAATAGAAGTGGTAGGGCGCGTGCAGAACATCTGCCGCCGCCGCGCTGCGCCAATGGTCGCCGAATTTGGGATCGATGCGGTCCGATCCCTCCGTCGCCTTGATGAAGACGAAGGACACGCCTGATTTGCGCACGGTCGGCCAGTCGACATCGCCATTCCATTTGGACACGTCGATGCCGTGCACCTCATGGCGGTGCGGGTTGTTCGTGCCGAAATCCTGCGGATCGGTATCGGAAAATTTCGGCTTGGAAACGGATGCGGTTTCCAGCAGGTCATAGCTGGTGGAGGTGCAGCCGCCGATCAACAGCAAAGCCGACAATAGTGCCGAAAAACGCAGCCGCATTGGAACCCTGATGATTATTGTTGCCCATCCCGCGGCCGCAAAACGGCGCGCCGTATCTCCCGATTTACCCATAACATGGTAAACAAATCGATATGGCAAGGGGGCGCGTGTCTTTTGCACCTCGCAAGCCGCTGGATTTCAAGCGATTTGCGGTTTTAGTACGGAGCTTCGGCTTGGAGGGAGCCTTCCGGGAATCAGGCGTCGGCCAATATGCGGTGAACCTTCGGCTGATGCGCTTCGGCAACTGGAAGCGTGATGACAGCCCGCCAGGCATAACCACGGGCGATTTCCTCGAATTCGAGATTACCGTCAAAACGGCCGGCCATATTGGCCAGAACATAGCGGAGATTGGCGCGGGGCGTGACGTGGAAACGGGTAAGCCAGGCTTGCAGAAGGGTGCGGAACCACTTCGGCAATTGTTCCTGCTGGCCGAAATCGACGATATGCAGCGAGCCGCCGGGTTTCAGCGCCGTGAGCGCCTGTTCGATCGCCTTTTCCCAGTCGGGTATCATCGACAGCGCATAGGGGATCATGACGCGGTCGAAGCCGTCGGGCTGGCCGAATTCGGAGGCGCGAAAAGCAGTGGCATCGGCCACCCGCAGAATGGGGCGTTCCGCCTTGCCGGCGAAATTTTCGGCTGCGGTCAGCAGCATTTCGGCGGAGATGTCGAGGCCGAACAGTCTCGCCTGCGGAAACTTGCGGCTGGCCAGCAGCAGGTTGCGGCCGGTGCCGCAGCCGACTTCCAGGAGCGTGCCGCCCTTCGGCACGTCGAGGCCGGAAATGGTCCGGTCACGGCCGAGAAGGTAATATTTGCGGGTGATATCGTAGATATGCCGCTGGTGGCGATACATGCGGTCCATCAGGCTCGCATGCGCGCTATCTGCAAGGCCCACATTCTCGCCGATGGTTTTCATGCCATAGCCCTCTGATAGATATGGAAGCCGCCGTAGATAGCCGAACGGTCCATGGCGTTGAGCTCATTGGAGCGCTCTTCGAGATAGACCCACTGGTTGCGGATATCGGGCGAAAGCCGGCCTTCGATGACGCTCTTTTCGGCCGCGGTGCGGAAAATGACGCGCGCACTGGGCGCGGCGGTGCGGCTGATCTGCGACCACAATTCGTTGAGCTGCGTGTCGGTCATCCAGTCCTGCGCATCGAGGAGGATATAACGGTCGACGGCGCTTGCCGGCTTTCTGGAGAGAAGCTCGGTATAGGTGGCGTGGTGAACCGCGACGCGGGCCGTGTTGTTGCGGATCGTCTCGTAATATTCCGGTTTGAGATAGGCGGGCAGCGCGCCCTCATGCGGTTCGGGATAACGGCGCGCAAAGGCCTGCCAGGCGAAATAATTGTCGCTGAGCGGGAAGTTGCAGGCGAGCTTTTCCAGCCGCTCCTTGAGCACAGATGCAACCGTGCCATTTGCGGAAAGGCTGGCCAACTCGTCATATTGGCGAGGCGGAATGCCGAGGCCGAACAGCGAGCTTTTGCGCTTCGTCAGCCATCGCACCACCGGCTTGTCGAACAACGGCGCCACCTTGCTGTCGAAAAACTGGCGCTGTTCGTCCAGCGTGCGGGTCTTGGCCATTTCGGTGAGCTTTACGCCGTGCAGCCGGGCCATGAGATGGCCGGCGCCGATGAAGCGGCCGAGCAGGCCGGTGCGATAGATATTCCTGTCGAAGACAGCGATGCGGCGGCGGCCGGAAAGGGTGCGCTTCGACCAGTAAGCCTTGGTCGTGGCGTCGAGATGCTCGGCGATGAAGCGGTCGTAACCGCGGCTGTTGCTGCGCGTATTGGCGCGGCCGAAGTGGCGCACCACGTCCTGATGGGCGGGCAGATGGCGGAAGGCGGCGAGCTTCAGCTTGTTCAGCGCGATGTGGTGCGGGTTGAGGTCCACGACATCGATGCTGGCCGGATTGCGGGAGAGATAGGCCAGCATGTTGCAGCCGCCCGAGCCGATGGTGACGATGCGGTGACCTTCGCCGAGCTCCATCGCTTCCATGTCGATTTCCGGGTCTTCCCATATCTGCGGATAGACGAGGCCGGAAAAGAGGACGCCGAAGAAGCGCTCGGACAGACCGCTTTTGGAGAGTGCCTTGTGCTGGAGCAATGCGGACTTCAGTTTCGTGTTCTTGCTGAAGCCGGTCTTGGGTGCCGCACTCGTCATATGTTCACCTCTCAGTCGATTGAGAGGCGTCTACAGCCGTGACACTACAATTTGATGACAGGGGCTGTGGGCAAAGGCGGGGAATAGGGGTGTCGGTGGAAAACCAGCCCGCGCCGCCCAATCAGGATGATAAAATGAAAACACCCGGCGGCTTAAGAAAAGCCGCTCCGTTGCATTCGCATAACAGAGCCGGAGGCAATCACTTGCGCAAAACGTGCAGCATGCCCTTGCGCTTGGCGTCGTAGTAATAGCCACGCGCATAAAGCCGGACGGCGTTGTCGCGGTCGTTGCCGGCCACAACCCATGCGCCGCGCAGATATTTGACGGCGTATTTGAGGTTGGTTTCCGCATCGAAAAGGCCGGAGGCGGGGCCATCGAAGCCCATGGAGCGGGCCGTGGCGTGGCGGATCTGCATCAGGCCGAAATTGCCGCTGCTATAGGCGCCGGGGTTATATCGGCTTTCGCGCTGCACGACGCGGTGAACCAGATCTTCCGGCACATCATACATGGTGGCGTATTTGGTAATAAGGCCGCTCAGCTTTTCGCGTCCGGCCGGCGCGGAATTGAGCGGCGCCGTCATCGATTCGTTCTGGCGGATGGCGGCCAGCGCGGCATTGGTGGGGCCGGCGGCATAGGCTAGAACCGTGCTGTCCGGCTTCGGCAGCGGAATGACTTTGCGTTCCGCCGTCAGTTCGGTGCCGATGGAGGGCGAGCCGGGCGGCGGCGGTGCGGGCGGGAAGCTGCCCTTGACGGCAACCACCTGCGGCAGATCGGCGGCGGCATTATGGGCAGCCGGCTTGGCCGCCACGTCAGCCGTTTCGATGGCTGCGGCCGCCGGAGTGGCGCTTGTCGGTGCCAGCGCCGTGGCCGTGGTCGGCGCAGATGTCGTCACACCAGCTTGGGCGACCTCGTTCTGCTGCGGCTGCATCTGGGCGGCGATGGCTGCGGCTGCAGCAATTTCGGAAGCCGGCGGCAGCGCCACGCGTCCGCCCTTGACGGCGACTGCGGTGGGAAGTGCTGCAAGCTGGGAAGGGGTTGCGGTTTCGGCGGTCTGCACCGTTGCTGCTGCTACCGGGGTCGCGCCCGCTGCTGCTTCGGCCGTTGCCGGCTGCGCCGATGTCTGCGCAGGAGTGGTCGCGGGATTGACTGTTGCGATCTTCGGGCCGTTCGGCCCTTCCTTGGCGGTATATTCGACGCTGGTGCATGCGCTCAATGCCAGTGCCAGACCCACGGTGGAAGACAGAAGAAGTGCACTTCTTCCGCGGAATTTTCCCGAATTTCGCATGTTGCCGCCTTCGTTATGCCTGTCTTTCGATACCCCCGCGTCGAGCGAAGCAGGCAGTGTCCCGTCGCGCCTTCATTAACCTATTGTAAGGATAGCGGCAAGCCGGGACGTTTCTCCCCGGCTTTCGGGCGGTTTTTCAGGCCGCGATGCGCCTGTATCCGGCGCTGACGGCGCGGCCGGAAATGAAGTGGGTGCGGTATTTAGGCCGGATTTTTTTATCGCCCGACATGCGGCGCACCATCGCCAGAGTAGGCCCGGCAAACAGCGCCTGCGCGGTCAGAATCACCAGCGCCAGAAGCAGGATGGCGGCCTGCGCCATGGCAAGCGTTTCAATTGCTTTGCCGGAGGCGGACACGAATTGCGGCAGCAACGCCAGAAAGAAAGCGAAGTAGCGCGGGCGCAGGGCGGCAATAGCGTAACAATCGCGGAAAATACCGCTCCAGGATTTGCCCGGCAGGTTGTCATTATCGGCATTGGCGGCCTGGGCGGCCGGCGTGGCGAAGGTCCACAGGAGGAACAGCATCAGCCAGCCGATGCCGGCCCATTGCACGATTTCCACGAAGGATTGCGGCAGCCAGGCGAGACCGGCCACCGGAATGGCGGAAATCGTCATGGCCGTGACAATGCCGAGCGCGCCGCCGATGACGGAGGCGAAGACCGTCTTTTTGCCGCGAATGGCGGCATAGGAGGCGACAGAAAATACAAGGGGAGAGGGGAGTGCGAACACAACGGCACATGCTGCACAAAAAATCAGCCAGGCCTGTCCAGACATTCTCTTCCTCCTTGCCCTCCCTGTCGCCGTATTATTTTAGCCTATCGTAAAATCAGGCCGCTGTGAACGGCTGACCGACGTGTTCCATCACTTCGGTAAACCATTTTGCAGAGAGGTCGAAATGCTTTCCGCCCTTGATACGCGGAAACTCGATGGTCCGCAATTTGCCATTCTGGTCTTCGTCATGGCCGGTGACGCCGGAGACCTTGTTGAGCGCGCTTTCTACGGCGAGATCGACCATGCCCTGAATGAGGCGCAGGTCGTCGCCATTGGCGGCGGCGGAGCGGGCGAAATAGCCTGATTTCTGCACCATGGAGCGTTCCGCACCGATGAGGCTGGCAAACTGCTTCTGGAACCAGCCACCGACATTGATGGTGTCGATCTTCACATGGCCGAAAGCGTCGCGCTTGACGGCCTCGCCGGAGGCTTCGCGTTCGGCGACGATGGAATCGAGGCCCGCACCTTCGGAAACGAACAGCGTGACATAGCCGTTCCTGTCCATGATTTCCTTCAATCGCTCGGCTTCCGCCTCGATGTCGAAGGCCATTTCCGGCAGGTAGATGCCGTCGATGTTCTTCATCTGCGTGTTCATCATCAGGCCTTCGACATATTCATTGCCGCTGGTCTTCTGGATATAGGCGCGGGCGGTGGCGGCCGTCAGCCAGCCGCAATGGCGGCCCATGACTTCGTGAATGACGAAGGTTTTCGGCGCTGCGCTCTGTTCGTTGCTGACATTGTCGAAGAAGGAGGCGCCGACTTCGGCTGCCGTCCAGGCGCCGAGCGACTGCTTGATCGGCACAACGTCGTTATCCACCGTCTTCGGCAGGCCGACAACGGTGAGATTGTAGCCGTTGGCGCCGAGATAGGCGGCAAGGTCCGCAGCCGTCGTGTTGGTGTCGTCACCGCCGATGGTGTGGAGAATGGTGATGCCGTCAGCCGCCAGCCGGTCAGCCGCGACGCGCAGCGGATTGTCGCCTTCCTTGACCAGACCGCGCTTGGCGCAATCGGCTGCGTTGGTGAGCTTGACGCGGCTGTTGCCGATCGGCGAGCCGCCGTATCGGTGCAGCAGATGCGCCTTTTCCCGCATATCCCTGGTGATCTCGATACGGTCACCCAGAAGCACGCCCTGATAACCCGAGCGGTAAGCGATGATGTCGATCTCGGGCGCGATGTCGCTGTAACGCTCGATCAGGCCGCCCACGGCCGAAGAGAGACAGGGCGCAAGGCCACCCGCGGTCAGCATTGCGACTTTCTGTTTGGCCATCATGGCTCTCCTTTTCACATATACCCAAAGACATGTCTGGCAAATGGATGCGACAGCCGCGTGTAGGTGTAAAGTGAATTTATAAAGAAAAACGCCGATTTCTCGCGGTTTTTCAGCGGCTTGAGCAAAGTGGCGGAATATAATCGTTTCAATCGGCATAGCCGGTGGCCGGCTTCCCGCCATCTGTGGAAAACTGTGGCGTCATCGTCTGGCGCGCTCTTGTTCCTGAAGCAAAACTGTCGCAAAGATGAATAAAAGTTAATGCCGCCGGCCCGCTGGACATATTGCATTCGCGGCAATATCCCGTCATGCTTGTCGCATGATGTTCGATTTCGCCTGTCTGCAAATTTCATCCCTGTGGGAACGGCTGCTCGGCGCAATCGGCGACGCGGCAGGCGGTGCGCTCGGGCGCGTCGTGGAAGCCATCCGCACCCTTTTCGAGGGTGATCCGGAGACGCGCCGCAAGGTTTCCTTTTCCGTGGCCATCATCGCGCTTTCCGCCAAGATGGCGAAGGCCGACGGTGTCGTCAACGATGCCGAAGTGTGCGCCTTCCGGCAGATCTTCGATTTTCCGGAAGAAGAAGCCAAGAACGTCGCCCGTCTTTATAATCTCGCCCGTCAGGACGTTGCCGGTTACGAGGCCTATGCGGAGCGGCTTGCCGGTCTTTGCGGCTCCGGGCACGCCAATTGCGAGATGCTGGAAAGCGTCATCGACGGCCTGTTCCACATCGCCAAGGCCGATGGGCTGATCCATGAGCGGGAACTGGCCTTCCTCGGCCGGATAGCGGAAATCTTCCGTATCACCGAAGATCACTTCGAAACGATCATGGCGCGGCATGTCCATATGGACGGGCGCGACCCCTATCGCGTGCTCGGCGTTTCGCCTTCCGACGATTTTTCCGATATTCGCCGGCGTTATCGTTCGCTGGTTGCCGAACACCATCCTGACAAGCTCATTGCACGCGGCGTTCCCATGGAATTGCATGCGGCTGCGAATGAGCGTATGGCGGCTCTCAACGCCGCCTATGCGGCCATCGAGAAAGAACGCCGCGTCGCATGAGTGAATGTCTGCCGGATTTTACCCCGGATTTCGGGGGCGCAGCCGTTGCGCCTTCGCCTAACCATGGCGAAAGGCTGGGTGTGGCCGGCCCCGATATTATCCTGCTGCATTATACCGGCATGACGACGGCCGACGGCGCGCTGTCGTGGCTCTGCAATCCGGAAAGTCAGGTTTCCAGCCATTATTTCGTGTTCGAAGACGGGCGCGTCATCCAGCTCGTGCCGGAAACCCGCCGTGCCTGGCATGCGGGCAAAAGCATCTGGGCGGGGGATCAAGACATCAATTCCCGCTCCATCGGCATCGAGATCGCCAATCAGGGCCATCCCGGCGGCCTGCCGGAATTTCCGAAGAAACAGGTGCAAGCCGTCATCGAATTGTGTCGCGATTGCGGCCAGCGCTGGTCTATCGCCCCTGAAAGGGTGCTGGCGCACTCGGATGTCGCGCCGATCCGCAAGGTCGATCCGGGTGAAAAATTCCCGTGGGACATCCTGTCGCAGCACGGTGTCGGCCATTGGGTGGAGCCTGCGCCGATCCGTGGCGGGCGTTTTTTCCAGCGCGGCGATCATGGCCAACCGGTCGAAGCGCTGCAGTCGATGCTGTCCATCTATGGTTATGGCGTTGAAATTACAGGCGCTTATTGCGAGAAAACCGAAGGCGCCGTGGCTGCCTTCCAGCGGCATTTCCGTCCCGCTCTGGTGGATGGCATCGCGGATTTCTCCACCATCGACACGTTGCATCGGCTGATCGCCAGCCTGCCGAGATTTTCGGCCGCCTGAAGGCGGATTCTGGAAAAACGTTCCCGGTTTTCTTGCTGCTCAAGTCGCTTTTTTTACCGTGCCACAGTTAATCCGCATTGAGGAAGTTTAAGAACGTCACTGCATGCGGTGTCGTTCTTCAGGGGAACCTGCCGTCAATATCAATCAAGGAGACCGGACAGCGGAAGGTCGTGATCGACTTTCCGGGCGCAGATTAATTGTGCCGCTTCATTGTTTCTGTCATCCGATCTGGAGACTTTTTCTACATATGAACAGGGTTGTTGTTGCTGTCGTGGCGGGCGTTGTTATGCTCGCTTCGCAGGCGGGGATTGCTTTTGCCAAAGACGAGGACGTCAAGACCAAAACCGTGACGCTGGAGACCTTCTTCCGCAAGCCCGGTTATCCCATTCCCGAAAAGAGCCTGCCTTCCTCGCTCAGGAACGACTATTCCGATCTGATCGTCAAATATGCCAAGCGTTACGGCGTTCCCACCAATCTGGCGCATGCCGTGGTTTCGGTGGAAAGCAAGTTCAATCCGAAGGCTCGCGGCAGCGCAGGCGAGGTCGGGCTGATGCAGATCAAGCCGGCGACGGCGCGGATGATGGGCTATCGCGGCACGACCAAGGCGCTCTACGATCCCGAGACCAATATTCGCTGGGGCATGCAATATCTGGCGACGGCGCATCAGCTTGGCGGCGGCCAGGTGTGCAGCACGATCCTGCGTTACAATGCAGGCCATGGCGCCACCCGGATGAACCCGGTCTCCAAGCGTTATTGCGGCAAGGTGCAGGCGCTGTTGGCCGGCTGAGGCCGCCATCGTTCGTCTGCGAAATTGCGAAAAGCGATTCCGGTTCGGTCCGGCATGCTGTAGTCAGAAGCAAATCTGATACGGAGCATGACATGCCGGATTTCAAATATATCGTCGTCGGGGCCGGGATGATGGGAGCGGCTGCGGCGCGGCATCTCTCAGTGCAAACGGATGGCGTGGCGCTGATCGGCCCGGACGAGCCCACCGATCGCAAGACCCATCAGGGTGTGTTTTCGAGCCATTACGACGAAGCGCGCATTACCCGCGGTTTTGATGGCGATCCGGTCTGGGCGGAACTCGCGCAGCGCTCCATCCGCCGTTATGCGGAGATCGAGGCCAAAAGCGGCATCCGCTTTTTCACGGAAGCGGGCTGCCTGTTCACCGGAAACGGCAGGGGGCTTGCGGGAGATTATGTCTCGCGCGCGTTTGCCTCGGCCGACCGCCTCGGTCTCGGTGTGGAGACACTCGGCACTGATGCGCTGGCTGATCGGTTTCCGATGTTCTCCCTGCCGGCCGATCACAGCGGTTATTTCGAGGCGCAATATGCCGGCCACGTCAATCCGCGCGCCCTGGTGAAGGCGCAATGCACGATTGCCGTCGCGCAGGGCGCGCGGCTTGTGCGCCAGACGGCGGCGCATATTCGCGATACTTCCCAATGCGTCGAGGTTTCTACTCGAGAAGGGGCGGTTCATACGGCTGAAAAGGTCATCGTAGCGGCCGGCGGTTTCACCAACATGGCCGAGCTTCTGCCTTCTCCGGTCGATATGGCGGCCACGGGCCGCACCATCGTCTTTTTTGAGCTGGATGAGGCGCGGCAGGCGCTGTTCGGTGCGATGCCCTCCACCATCGTGCTGGCGGAGACCGAGGACGACATCGTCTATATCCTGCCGCCGGTGCGTTATCCCGATGGCAAGGTCTATCTGAAGATCGGCGGCGAGAGCGAAAAGGGCAGGCTTGAAACGCTCACCGACGCAGTGGACTGGTTCCATTCGGACGGCACGCCGGGTGAGGTTGAGTTTCTGAAAAAGCGGGCGCTCTCCTTGATGCCGGAGCTTGCCGGCTGCCCGGTCACCTCAGGCTCCTGTGTCGCCTCCATTACCCGCAGCGGCTATCCCTATATTGGCTATACGCAATCCTCCAATATCGCGGTTCTGACCGGCGGCAATTTCGTCTCCGCCAAGTCTTCGGACGAAATCGGCCGGCTGGGCGCCATGCTGCTTTTGAACGGTCAGTTGACCGAGGATGAATTCGCCGCCGAAATGTCGCCGGTTTTCGTCTGACATTCGGGGACGAAGCAGCTACAAGGTTACGACGGAAATGAGCGGGTGAAGAGGGCGGCATGTCGGGACATTTCAGATACATCGTTGTGGGTCGCGGCATGATGGGGGCCGCTGCCGCCCGCCATCTGGCTGAAACGGTGGATGGCGTCGCGCTGATTGGCCCCGGCGAACCTGCCGACATCAAATCGCATCGAGGCGTCTTCGCCAGTCACTATGACGAGGCGCGGATTACCCGCACCATCGACGGCGATGCCGACTGGGCGCTGCTCGCCAACCGCTCGATAGCGCGTTACGCCGACATTGCCGCACGAAGCGGCGTTGAATTTTATGCGCCGGTCGGTTGCCTGATGGTGGGGCCTGAACGGGGCGGCGACAATCCTTTTGCCGACGATGTCCGCAAGGCGGCGGCGCGGCTCGGGGTTTCGACGGAACTGCTGGACGGGGAAGGCCTCGAAAGCCGCTTTCCCTATTTCTCCTTCGAGCCGGGGTGCGAGGGCGTGTTCGAAAGGGCCAATGCCGGATACGTCAATCCGCGCGGGCTGGTGAAGGCGCAGGCCATTTTGGCGGAAATGGCGGGCGTTACGCTTGTCGACGATATCGTCGTTTCGACTCGGGAAGAGGATGGTCGCGCACGGGTGGAGACGGCCTCTGGCGCGGTTTATACCGCAGACCGGGTGCTGGTGGCGGCCGGCGGCTTCTCGATTATGAAAGATCTGCTGCCGCAGCCGGTGGCCCTCGATGTCTATGCACGCACCGTCGCTTTCTTTGAGGTAGATGAGGGCGATCTGGATCAATATGCGGACATGCCGTCGTTGATCTATGAGCCGCGCGACACGACGAAACATATCTATCTTCTGCCGCCGGTGCGTTATCCCGATGGCAAATTCTATCTGAAGATCGGCGGCGACCCCGACGACAAGAGGCTCGGCAGCGACCCGGAAATCCGGGAATGGTTCCGCTCCGGCGGACGCGAAAGTGTGCGTGATCATCTCTCGGAGATCGTCGGATCGCTGGTGCCTTCCATCGATCTCTCGCGTGTCTCGATGGCCGCCTGCGTCGTCTCCAAAACGCAAAGCGGTTATCCGGCCATCGGCTTCTCCGCCTCGCCGAAGATTGCGGTTCTGACCGGCGGCAACGGCACGGCGGCCAAGAGTTCCGATGAGATCGGACGGCTCGGCGCTCTGCTGCTGCGGGACGGAAAAATCGCCGACAGCGCCTTTGCGACGGATTTCAAGCCGGCATTTCTTTGATCCTTGCCTGCGCTTTTCGGTGGCTTTCGCCTCGGAACATGGTTATGCAGCCCATGCCAGTTGGCCGGGCAGCCGCGCTTTACCAATGTCGAAAGACGGTAAGGTGAGGAAAGTCCGGGCTCCACGGAAATACGGTGCCGGATAACGTCCGGCGGGGGCGACCCCAGGGAAAGTGCCACAGAGAGCAAACCGCCATGCATCGCATGGTAAGGGTGAAAGGGTGGGGTAAGAGCCCACCGCGCTTCTGGTAACAGCGGCGGCAAGGTAAACCCCACCGGGAGCAAGACCGAATAGGGATGACACGGGGCGGGCGAAAGCCCGTTCACAGCCGGTTTCCAGGCCCGTCATCCGGGTGGGTTGCGCGAGGCGGCATGCAAATGCCGTCCCAGATGAATGGCTGCCACGTTCCGGGTCAAACCGGGGCCATACAGAACCCGGCTTACAGGCCAACTGGCAAATTTTCCTCAATCTTTGCGGCGGCTCGTGTATGCCGCTTCCCCCATGAATAATCAGGAATGTGTATGATTAAATCATACCGTGTGATACAAGGGGAATGAAAGGCGAAAACCATGCGCACCACCCAAGCTTTCAGCATCACACTTCCCCTGGAAATGGCGGAAATGGTCAAGGCAAAGGTCGCTTCCGGCGAATATGCGACGGAGAGCGAGGTTATCCGTGATGGCCTTCGCACCCTGGCAGCCCGCGATGCGGCCGTGGAGCGGTGGTTGCAGGAAGAAGTGACATCCGCATACGATGCTCACAAAGCAGACCCGGGCAGGGCCAAGCCTCTCAATGAAGGTTTGGCTGAGGTCAGGGCGCGTATTGCCAAGGGTGAGGGGCGCACATAGCTCCCACCTCTCCGAAACCCTTTATCTATTTATATTTATGCAATTCGTAATGCCAAGTTGCCGCATGTTTTTGCTGGAAACGCTTTTAAATGAAGTATTACGTTGTGCGCATGTCACCCGAAGCGCAGGCCGATCTGGTGCATATCCATCAAAATATCGCCGGCAAATCAGGGTCGTCCGCTGTCGCAGATCGGTACATTGATCGCATCGGCATATTTCTTTCAACTTTGAATGTCTTTCCCGAACGTGGCACCGTGCGTAACGAACTGCGTGTGGGACTCCGCATAATCGGTTTTGAACGCAGCGCCAGTGTCGCTTTTGTGGTGGAGCAGGACGATGTGGTTGTTCTGCGTCTTCTGGCTAAAGGCCAGGAGTTTGATGAGGAAGCACTGCGCCCTGAGAATGCGGATATAGAGCGCAGCGAAGGAAGCCATCGTGACTGAGCTTCTCGTCGATTCCATTATTTTCTGACGTTGACGGCCTGACCCATCTGCCCGTGAAGCCGGATAATGCGGCCATTTCCTTGTTTTAACACAGAAAAACAGCGGCTTCGCCGCATCTTCCCGTGCCGTGAGAGCGCATCGTCGCGTGGCTCGGTAAACCATTCGTTAAACTTAACGGCTTATGAATTTCCGATGCGAAGTCGGTATCGTGCCGGCTTCTCCCATTGACGCCCATAGTGTCCCATGATATCCCAAATGCACACCACATTGGGTCGTGTTTTTGACCCGCAATCGCTGAAACGAGTGAGGAGCCTACGAGGGGCTGCTGCAGGGCACGTCGCCCTGGCGCTTGGCGATGTGTCGTGCGTACCGGTGTCGGCTGCGGAGCGGATGAATCGCTTTGCGGCATGCGGTTTTGGCGAGTTGAGTAATGGACCGCTTTTTATCGAACGTGACGAACAGGATCGACGCCAAGGGGCGCGTTTCGGTTCCGTCTCCGTTTCGTTCGGTGCTGGTCAGGCGCGGCATTCAGGAGCTTTATTGTCTTCAGGATTTCGCCTTTCCGGCAATCAGTGTCGGCGGTCCGGATTTGCTGGAGCGCTACGAGCGGCAGATTGCGTCGATGGATGCCTTCTCGCCGGAGGCGAACGCGATGTCGCTGCTGGTTCACGGCGGCGGCGTTTTCATGAAGCTCGACCAGGAAGGTCGATTGATGGTGACGGATTTCGTGCGGGAATTCACCGGCATATCCACCGAAGTCACCTTCGTCGGACGGGCGGATCATTTTCAGCTTTGGCAACCGAATGCGTTTTTGGCGGCGCAGGCGGAAGCAAGAGCGGGGCGCGGTTTTTCGGCTGCTCGCCCCGCCTAGGACGGGGACACGGAATGGCGGCGAATTCTGGCGGACGATCTTCTGATGCCGATGGCGGACCTCAGCGTCACATACCGGTCCTGCTTCGCGAAGTCATTGCCGCGCTGGAGCCATCATCCGGCAAGATCATTCTCGACGGCACGTTCGGCGCCGGCGGCTACACCCAGGCCATTCTCGATCAGGGCGCTGACGTCATCGCGCTCGACCGCGATCCGACCGCTATCGCCGGCGGTCAGGCGATGGTTGCCGCCAATGGCGGCCGGTTGAGCCTCATCCAGTCGCAATTCTCCGATCTCGCGAAGCATGCCCCGCAAGGCGGGCTCGATGGCGTCGTGCTGGATATCGGCGTTTCCTCCATGCAGATCGACGAGGCCGAACGCGGTTTTTCCTTCCAGAAAAACGGCCCTCTCGACATGCGCATGTCGGGTTCCGGCGTTTCGGCGGCCGATGTCGTCAATCGTGCGAAGGTCAGCGATCTGATCCGCATCTTCGGTTTTCTCGGTGAAGAAAAGCAGCCGGGCCGCATCGCCCGCGCCATCGAGAAGAAGAGGGCGGAAGAGCCGTTCCGCACCACCCGCGATCTGGCGGGCCTCATCGAAATCGTCACGCCGCGTAAGGCCAAAGACAAGATTCATCCCGCAACGCGGGTGTTTCAGGCGCTGCGCGTTTTCGTCAATGACGAGCTGGGCGAGCTGGCGCAGGCGCTTTTTGCCGCCGAGCAGGTTTTGAAACCCGGCGGCCGGCTGGTCGTTGTTACGTTCCATTCGCTGGAAGACCGTATCGTCAAGAAATTCTTCTCCGACCGTTCGGGCAAGGCCGCCGGTTCCCGTCACCTGCCGATGGTGGAGGACAAGCCCGCCATTTTCGATAACATCGGAAAGTCGATGATCGCCGCCAGCGATGAGGAGGCGGAGCTCAATCCCCGTGCCCGATCCGCCAAACTGCGGGCCGGTCTGCGCACGACCGCACCGGCGCGCGCGGCGGATTATTCGATCTTCGAGCTTCCCGATCTCGCCAGCCTTGAAAAGATGGGAGGCTGATATGCTGCGCACTTTCGATGTCATCTTGATGGGTGTGATGGTCGCCGCGGCCGTCGTGACCTATTCGATCAAGCACAAGGCCGATCTGAAGCTTGAGGAGGTCCGCAAGCTGGAGGCCGAGATCAAGCTTGAGAAGGATACGATCGATCTTTTGAGGGCCGACTGGGCGCTCCTGACGCAGCCGAACCGTCTGCACCGTCTCGTGAATGCCTATCAGGACGAGCTTGGCCTTTCGCCGACGCTGCCGACGCAGCTGGCGCAGCCGCGTGAGCTGCCCATGCTGCGCTCGCAACTGCCGCAACCGCCCGAGCCGGAAGGCATGAGCGTCGAGGATGTCATTGCCGCCGCCGTCAACGGTTCCAAGCCGGGTGCGACGCTTGGCGCGGCCACCAAAAAGAAATCACCGCCGGCGGGCCAGATTGCCGTCAACGGCACTCCGGTTCCGACACCCCGGGCGCGTGTTTCCCGTCCAACAGCGGCTCCGGCCGTCTCCGCCGTCGCGGGCGATGAAACCGACGACATGGATGACACGATAACAGGATCGGTGAACCGCTAATGTCTTTTCTCTCCCGCGTCATGGTTTTGAAGAGCAAGGCTCATTTTTCCGCCAGCACCACCGGCGTTTACACCGATCATGCGGCCTTTGAGGGCGCCCGCAAGAAGCGCGCCGCCCAGGCGAAAAGCCGCGTCGGCCTGATCATTTTCGGTTTCGTCGCCTTTTACGCCGTCGTTGGCGGGCGTCTTGTGCAATATGGCATGGCCGAGCAGGAAACGGTGTCGAGCATCGCACCCGCCGACCGCTTGATGGCGTCGCGCCCCGATCTTCTCGACCGCAATGGCGAGGTTCTGGCCACCGATATTCGCACCGTCTCGCTTTTCGCCGAACCGCATCGCATCGTCGATATCGATGAGGCTATCGAGAAGCTGCGGACGGTTCTGCCGGATCTCGACCAGCGCAGCACCTATCAGAAGCTTTCCTCCAATTCGCGCTTCCAGTGGCTGCGCCGCCAGCTGACGCCGAAGCAGCAGAGCCAGATTCTGGCGCTCGGCATTCCAGGCGTCGGCTTCCGTCCGGAAAAGCGCCGCTTTTATCCCGGCGGGCCGACCGCTGCGCATGTCGTCGGTCACGTCAATATCGACAATCGCGGCGTTGCCGGCATGGAACGTTACGTCGACAGCCAGGGCCTTGCCGATCTGACCGCGCTTGGCATGACCAGCGACCAGCCGCTGGAGCCGGTGAAGCTTTCCATCGATCTGCGCGTACAGTCCATTGTCCGCGAAGTCGTGACCTCGGCCATCACCAAGTTCCAGGCAATCGGCGCCGGCGCGGTGGTTCTGGATGTGCATACCGGCGAAGTCCTCGCCATGGCCTCCGTGCCGGATTATGATCCGAACAATCCGGCCGAAGGCGCCAAGGAAGGCTGGCTCAACCGCATGTCGAACGGCACGTTCGAAATGGGGTCCACCTTCAAATCCTTCACCATCGCCATGGGTCTCGATTCGGGCCGCGTCCGTCTCGGCGATACCTTCGATGCGCGTTATCCGATCCGCATCGGCGGTTTCACCATCAAGGACTTCCACGGCAAGGGCCGGATGCTCTCGGTGCCGGAAATCTTCCAGTATTCGTCGAACATCGGTACTGCCAAGATTGCCGATACGGTGGGAACGGAAGGCCACAAGGAATTCCTCACCCGGCTTGGCCTTTTGACCCGCATGCAGACCGAACTGCCGGAAGTGGCGCTGCCGTCGCAGCCGCGCGAATGGAAGAAGATCAACTCGATTACCATTTCCTTCGGCCACGGTGTTTCCACGACACCGTTGCAGACGGCGGTTGCCGGCGCTGCACTCGTCAATGGCGGCAAATTGATCGAGCCGACTTTCCTGCCGCGTACCCGCGAACAGGCCGATCAGGTGGCTAAGCAGGTTCTGAAACCGGGCGCCAGCAAGGACATGCGTTTCCTGTTCGAGTGGAACGGGGTCAACGGTTCCGGCCGCAACGCGCGCGTCGATGGTTTCAACGTCGGCGGCAAGACCGGCACGGCCGACAAGGTCGTCAACGGACGTTACGTGCACGACAAGAACTTCAACGCCTTCCTCTCGGCCTTCCCAATGGACGATCCGCAATATGTCGTGCTGTCCTTCATCGACGAGCCGAAGACGGACAAGGGTAATGGCGCGGCACTCGCCGGCACATCCGCAGCGCCGATGGTGCGCGATATCATCACCCGCACGGCGGCGGTGCTGGGCGTGAAGCCGAAGTTCGGCAAGGATGGCTCGGCCTTGCTCGTGTCTTATTGATTGTTAGCTTATGATGTTCCGGCGATTCGCGCCGGGGGGACAAGACGGACACAGTCGATGAATTTGCGAGATATATCCGGAAATGCGTTTCCGGAATTGAAAGAATTGCTCCTGTCTGAGATCGGGGCGATCGAAATCGGGGGGATCACCGCAGACAGCCGCAAGGCTGCGCCGGGCAGCCTGTTTGTGGCGGTTGCGGGCACCAAGGCGGATGGCGCGGCCTATGTGAAGGACGCGGTTGCCAAGGGCGCGGTCGCCATCGTTTCCGGACACGCGGTGGATGCCGATGTGCCGGTGCTTTCGGTCACCGATCCACGCCTTTATCTCTCCCTTGCCGCTTCCCGTTTTTATGGAAAACAGCCGGAAACCATGGTCGCCGTCACCGGCACTGCGGGAAAGACGTCCGTTGCTTCCTTCGTGCGGCAAATCTGGGCTTTCGCCGGCCATGCCGCCGCACAGATCGGCACGACAGGTGTGATTGCACCCGGCCGCGAGGATTACGGCGCGCTCACCACGCCCGATCCGGTGACGCTGCATGCGCTTCTGGCCGAACTTGCGGCCGAAGGCGTGACGCATGCGGCGATGGAGGCGTCCAGCCATGGTCTTGACCAGCGCCGTCTCGACGGAGTGAGGCTGGCGGCCGCCGGTTTCACCAATCTCGGCCGCGACCACATGGATTATCATCCGACCGTCGAGGACTATATGGCCGCGAAGATGCGGCTCTTCGATACGCTGATGGAAAAGGGCGCTCCCGCCGTGATCTTCGCTGACGATCCATGGTCGCAACAGGCGATCCGTGCGGCGCGCGAAGCCGGTCTCGATGTGCGCACGGTCGGTCGCAAGGGCGAATATCTGGCCCTGAAGCGTGTCGAGCACTTCCGTCACAAGCAGATGATCGAAGTGCATCATGACGGCGAGATTTATGAAGTCGACATCCCCTTGGCGGGTGATTTTCAGGTTGCGAACGCTCTTGTCGCGGCCGGTCTTGCCATGTCCACCGGCGTTCCCGCTGCAACCGCACTGAAGGCGCTCGAAAAGCTGATCGGCGCCGCCGGCCGTCTGGAACTCGTGGGCCAGACGAAGAACGGCGCGCTTGCCTATGTGGATTATGCCCACAAGCCGGATGCGCTGGAAAATGTGCTGACCTCCGTTCGGCCCTTCACCTCGGGCCGAATTATCACCGTCTTCGGCTGCGGCGGCGACCGCGACAAGGGCAAGCGCCCGATCATGGGCGAGGTTGCGACGCGGCTTTCCGACATCGTCATCGTCACCGACGACAATCCGCGTTCGGAAGATGCTGCAACGATCCGTTCCGAAGTCATGGCGGCAGCGCCCGGCGCTTTGGAAATCGGCGACAGGGCGGACGCTATCCGCCATGCGGTGTCGCTGCTTTCGCATGGCGATACGCTGATCGTCGCAGGCAAGGGGCATGAAGAGGGGCAGATCGTCGGTTCGGTAACGCTGCCGTTTTCCGATCATGAACAGGTGCGCGCTGCACTGGCAGGGCTGGAAGGATCGAAGATTTGAGCTGGTTATGGACAGTCGCCGACATGATCGCCATCACGGCAGGACGCCCCGTGGGCAACCTGCCGACCGGAATCACCGGCATTTCCATCGACAGCCGGACGGTCAAGCCGGGCGAAGCGTTCTTCGCCATCAAGGGCGACCGGGTGGACGGTCATGATTACACCAGCTTCGCCGTTGCGAACGGGGCGGGGCTTCTGGTCGTTGCCGAGGCCAAGCTGCCGGCGCTCGGCCGCCTGACCGTGCCGATGATCGTGGTGGAAGATGTGCTTGCCGCACTCGGCAAGCTCGCCATCGCGGCGCGTGAAAGAACGTCGGCGCGCATCATTGCGGTAACCGGTTCGGTCGGCAAGACCACGACCAAGGAAATGCTGCGGCAGGCGCTCGCCCCTTCAGGCCGTGTGCATGCGGCGGTAGCCTCCTTCAACAATCATTGGGGCGTGCCGCTGACGCTGGCGCGCATGCCGGCGGACACGGAATTCGGCGTGTTCGAAATCGGCATGAACCATTCCGGCGAAATCCGGCCGCTGGTGAAGCTGGTGCGCCCGCATGTGGCGATCATCACGACCATCGCACCGGCCCATCTCGGCAATTTCAAGAACATCGAAGAGATCGCTAGCGCCAAGGCGGAGATTTTCGAGGGTCTGGAAGAGGGCGGTTCCGTCATCCTCAACCGCGATAACGCCCAATTCGAACAGCTTGAAGAAGCGGCGCAGGAACAGGGTATCGAGCATATCCTCACCTTCGGGCAGCATGCCAAGGCGGATTTCCGCCTCGCGGATTTCGAGAGCACGACGACGGGCTCGACGATCTGGGCGATCCTGAACGGTGAAACCAGCGAGTTGCACATCAATATTCCCGGCCGGCACATTGCCGATAACGCCATGGCCGTGCTGGGCGCCGTTGCGGTCACCGGCGCCAATCTCGACCGTGCCTTCGAGGCGCTGGGAACGCTTGAGGCGGTAAAGGGGCGCGGCCAGCGCCATCAGCTGGCAATCAACGGTGGCACCTTCCTGCTGATCGATGAAAGCTACAATGCCAATCCGGCCTCCATGCGCGCGGCGATCGCCGTGCTGGCGGAAACGCCGACGCAGGGTCACGGAAGGCGCGTCGCAGTCCTCGGCGACATGCTGGAGATGGGCGAGTTTTCCGCGCAGTTGCATGAAGAATTGGTGGGCCCACTGCTCGCGGCCGGTATCGAACATGTCTGGCTGGCGGGTGAGGCGATGGCGGCGCTGCGTGATGCGTTGCCGGACAGCGTTACCGTCATCTGGTTCCCGACGACGGCGGAACTGACCGATTTCGCCCTGCAATGGGTGCAACCGGGAGACGCGCTGATGGTAAAATCGTCACTTGGCCTCGGTTTCGGCAAGATTGTCGCCGCGCTGCTTGACAAGTATCCGGCATTCCCCGAGACGGAACGCCAAGTCTGAAATAGCCTTTTGAAAGGGCAATTATGCTGATCTGGCTCGTCGAACTGTCGGATAAAATTCAAATCTTCAACCTGTTCCGGTACATCACCTTCCGGGCGGGTGCTGCGATGTTCACCTCTGCGTTGATCGTCTTCCTGTTCGGACCGGCGATCATCAATTCGCTGCGCGTGCGCCAGGGCAAGGGCCAGCCCATCCGCGCGGATGGTCCGCAGACGCATTTCAAGAAGGCCGGCACGCCGACCATGGGCGGCCTGATGATCCTTGCCGGCATTCTCGGCGGTTCGCTGCTCTGGGGCGATCTGTCGAACGTCTATGTCGTCGCCGTTTTGATGGTGACGCTCGGTTTCGGAGCCATCGGCTTCTACGACGATTATCTGAAAGTGACGAAACAGAGCGACAAGGGCTTTTCCGGCAAGGCCCGTCTCGGCATTGAATTCCTTATCGCGGCGATTGCCGTGTTCTTCATGATGAAGATGGCGCTCGCCTCCGCACCGCATGGCGGCACTCTCGGCAGCTCCATCGCGTTTCCCTTCTTCAAGGAATTCGTGATCAATCTCGGCTACTTCTTCGTGCTCTTCGGTGCTTTCGTCATCGTCGGCGCGGGCAATGCCGTGAACCTGACGGATGGCCTTGATGGTCTCGCCATCGTGCCTGTGATGATCGCGGCCGCCACTTTCGGTGTGATCGCCTATCTCGCCGGTAACGCGGTTTTCGCCAATTACCTGCAGATCAACTTCGTGCCCGGCACGGGTGAGCTTGCCGTCATCGTCGGCGCGGTCATCGGCGCGGGCCTCGGCTTCCTGTGGTTCAACGCGCCGCCCGCCGCCATCTTCATGGGCGATACGGGTTCGCTGGCGCTCGGAGGCCTGATCGGCTCCATCGCTGTCGCGACCAAGCACGAGATCGTCATGGTCATCGTCGGCGGTCTGTTCGTCATGGAAACACTGTCTGTCATCATCCAGGTCTTCTGGTTCAAGCGCACCGGCAGGCGCGTCTTCCTGATGGCGCCGATCCATCACCATTTCGAGAAAAAGGGCTGGACGGAAAGCCAGGTGGTCATCCGTTTCTGGATCATCTCCGTTGGCCTCGCGCTGCTCGGCCTCGCCACCCTGAAGCTGAGGTGAGCGATGATCCCGGTCACGTCGTTCAAAGGTAAGAAGGTCGCGCTTTTCGGGCTTGGCGGTTCGGGTCTTGTCACCGCCCGGGCGCTGGTGGCCGGCGGGGCTGATGTCGTTGCTTTCGACGACAATCCCGACAGTGTCGCGAAGGCTGAGGCCGAAGGCATCAAGACGGCGGATCTTCGGACGATTGACTGGCCGAGCTTCTCTTCCTTCCTTCTGGCGCCCGGCGTGCCGCTGACGCATCCGAAACCGCATTGGTCGGTCGACCTTGCGAAAGCGGCGGGCGTCGAGATCATCGGCGATATCGAGCTTTTCATCCGCGAGCGCCGTGCGCACGCGCCGGACTGCCCTTTCATCGCCATTACCGGCACCAACGGCAAGTCGACAACGACGGCGCTGATCGCGCATATTCTCAACGTGTCCGGCCGCGATACGCAGCTTGGCGGCAATATCGGTACGGCGGTGCTGAGCCTCGATCCGCCGAAGGCGCAACGCTTCTATGTTGTCGAATGCTCGTCCTACCAGATCGATCTCGCACCGACGATCAATCCGACCGCTGGCATTCTTCTCAATCTGACGCCTGACCATCTCGACCGGCACGGCACGATGCAGCACTATGCCGACGTCAAGGAACGGCTGGTGGCGGGCAGTCAAACGGCCATCGTCGGTGTCGATGACAGCCATTCGACGCTGATTGCCGACCGTATCGAACGCGCCGGTGTCAAGGTGGAACGCATTTCCAAGCGCAATGTGGTTTCCGAAGGTCTTTATGCCGAAGGCAGCCGCATTTTCCGTGCGCATGACGGCACTTCTTCGCTGCTCACCGATCTCGACGGTATCCAGACCCTGCGCGGCAGCCACAATGCGCAGAATGCGGCGGCGGCAATCGCCGCCTGCCTTGCGGTCGGGGTTTCCGAAGAGGAAGTTCGCGCAGGCCTGAAGTCTTTTCCCGGCCTCAAGCATCGTATGCAGCCGGTCGGCCGACGTGGCAATGTCACCTTCGTCAACGACAGCAAGGCCACCAATGCCGATGCTGCAGCACCGGCGCTTTCAAGTTTCGACCGTATCTACTGGATCGCCGGCGGTCTGCCGAAAGCGGGCGGCATCACCAGCCTCTCGCCGCTTTTTCCCCGCATCGCCAAGGCCTATCTGATCGGCGAGGCGGCAGCCGAATTTGCGGCGACACTTGGCGAGGCCGTGCCTTATGAAATATCCGGCACGCTGGACAAGGCCGTGCAACATGCGGCGGCGGATGCGGAAAAAGATGCGACGGCCGGCAATATCGTGATGTTATCCCCGGCTTGCGCAAGCTTCGATCAATATAAGAACTTTGAGATCAGAGGTGATTCGTTCGTCGCGCAGGTCGCGGCGCTCGATGGCATGACGATGCTGGTTGACTCTGGAAAAGGGGGCTGAAGGCCATGGTAAGCCGAGTTGATCGCGGTCCGGTCGCAGAGTGGTTCTGGACCATCGACCGTTTCTTTCTAGCGGCGTTCATCGCGCTGATGGGCATCGGCCTGATGCTGTCCTTTGCGGCCTCGCCTGCGGTTGCCGAGCGCATCGGCCTCAACAGTTTCTTCTTCGTCGAGCGTCAGGCGATGTTCATGGTGCCGTCGCTCGCGATCATGGTCGGCCTGTCCTTCCTGTCGCCGCGTCAAGTGCGGCGCGTAGCGGTCATCATGCTTATCGTTTCGCTGCTGATGATGATCTTCGCGCTGTTTTTCGGCATCGAGGTCAAGGGTGCGCGGCGCTGGATTTCCATCGGCACCTTCTCGATCCAGCCGTCGGAATTCATGAAGCCGGCCTTCGTCATCGTCTGCGCCTGGCTGTTTGCCGAACGGGCGCGCCATCCTGAAATTCCCGGCAATCTCTTCGCCATCATCACCTTCGGCATTGTGGCGGCGCTCCTGATCGCCCAGCCGGACTTCGGCCAAACGATCCTGACGTCGGTGGTCTGGGGTGGCATGTTCTTCATGGCCGGCGTGCCGTGGTTCTGGATCATCATGCTCGGCGGCGTCGGGGTCGGCGGCATCATCTCCGCCTATCTGATGCTGCCGCACGTGGCCGGTCGTATCGACCGTTTCTGGACCGGCGAAGGCGATACGTTCCAGGTGGACACGGCGCGCGAGGCTATCATTCGCGGCGACTGGTTCGGTCGCGGACCGGGCGAGGGCATCGTCAAGCGCATCATTCCCGACAGCCACACCGACTTCATCTTCTCGGTGGCTGCGGAAGAATTCGGCATCGTTTTCTGCATGTTCCTCGTCGTGATCTTCGCCTTCATCGTGCTGCGCGGCCTTTCGCACGCCTTCAAGGAAAAGGACGATTTCTGCCGCTTTGCCGTGGCGGGCCTTGTGCTGCAGATCGGCATGCAGTCGATGATCAATATCGGCGTCAATCTGGAGCTGATGCCCGCCAAGGGCATGACGCTGCCGCTGATTTCCTACGGTGGTTCGTCGATGATGGCGATCTGCGTGACCGCCGGCTTCCTTCTGGCGCTGACACGCCACAGACCCGAAAAGCGGGCGCAGGAGCGGAGTTTCTTCCGCGTCGGTTCCGGCGTTCCCGCGGAGTAAACGATCATGAGCAAGGGTATTGTTCTTCTTGCCGCCGGGGGAACCGGCGGCCATGTCTTTCCAGCCGAGGCGCTCGCGCACACGCTGAAAGCGCGCGGTTATCAGGTGCAGCTCGTTACCGACAGCCGCGCCGAGCGTTATGCTGGCAAGTTTCCGGCGGATGAAATCCATGTTGTGCCGTCCGCTACCATCGGCTCGAAAAACCCGATTTCCGTGGCGCGTTCGCTGTGGAAGCTGTGGGTTGGTCTGCGCGCTGCGCGCCGGCTGGTGGCGAAACTGAAGCCGGTCGCAGTTGTCGGTTTCGGCGGTTATCCCACCGTGCCGCCGCTTCTGGCATCCACCGGGCTTGGCGTTCCGTCCATCATTCACGAGCAGAATGCCGTAATGGGCCGCGCCAACAAGGCGCTGGCTGCCCGCGTGAAAGCGATTGCCGGCGGTTTCCTGCCGCCCGCCAACGGCCAATATTCCGACAAGACGGTGGCGACCGGCAATCCCGTGCGCCCGGCGGTGCTGGCGGCGTCGGAGATACCCTATACGCCCTCGCAGACGGGTGAGACATTCCAGCTTGTCGTTTTCGGCGGCAGCCAGGGTGCGCAGTTTTTCTCGAGCGCGGTGCCTGCGGCGATCTGCCTGCTGAAGGATGAGCAGCGCAAGCGCATCGTCGTCACCCAGCAGGCGCGGCCGGAAGACAAGGACAGCGTGATCGCCTCCTATCAGAAGCTCGGGGTGAAGGCGGATGTTTCGCCCTTCTTCGGCGACATGGCGTCGCGCATCGGCGATGCCGATCTGGTCATCAGCCGCTCGGGCGCATCGACCGTATCGGAGCTTTCGGTGATCGGCCGCCCATCTATTCTCGTTCCGTATCCGCATGCGCTCGATCACGATCAGGCCGCCAATGCGGCAGCGCTTTCGGCGGCGGGCGGGGCAAGCGTCATCAAGCAGGCGGAACTGTCGCCGCAGAAGCTTTCCGGCCTGCTGTCCTCAGCGCTTTCGGAGCCGGATCGTCTTTCGGCAACGGCGGCGGCAGCAAAGGCGACGGGCAAACCGCATGCGGCGGATGTGCTGGCCGATCTGGTGGAGGCGATTGCCTCCGGCCGGTCCGTGCAGGAATTCAAGAAGAAGAATGAAGGAGTTGGGGCATGAAGATGCCGAAAGCCATAGGCCTTGTGCATTTCATCGGCATAGGCGGGATCGGCATGAGCGGCATTGCCGAAGTGCTTCACAATCTCGGCCACCGCGTTCAGGGGTCGGATCAGGCCGACAGCGCCAATGTGCAGCGGCTGCGCGACAAGGGCATCGAGGTTTTTGTCGGCCATACGGCGGATAATATCGGCGACGCCGAGGTCGTGGTCGTTTCCACCGCCATCAAGAAGAACAATCCCGAACTCATCGCGGCGCGTGAAAAGCACCTGCCGATCGTTCGCCGGGCCGAAATGCTGGCCGAGCTGATGCGTTTCCGTAACGCCATCGCCATTGGTGGCACGCATGGCAAGACCACCACCACCTCCATGGTCGCGACCCTGCTGGAAGCCGGCAATCTTGACCCGACCGTCATCAACGGCGGCATCATCAATGCTTACGGCACCAATGCCCGCATGGGTGAGGGCGAGTGGATGGTGGTGGAGGCCGACGAATCCGACGGCACCTTCCTGAAGCTGCCGGCCGATGTGGCTGTCATCACCAATATCGATCCCGAGCATCTGGATCACTACGGAAATTTCGATGCCGTCCGCGCCGCATTCCGCCAGTTCGTGGAGAATGTGCCTTTCTACGGTTTCGGCGTCATGTGCCTCGATCATCCGGAAGTGCAGGCACTGGTCGGCCGCATCGAGGACCGCAAGGTCATCACCTATGGCGAGAACCCGCAGGCCGATGTGCGCTTTTCGAATGTGCGCATCGACGGCACGCGCTCGGTGTTCGACGTGGAAATCCGCCGTCGCCGCACCGGCAAGATATTCTCCTTCAAGGACCTCGTCCTGCCGATGCCTGGCCGCCACAACGTCTCGAACGCGACGGCGGCGATTGCGGTTGCCAATCGGCTTGGCATTTCGGAAGCCGACATCAAGAAGGGCCTTGCTTCCTTCGGCGGCGTCAAGCGGCGTTTCACGCTGACGGGCGAAGCCAATGGGGTGCAGGTTTTCGATGACTATGGCCACCATCCGGTGGAGATCAAGGCCGTGCTGAAGGCGGCGCGGGAAGCCTGCAAGGGCCGTATCATCGCCGTGCACCAGCCGCACCGCTACAGCCGCCTTTCCAGCCTGTTCGACGATTTCGCACATTGTTTTAACGATGCCGACACGATTATCCTTGCTCCGGTCTATGCCGCGGGCGAAGATCCGATCGAGGGCGCAAGCTCGGAAGCGCTGGTTTCTGCCATCAAGGCCGCAGGCCACCGGGACGCCCGTTTTCTCGAGAAACGGGAAGATCTCGCCTCAGTGGTTGCAGGCATTGCGAATCCGGGTGATTTCGTGGTTCTCTTGGGGGCTGGAAATATCACGCAATGGGCAGCAGTACTGCCTTCGGAATTGAAGAGCATCAGGAAAGTCTGAATGAGACAGGTCGATGGGGTTAAATTGCTGGGGAGGCTCGGCGACGGGGTAAATGAATTGCGGGGACGTCTGACACCGGATGCGCCCATGGACCGCGTGACGTGGTTCAGAGCCGGCGGTCTTGCGGAAGTCATGTTCCAGCCGCACGATACCGACGATCTGATTGCCTTCCTGAAAATTCTGCCGGAAGACGTGCCGTTGACCGTGGTTGGCGTCGGCTCGAACCTTCTGGTGCGCGATGGCGGCATTCCGGGCGTTGTCGTCCGTCTGTCCGCCAAGGGCTTTGGCCAGGTGGAGCTTGCCGGTGAAAACCGCATCAAGGCGGGCGCGATCTGCCCTGACAAGCATATTGCCGCTATGGCCATGGATAATGGCATTGGCGGGTTCCATTTCTATTACGGCATTCCCGGCTCCATCGGCGGTGCGCTGCGCATGAATGCGGGCGCCAATGGCGGCGAAACGCGCGAGCGTGTCGTGGAGGTCTATGCGGTCGACCGTCAGGGCAACCAGCATGTGCTTTCCAATGCCGATATGGGCTACAGCTATCGCCATTCCGGCGCTGATGCGGGCCTGATCTTCACGGGCGCGCTGTTTGAGGGTTATCCCGAAGACAAGGCGAAAATCCGGGCCGATATGGACGCCGTGCGCCACCACCGCGAAACCGTGCAGCCAATCCGCGAGCAGACGGGCGGTTCCACCTTCAAGAATCCCGAAGGTCATTCCGCCTGGGAACTGATCGACGAGGCGGGCGGTCGCGGTCTGGTCATCGGCGGCGCGCAGATGTCGTCGCTGCATTGCAATTTCATGATCAATACCGGCCATGCGACCGGTTACGATCTGGAATATCTGGGTGAGACCATCCGCAAGCGGGTGTTCGAGAAGTCGGGCATCCGGCTGGAATGGGAAATCAAGCGCCTTGGCCTGTTCATGCCGGGCCGGGAAGTGGAGCCGTTCCTCGGGGCTTAAGCCTCGGCGAATGCTGCCAATTGCAAGAAAAACCTGCTGTTGATCTGGCCGTTTCATGTATCGTAACGGTCAATCAACAGTTTTTGCCATATTATCGGGGCGAAGCGGCGTCTCGTCCTTCTATTAAATTACTTTTTATCAGGAAATACCAACGGCATTACGTGATCTAGGCGCTTTTAAGCATGATGTTGGGTCTTTGGAAAAAACCGATCGAAATGATAAGTTTTTCGGTCGCCACGTCGGATGGCCGCAGGCGGCTCGAGCCGCTTGAATTCTCCATTCGTATCGCTTGTCTCGTGACGATCATTGTCATCCTGATGTGCATGGGCGGCCTGACGCTTCTCGCGCGGTTCGGGCTGGTAACCGATCTCTTCAACGGCATCATGTTGAGTGTGACGCTCGGCGGGACGGTGGCGTTTACGATTACATTGCTGGTCTGTTGGCTGAATTCCAGGGAAGTGAAAATTCTCGTGCAATCCCACGAGCGCTTCCTGCATCTGAGCCATACGGACGCCCTGACCGGCCTTAGCAACCGGCTCGGCCTTTATGCTGCATGCGCTGAACTGGGCAGCGACTATTGCGTCGCCTTTCTTGATATCGATCATTTCAAGAAGGTGAATGACAGATACAGCCACCTTGCCGGTGATCTCGTCATCTCGAACGTCGCCCGCAGGATAAGGGAGCATTTCGATTCTTCTGCGCATGTCGCCCGCCTGGGTGGCGAGGAATTTGTCGTTGTGCAGGAAACCAGCCCGCTCGCCTTTGTGCAGATGTGCGAAAGGGTTCGCGCAGCCATCGAGACCACCCCGGTGGAGTATCAGGATTTGCGGATCACGGTGACGATTTCGATTGGCGTGGCGTTTCGCGGCGACGCCGACATTTTCGACAAGGTCATGCACAATGCCGATCTGGCGCTCTATCGGGCAAAGGAAGGAGGGCGCAATCGCGTCTGCATGACCGGTCATGTGGAGCGGCGCCAGGCCGTGGCGTAAGCGTTAAAACAGGCAAACAAAAGCCCGCGAAACGAAGGTTTCGCGGGCTTTTTAATGTCTGGCAATCCGTTCGGATCAGACTTCGTCCTTGCGGGACAGAAGAATGCAGGCGAGCGTGATGAGCGCCGATACGCAGAGATAGTAGCCCACATACCCCATGCCGTAATTCACCTGCAGCCATGTGGCGATGTAAGGCGCCAGCGATGCGCCGAAGATGCCGGCCATGTTGAAGGTGATGGACGAACCGGTGTAGCGCACGCGGGTCGGGAAGGGGGCGGCGAGCGCCGTTCCGATCAGGCCATAGGTCATGCCCATCAGCATCATGGCAAGAGCCGCGAAGACGAAGATCGAGCCTTCGCCACCGGACATCAGGCTTGGCAGGAGGAACGAGAACAGGCCGATCAGCACCGTCGTCAGGATCAGGATTTCACGACGACCGAATTTTTCGGCGAGCTTGCCGGCGATCGGAATGAAGATGCCGAAAACGATGGAGCCGAGGATCTGCACTTCCAGCGCGTCGAGGAACGGGATTTTCAGGACCTTGACGTTGTAGGACAGAAGATAGGCGGTGCCGATATAGAAGAGCACGAAGGTGGCCAGCGCCACGAAGGTGCCGAGCACGAGGCTGCGCTTGTGGTTGCGGAACAGTTCCGCGACCGGTACGGCCACACGTTCTTCCTTTTCGATTGCCTTCTGGAAGTCGGGCGTTTCGGTGATGGACAGGCGAACCCACATGCCGACAGCGATCAGGATGATCGAAGCGACGAAGGGAATGCGCCAGCCCCAGCTCAAAAGCGCTTCCTGAGACATGAAGTGCAGCAGGATCCAGAACACACCGGACGAAAGGAACAGGCCAACGGGGGCACCGAGCTGCGGGAACATGCCGTACCAGCTGCGCTTGCCCGGAGGTGCGTTTTCCGTGGCGAGCAGGACGGCGCCGCCCCATTCGCCACCAAGGCCGAAACCCTGGCCGAAGCGGCAAAGCGCGAGCAGCAGCGGGGCCAGAACGCCGGCGGTCTCATAGGAGGGCAGGAGGCCGATCACGACCGTGGAAACGCCCATCGTGAGCAGGGCGGCGACAAGGGTGGTCTTGCGGCCGACGCGGTCGCCATAGTGGCCGAAGACCACAGCGCCCAGCGGGCGGGCGAAAAAGGCGATGGAGAATGTCGCGAAGGACGCCAGAAGCGCCGTCATCGGGTCATTGTTCGGGAAGAACAAAGTGGGGAACACGAGCACTGCGGCCGTGGCGTAAACGTAGAAATCGAAAAACTCGATGGTCGTGCCGACCAGGCTGGCAGTGAGAACTCGTGCAGGCGAATTTGTCTTTACAACGTTCGAAGTGTCAGCGGTCGGCGATACCGGAGATATCGCGTCGGTCATGGTATTGGTTCCATTTTGGATGATTGCAATGTCATGCCTTGGGAGGCGACGACTGCGTTAACGCAATTTTTGTTCTTATGGAATGCTAAAAAAGAAATAATGCAGATAATGTGATCCATCAGTGCGATACGTATGGTTATGCCTCCCGGGGATGCTTTGGGGATTGAGAGACTGATTCAGGCCGCGGTTTTAAAACGCTGAAACGCCAGATAATTTTCCCTGGGGAATAATCCCGTCTGTTAACGTTTCGGCCTTGCCTTTATCGATTGGCGGCAGACGCGCGAGCATCGTTTTATTTCCGATCATTGAAAACCTGCATGTTGCAATCCATGCAACTCTCTGATTCCAAGGAGGGAATCCGGATCGGTGCTGATTCTTTAACGAAACTCGGCACGTTGGACGCGGCGGTTAACGAAAGTAAACGATTCATTAACCTTAATGGCGTTTAACTGATCTCAAGGGTCATGTGCCAGAATCACCGTTCGTCAAATTCGGTGGTTTCGGAGCGTGGTTCGTAACGGAGAGTTGGTGTCAGAGGGTTCGATGAGCGGCAAGCACGTAGCTGTTCTTTTGGGTGGATTTTCGTCGGAGCGGCCGGTCAGCCTGTCGTCGGGCAACGCTTGCGCGCAGGCTCTGGAAGACGAGGGCTACAAGGTCACGCGGGTCGATGTGGGGCGCGATATCGCCGCCGTGCTAGCCGAGCTGCGCCCGGATGTCGCCTTCAACGCGCTGCACGGTCCCTTTGGCGAAGACGGCACCATTCAGGGCATTCTCGAATATCTCGCCATTCCCTATACCCATTCCGGTGTCCTCGCTTCCGCGCTCGCCATGGACAAGGCGCAGGCCAAGAAGGTTGCCGCAGCTGCCGGCATCCCGGTGGCTGCCGAGCGCGTCATGAACCGCTTCGATTTCACCAGCGAACATCCGCTTGCACCCCCTTACGTCGTGAAGCCGGTGCGTGAAGGTTCGAGCTTCGGCGTCGTGATCGTCAAGGAAGACCAGTCGCATCCGCCGCAGATCCTCACCTCTTCGGAATGGCGCTACGGCGATCAGGTCATGGTCGAGCGCTATATTCACGGCCGCGAACTGACCTGCGGCGTACTCGACGGCGAGGCGCTGGGTGTCACCGAAGTGGTGCCGCTCGGTCACAATTTCTATGATTATGATGCGAAATATGCGGCTGGTGGCTCGAAACATGTCATTCCCGCAGAAATTTCACCGAAAATTTACCAAAAAATTCAAACACTGGCGGTTATGGCGCATCGGGCGATCGGATGCCGTGGCGTAAGCCGTTCAGACTTTCGTTACGACGACCGTTTCTCAGAAGATGGCGAAGTTATCTGGCTTGAAGTGAATACGCAGCCGGGCATGACGCCGACCTCCCTGGTGCCGGAAATGGCGGCTCATGCTGGCCGCTCCTTTGGTAACCTTGTCAGCTGGATGGTGGAGGACGCTTCGTGTTTGCGGTGATCGGCAAAAAGTCGACGGCAAAAAAGCGCGAACAATTCGCGGCGGCGGCCAGCGCCGACGACCGCATGGTATTGCCGCGTCCCCTGCGTCGCTTCGTGCGTTTCGGTGTCAGCCTTGCGACCGGACGCATTCACATTCCCGCCCATACCGGTACGATTTCGGCCGTCGCCTTTTACGCGGTGACCGGGCTTTACGGCATGTCGCTCGGCGGGCACACCAATATCGTTACCCAGACCACGACATCGGCCGCAGGTTTTGCGGTCGAGGACGTGAAGGTTTCCGGCAATCTGCAGACCTCCGAAATCGAAGTGTTTCAGCTTCTCGGCCTCGATGGCAGCACCTCGCTGATCGCGCTCGATATCGATGCGGCGCGCCGCAAGCTGGTGCAGCTTCCCTGGGTGGAAGATGTCGATATCCGCAAGGTGTACCCCAAGACCGTGGAAGTCCGGCTGAAGGAGCGTCAGGCCTTCGGCATCTGGCAGCATGGAACGGAACTGTCGCTGATCGAAAAAAGCGGCAGCGTGATTGCGCCGCTGCGGGACAATAAGTTCGCCGCCCTGCCGCTCTTCGTCGGCCGTGACGCGGAAACGGGTGCTGCCGGTTTCGTCGAGCAGCTGGCCGACTGGCCGGAAATCCGCAACCGTGTCCGCGCTTATGTCCGCATTGCCGGCCGTCGCTGGGATCTGCATCTCGATAACGGCATCGTCGTCAAGCTGCCTGAAGAAAACCTGCCGCAGGCGCTGCAATTGCTGGCGCGGCTCGATCTCGAGGAAAAGGTGCTGTCGCGCGATGTCGCCGCCGTCGATCTCCGGCTCGCGGACCGCACCACGATCCAGTTGACCGAGGGCGCCACGGAGCGCCGCCAGGCCGCTGTTGATGCGCGCACCAAGGCTCTCAAGAAGGCGGAGAAGAACACATGAGCTTTTTCGGTTCTTCCCATTTCGGCCTGCCTCGCCTGAAGCCGCTTTCTTCCAAGCGCAGCCACATCGTTTCGGTGCTCGACATCGGCTCGACCAAGGTCGTGTGCATGATCGGCCGGCTGACGCCGCGCCAGGAAAGCGAAATCCTGCCGGGCCGCACCCACAAGGTCGAAATCATCGGCATCGGCCACCAGCGTTCGCGTGGCGTGAAGTCAGGCGTGATTGCCGACCTCGATGCGCTGGAAGGCGTTATCCGTCTCGCCGTTGATGCGGCCGAGCGCATGGCGGGGCTTACCGTCGACAGCCTGATCGTCAATGTTTCGGCCGGCAGGCTGGCAAGCGATATCTATACCGCGAGCATCGATCTCGGCGGGCAGGAAGTGGAAGCAAGCGATCTGCGCAAGGTTCTGGTGGCGGCAAGCCAGCAATCCATGCGTCAGGACCGGGCCATCCTGCATTCGCTGCCAACAGGTTACTCGCTGGATGGCGAGCGCGGTATTCGCGATCCGCTCTCCATGTATGGCGATCTTCTCGGCGTCGACATGCATGTGGTCACGGTCGAGCGCACGGCGCTGAAGAACCTCGAGCTTTGCGTCAACCGTGCACATCTGTCCGTCGAAGGCATGGTGGCGACGCCTTACGCCAGCGGTCTTGCAGCGCTGGTGGACGATGAAGTCGAACTCGGCTGCGCGGCCATCGACATGGGCGGCGGCACCACGACGATCTCGGTTTTCGCCGAAGGCCGTCTCATTCACACCGATGCGATCGGCCTTGGCGGCCATCACGTTACGACAGATCTTGCACGAGGCCTCTCGACACGAATCGAAGATGCAGAGAGACTGAAGGTGGTGCATGGTTCGGCTTTGCTGAATGGCGCGGATGAGCGCGACATGATTTCGATCCCGCCGATTGGCGAAGACGATCGCGATCAACCATCGCAAGTTTCAAGAGCATTGGTCACCCGTATCGTACGGGCACGTATCGAAGAGACGCTGGAATTGATCCGTGATCGCATCCAGAAGTCCGGCTTCAGCCCGATTGTTGGCAAGCGCGTCGTCCTGACCGGCGGCGCAAGCCAGCTGACGGGGCTGCCGGAAACGGCACGGCGCATTCTTGCTCGCAACGTTCGTATCGGCCGCCCCATGGGGGTCGCCGGTCTTCCGGTCGCGGCAAAGGGGCCTGCCTTTTCGACGGCGTGCGGACTGATGATCTATCCGCAGGTGGCGGACATCGAAATTCATGCGGCGCAAGGCGGAATGTTCTCGCCGTTTGGTAACGGTAGCAGCCGGATAGCCCGGGTGGGGCAATGGCTGAAAGAGAGTTTTTGAGTGGCCTCGTGGCGTAAGCCGGAGGTTTCAGAGTTGAGTTTTCAAGAATCGGCCAGCGGGGCGATGCGGCCAGAGAAAGAAGGAATGTTAAAATGACGATACAGCTGCAGAAGCCTGATATCACAGAGCTGAAGCCACGCATCACCGTCTTCGGTGTCGGCGGTGGTGGTGGTAACGCTGTCAACAACATGATCACGGCTGGTCTTCAGGGCGTCGACTTCGTCGTCGCCAACACGGATGCGCAGGCGCTGACCATGACGAAGGCAGATCGGGTCATTCAGCTCGGCGTCAACGTCACCGAAGGCCTCGGCGCCGGTTCGCAGCCGGAAGTCGGCCGCGCCGCCGCTGAAGAATGCATCGATGAGATCATCGACCACCTGAACGGCACCCACATGTGCTTCGTCACCGCCGGCATGGGCGGCGGCACCGGCACGGGTGCTGCTCCCGTCGTCGCACAGGCCGCCCGCAACAAGGGCATCCTGACGGTCGGCGTCGTCACCAAGCCTTTCCACTTCGAAGGCGGCCGCCGTATGCGTCTTGCCGAACAGGGCATCGAGGAACTGCAGAAGTCCGTCGATACGCTGATCGTCATTCCGAACCAGAACCTCTTCCGTATTGCCAACGACAAGACGACCTTCGCCGACGCCTTCGCCATGGCCGACCAGGTTCTCTACTCCGGCGTTGCCTGCATCACCGACCTGATGGTGAAGGAAGGTCTCATCAACCTCGACTTCGCCGACGTTCGCTCGGTCATGCGTGAAATGGGCCGTGCAATGATGGGTACCGGCGAAGCTTCCGGTCCGGGCCGTGCGATGCAGGCTGCGGAAGCGGCAATCGCCAACCCGCTGCTCGACGAAACCTCGATGAAGGGCGCACAGGGCCTGCTGATCTCCATCACCGGCGGTCGCGACCTTACCCTGTTCGAAGTCGACGAGGCTGCAACCCGTATCCGCGAAGAAGTCGATCCGGATGCGAACATCATCCTCGGCGCAACCTTCGATGAAGCTCTGGAAGGTCTCATCCGCGTCTCCGTCGTTGCGACCGGCATCGACCGCGTTGCAGGCGTCGGCGAACAGAACGTTGCCGATATGCGTGCCGCAGCAGCCGTTGCCAAGCCGCTTATCCGTCCTTCCGCGGCCGTTGCTTCCGCTCCGGCCGCAGTTCAGCCTGCTCCAGCAGTATCGCAGGCACAGAAGGCCGTAGACCCGATCGCCCAGACCATCCGTTCGGCAGAAGCCGAAATGGAACGCGAACTCGGTTTCGCCGCACACCAGCAGCCGGCTCAGGATTTCCGTCCGCAGAGCAAGCTGTTCGCATCTTCTCCGGCTGAAGCGCCGGCGGCTCTCCGTCCGGCCCAGCCGGTTCAGCAGGCCGCTCCGGCTCCGGTTGCCCCGGCACCGGTCTATCACGCTCCGGAACAGGTTGCCGCTCCGGCGCCGCGCATGCAGCAGCCGCAGGCTCCTGTCTATCAGGAATCCGCACCGGTTGCCCGCCAGCCCGAGCCGGTTCGCATGCCGAAGGTCGAAGACTTCCCGCCGGTCGTCAAGGCCGAGATGGAACATCGCACCCATGCCGCTCCTGCTGCCCAGGAAGAGCGTGGCCCGATGGGTCTCCTGAAGCGCATCACCAACTCGCTTGGTCGTCGCGAAGAAGAAGAAGTTCCGTCCGACATGATGGATGCGCCGAGCATGGCGCCGCAGCAGCGCCGCGCGCCGCTTTCGCCGGAAGCCAGCCTCTACGCACCGCGTCGTGGCCAGCTTGACGACCACGGCCGCGCAACGCCTGCATCGGCCAGCCATCACGACGACGACCAGCTGGAAATCCCGGCCTTCCTGCGCCGCCAGTCCAACTAAGGGCGATTCCATCCGCCTCTTCGAACGCCCGGGTTTCACGATCCGGGCGTTTTGTTTATTTTACGTTATTAACACTAAATTAATTCGTATTTTCAAAGGTTTACGCGTGTAACAATCCGAAACGAACAGTGATTTGTCGTGGCACCTACATGTGCGTATGTATGAGGCTGGGTAAAGGAAAACACGGACTTGGCCGGTTGCCAAACCGGCTCGAAAACTTGAACGGCGCTCAAGCGGCGCGGTTTGCAAAAACAAGGCATATTCGCATGACTATCGGACTGCTCGGATTTCAGACAACTATCGCAAATGCTGTTCAGCTCAAAGGCATTGGCGTGCATTCCGGCAATCCGGTTTCGATGACCTTCCAGCCCGCAGAAGCCGGAACGGGCATCGTCTTCCATCGCCTTCATGACAATGGCAGCGTTACCGAGTTGAAGGCGGTTTCGGCCAATGTCGGCAATACCGACCTGTGCACCGTGCTCGGCCGTTCGCTTTCCCAGTCGGTTGCGACGATCGAGCACGTCATGGCCGCCATCTACGCCATGGGCCTCGATAACCTCATCGTTGAAGTCGACGGTCCGGAAGCGCCGATCATGGATGGCAGCTCCGCACCTTTCATCGAAGCGATCGAATCGGTCGGCATCAAGAGCCTCGGCGTGAAGCGCCGTTATATTCGCGTCACCAAGCCGGTGCGCATCGATTCGGGCGCCTCCTGGGCGGAATTCCGTCCCTATGACGGTACGCGCTTCGAGGTTGACATCGATTTCGATACGCCGCTGATCGGCAAGCAGTCCTGGAAGGGCGACCTGACGGCGGAGAGCTTCAAGAACGAGCTGTCGCGCGCCCGCACCTTCGGCTTCATGCGTGATGTGGAGCGCCTGTGGGCCGCCGGTTATGCGCTCGGTTCCTCGCTTGAGAATTCGGTCGTCATCTCCGACGACAACAGCGTTATCAACATGGAAGGCCTGCGTTACGCCAAGGACGAATTCGTCCGTCACAAGACGCTGGACGCCGTGGGCGACCTGGCGCTTGCCGGTGCGCAGTTCATCGGCTGCTACCGCTCCTATCGCGGCGGCCACAAGGTCAATGCGAATGCGCTGAAGGCGCTTTTGAGCGACCGCACCGCCTATGAGATCGTCGAAGCGCCGGCTGCCCGCAACCAGATGGTACGCGCCCGCGAATTCGTTGCGGTCAACATGCCGGAATTCGCACCCTGGTCTGCGTGAATTCCTTCGCAGGCTATCAATTGACAGAAAAAGCCGCTCCCTTTGGGGCGGCTTTTTCGTGATGGGAACAAGAAGTTGCGTAATATCGCCTGATATTCATGCGATTGCACGGGTCGATGCCATAAAAATGCGTTAATGCGTCATCATTGCGTTGCCCTGCGGATGCTTTTATGGCTAGAACGCCAGTGCAAAGCCGATGCTTATGTATTTGCGCGGGAAGTGGGAACTGTCGAATGAAGCATGTAGGGTCTGGTGCAATGAAGGGTACGATGCGGGGGATCGCCGTCTCGTTGATGTTGGTCGGCGCGAGTGTCGCCGTCACGGCCTGCCAGTCCGATCCGGATATCGACATCACCAAGCTCGGCGTCGAGACCGATCCGCCGGATGTTCTGTACAAGCAGGGGCTTGCCAACATGAACGCCGGTAACATGACGGAAGCCTCACGCAAGTTCGAGGCGATCGACAAGCAGTACCCCTTCACCGAATGGGGCCAGAAGGCGCTGGTGATGCAGACCTTCATTGCCACGCGCACCAACAAGAACGATGTGGCCATTACCAACGGCAGCCGGTTCCTGCGCCAATATCCGCGCTCCAAGGATGCCGCTTACGTTCAGTACATGATCGGTCTTGCCTATTCGAAGCAGATTTCCGACGTCACGCAGGACCAGCGCGCCGCACAGCGCACCGTTGAAGCTATGAACAAGGTCGTCAACGACTATCCCGATTCGGAATATGTCGCCGACGCACAGGCCAAGATCCGTTTCGCCCGCGACCAGCTCGCCGGCCGCGAAATGCAGGTCGGCCGTTATTATCTTGAGCGCAAGGAATACCTCGCCGCCGTTTCGCGTTTCCGCATCGTCGTAGAGCAGTATCAGAACACCAACCAGATCGAGGAAGCGCTGGCACGTCTGACGGAAGCCTATTACGCGATGGGCCTGGTGGACGAAGCGCAGACCGCGGCCGCCGTTCTCGGCAACAACTATCCTGACAGCCAATGGTATTCGGATTCCTACAAGCTGCTGAAGGGCAGCGGGCTGGAGCCGCGGGAAAACAAGGGGTCCTGGATTTCGCGCGCCGGCAAGAAGCTCATCGGCGCCTGAGACGGGGCATAGGCCATGCTGGTCCAGCTCTCGATTCGCGATATCGTTCTCATCGAAAGGCTCGACCTCGGTTTTGAGGCGGGCCTTTCCGTGTTGACGGGCGAGACGGGTGCGGGCAAATCCATTCTTCTCGATAGTCTCTCGCTCGCGCTTGGCGGGCGTGGCGATGGCGGCCTTGTGCGGCACGGGGAAGAGAAGGGGCAGGTGACCGCCACTTTCGAAGTCCCGAACAATCACCCGACGCGGCTTCTCCTGCGTGAAAACGGTCTCGACGACGATGGCGACCTGATTTTCCGCCGGGTGCAATCCTCTGACGGTCGCACCAAGGCCTATATCAACGATCAGGCCATCAGCGTGCAGATGATGCGCCAGCTCGGGCAATTGTTGGTCGAAATCCATGGTCAGCATGATGATCGCGCGCTTGTCGATACCGATGCACACCGCAGGCTGCTGGATGCCTTTGCCGGGCTGAGCGATGAGGCTCGTGCCGTTCAGGGCCTCTACCGCACCTGGAAGGATGCCGAGCGTGCGCTGAAGACGCACCGCGCCAAGGTGGAGGCGGCAGCGCGCGAGGCGGATTACCTTCGCTCTTCCGTCGAGGAACTGGAAACGCTCTCGCCGCGCGACGGTGAAGAGGACGAGCTGGCCGAACGCCGGGCGGTGATGCAGAAATCCGAACGCATTGCCGGCGATATCGCTGAGGCAAGCGAGTTTCTGAATGGCAATGCTTCGCCTGTGCCTGTCATCGCCTCGATGATGCGGCGTCTGGAGCGCAAGAGCCATGAAGCGCCGGGCTTGCTGGAAGACACGGTGCAATTGCTGGACGCCGCGCTCGACAGCCTTTCCAATGCGCAGATGGAAGTGGAGGCGGCGCTGCGCCGCACCGAATTCGATCCGCGTGAGCTGGAGCGGGTGGAGGAGCGGCTGTTCGCGCTGCGCGCTGCCGGGCGTAAATATAACGTTGCCGTACCGGA
Organism: Agrobacterium sp. CFBP 3001; assembly: GCF_027871605.1. Lineage (NCBI taxonomy): Bacteria > Pseudomonadati > Pseudomonadota > Alphaproteobacteria > Hyphomicrobiales > Rhizobiaceae > Agrobacterium > Agrobacterium sp. CFBP 3001. The sequence continues at coordinate 55,661 of NZ_JAQAHD010000010.1, forward strand.
CTTGCCGGCTCTCGCCGAAAAAATGGTGGCCGATCTCGCCGATCTCGATGCCGGCGAAGAAAAGCTCGGCAAGCTCGAGGCCAATCTCGGCGTGGTGAAGGCTGATTTCGACCGTGCCGCGCAATCCCTTTCCGAAAAACGCCGCCATGCGGCGGATGCGCTTTCCAATGCGGTGATGGCAGAGCTGCCGGCGCTGAAACTGGAGCGGGCGCGGTTTACCGTCGAGGTGACCTCCGATGCCGAGCAGGCGACGGCCGACGGCATCGACACGGTTGAATTCCACGTCCAGACCAATCCTGGCACCCGGCCGGGACCGATCATGAAGGTGGCCTCGGGTGGCGAATTGTCCCGCTTTCTGCTGGCGCTGAAAGTGGCGCTGGCGGATCGCGGTTCGGCACCGACGCTGGTGTTCGATGAAATCGATACGGGTGTCGGCGGCGCGGTGGCGGATGCCATCGGCCAGCGGCTGCGCCGCCTGTCGAAAACCGTGCAGGTTCTGTCCGTTACCCATGCGCCGCAGGTGGCGGCACGGGCGGCGACCCATCTGCTCATTTCCAAGGGCCCATCCGGCGACGGCAGCGAGCGTATCGCCACGCGCGTAGCCACCATGGAACCGAAGCACCGCACCGAAGAGATTGCCCGCATGCTTGCCGGTGCATCGGTGACGGACGAGGCGAGGGCTGCGGCGGCTCGCCTGCTAGCGGCCAAGGACTGACCGCTACCGATAGCGTTGCGAGAGCGGATCCGGCTTGTGAGTCCAGCGGCAAAACTGTTTTTAATGTTTGTTATTTCGGCTAAAAGCGTTCGGTAATTCGCAAAAGAGGCCGTCATGTCGAAAGACCAGAAATCCGTCGAAAACCTCACCGAGCTTGAAGCCTCTTCCGAGCTTGCGTTTCTGGCGGCCGAGCTTGCCCGCCACGATGCGCTCTACCACGGCAAGGATGCGCCGGAGATTACGGACGCGGAATATGATGCGCTGAAGCGGCGCAACGATGCCATCGAAGCAGCTTTCCCAGCGCTGGTGCGGGCCGACAGCCCGTCGAAAAAAGTCGGCTTCGCGCCGCTTCCGACCTTCGCACCTATCGTGCATGCGCGGCCGATGCTTTCGCTCGACAATACGTTTTCGGAAGAGGATTTGCGGGATTTCGTGAGTTCCGTCTATCGCTTCCTCGGGCATCTGCCGGACGATTCCATCGCCTTCACCGCCGAGCCGAAGATCGATGGGCTTTCCATGTCGATCCGCTATGAGAACCGCAGGCTGAAGACGGCGGCGACGCGCGGAGATGGCACGACGGGCGAGAATGTCACCGCCAATATCAGGACCATCAAGGAGATTCCGAACGAGCTGCCCGCCGATGCGCCCGATGTGGTGGAAGTACGCGGTGAGGTCTATATGGCCAAGAGCGACTTTCTGGCGCTCAATGCCCAGATGGAGGCCGAAGGCAAGCAGACCTATGTGAACCCGCGCAACACGGCATCCGGTTCCCTGCGCCAGCTCGACGCCAATGTGACGGCGAAACGCAAGCTGCGGTTCTTCGCCTATGCGCTGGGCGAGGTTTCGAATGGCGGCCAGCCGGCGCGGATCGCCGATACGCAATATGGCATCGTGGAGAAATTCCGGGACTGGGGATTTCCGGTCAATCCGCTGATGAAGCGATTCACCTCTGCCGCGCAATTGCTTGAGCATTATAATGAAATAGGCGTCGCACGGCCCGATCTCGATTATGATATCGATGGCGTGGTCTATAAGGTCGACCGGCTCGATCTGCAGGAACGGCTGGGCTTCCGCTCGCGCAGCCCGCGCTGGGCCACCGCCCATAAATTTCCGGCCGAGCAGGCCTTTACCACGGTTGAGAATATCGAAATTCAGGTGGGGCGCACCGGTGCCTTGACGCCGGTGGCGCGTCTCACCCCGATCACCGTCGGCGGTGTCGTCGTCACCAATGCGACGCTGCATAATGCCGATTATATCGAAGGCATCGGCAATAGCGGCGAGCGCATTCGCCCGGAGGACCACGATATCCGTATCGGCGACACGGTGATCGTGCAGCGCGCCGGTGACGTCATTCCGCAGGTGCTGGATGTGCTTCTGGAAAAGCGCCCGGCCGAGGCAGTGAAATATGCCTTTCCGGAAAAATGTCCGGTCTGCGGCAGCCATGCGGTGCGGGAGCGTAATGAGAAAACCGGCAAGCTCGATTCGGTCACGCGTTGCACGGGCGGTTTCGTCTGTCGGGCGCAGGCGGTGGAGCATCTCAAACATTTCGTTTCGCGCAATGCCTTCGATATCGAAGGGCTTGGCACCAAACAGATCGATTTCTTTTTCGAAAGTGATGATCCGGCGCTTTCGATCAAGACTGCGCCTGAGATTTTCACCCTCAAGGCGCGGCAGGAAGCCTCGCAACTGACCAGACTCGAGAATATCGACGGCTTCGGCAAGGTCAGCGTTAGAAAGCTGTTCGACGCCATCGATGCCCGCCGCGAGATCGATCTGCACCGGCTGATCTTCGCGCTCGGCATCCGCCATGTGGGCGAGACCACGGCGAAGCTTCTGGCGCGCTCCTATGGCACTTACGAACATTTCGAAGAGAGCATGAAGGCGGCGGCCGATCCGGCGAGCGATGCCTGGGCCGAACTCAACAGCATCGACGGCATCGGCGAAGTGGTGGCCCGCGCCATCGTCGAATTCTACAAGGAGCCGCGCAATCTCGATGTCATCGACCGGCTGATACGGGAGCTTCGCCCGAAGGAAGCCGAGAAGCCCTCGACCGATGGCAGTCCGGTGGCGGGCAAGACGGTGGTGTTTACCGGCTCTCTGGAGAAATTTACCCGTGACGAGGCCAAGGCGCGTGCCGAAAGCCTCGGCGCGAAAGTGGCCGGCTCGGTTTCCAAAAAGACCGATATTCTGGTGGCGGGACCGGGGGCGGGTTCCAAGCTTGCCAAGGCGACGGAACTGGGCGTGCAGACTATGGACGAGGACGAGTGGCTGGCCTTGATCGGCGGCTGATACATACACGGTCATGGCATGTTGATCTCTGCCGCTAGAGCTTTGCGACTGACACGGAGACCACAGCATGGATGACCGCATTGTCGTCAGCACAGAGCAGGTCCGTGCGCTGGTGGGCAGCCAGTTTCCGCAATGGGCGGGGTTAAATATCCGGCCGGTGGAGCTGAGCGGCTGGGACAATCGCAGCTTCCGTCTTGGCGATGAGATGCTGATCCGCATGCCAAGTGCCGCCCGGTATGTTGCGCAGGTGGAGAAGGAGCATCGTTGGCTGCCGGCGCTTGCGCCGCTCCTGCCTTTTCCGATTCCTGCGCCATTGGCGCTCGGGCAGCCGGGACAGGGTTATCCGTTCCGCTGGTCCGTCTATCGCTGGCTTGAGGGCGAACCGCTCGCCCGGGGTCTGGATCGCGTTGATCTTTCAACCATCGCCGTCGATGTTGCCGCGTTTTTAAGAGCATTGCACGGGGTGGATGCTTCGGATGGCCCGCCCGCAGGCGCACATAACTTCCATCGCGGCGGCTCGCTTTCGGTCTATGACGGGGAGGCGAAGGCTTCGGCGGTGCGGCTTGCCGATGAGGTGGATCAGGCGCTGGCCATGGAGATATGGCAGCTTGCACTTTCGAGCCATTGGCGGAAGCAGGGAGTGTGGGTGCATGGAGACATTGCCGAGGGCAATCTGCTGGTGAAGGACGGCCGGCTTTCGGCCGTCATCGATTTCGGCAGTTCCGGCGTCGGCGATCCGTCTTCCGATCTCATCCTCGCGTGGAACGTGCTCGATGCGGAAAGCCGCGCCGTTTTTCGCCGGGCGCTGGATCTGGATGAGGCGACATGGCAGCGCGGGCGTGGCTGGGCGCTGTGGAAGGCATTGATCGTGCTGGATGCGGAGCGCGGGCGTAACGACAAAATGGCCGAATGGTCGCGCCGGACCATTCGGGAAGTGTTTGCGGACCACCTGGACAACTGACCGGAACTATCGAAGACGCGCCATCACGTGGGCATCGACGTATTTTCCGTCACGATAGGCGTCGTTGCGCAGGGTGCCTTCGCGTTCGAAACCGAATTTCTCGTAAAGCCGGATTGCAGGGAGATTATCGGTGAAGACGTTCAGTTCGATGCGGCGTATATCGTGCCAATTGTCGGCCGTGTCGATCAACGCCCCGAGAATATATGATCCGACGCCCTTGCCCGCAAAATCGTCGTGAACACTGATCACCAGATCGGCGATGTGGGACTGCCTTCCCGCCCTGCGAAACAGTCCAGCATTGGCAACGATCTTTCCACGCCACTCGCCAACGATGGCGATATCGTTCGGGCCGCGGTTTTCCATCGATTTTCGCGTTTTTTCAACGGACTGAAACGGCTGTCGGAGCGTGCCGTGACGGACGCCGGGCAGGTTGAACATTTCGGTCAGGGCTTCGGCATCGTCCAGACGCGCCGCACGCAAGACGACTTCGTTCAAGCTGAATTGCAAATCTTCATTATCGGCAAATTTCATGTTCTGCATGCCTGTCTCCTTGGGCGTATGGGAGCAGGTTTGCGAACCCTGCTCTGGTGGCAGGGTGGAAATGGATCGCTTAACGCGACGACATACCTCTGCCTGCCGGGTGGCCGGTGATGGTATGGCGACGGGTGGTGTTCTGTTTCGTTGCGATCATGCGCGCAGAATGCTTTTGCCGCATGGCCCTGTCAAGCGGGTGCGTTGCGCAGCAGGCTTCTGAGTTTTGCCGGCAGCCTGCCGTCGATCGCCGCAAGACCGGCGGCGATCATCGCCATGCCGGCGAAGTGCTTCATCTCCAGCTGCTCGCCGAGGAGCAGCGAACCGAGCAGGATGGCGCTGACGGGAATGAGGAAGGTGACGAGGGCAAGGTTGGTGGCGCCGGCGCTGGCGAGGATGCGGAAGAAGATCAGGTAGGCGAGCGCCGTCGACAAGAGGGCGATGCCGACAAGCGCGCCCCAGGTTCCGAGGCCCGGCATGGCGAGCGTCCATGGTTTATCGATAAGAAGGGCGGCCGGGATGAGCATCAGTGCCGAGGAGGAGATCTGGCCGGTGGCGGTCATCAGCGGCGGTACGCCCATGGCCTTGAAACGGCGGCCGAATATGCCCGCGAAAGAATAGGAGATGGCCGCGCCGAGAATGGCGATCTGGCCCCAGAGGCCGGATGAGCCGGTGAAGGCGGCCGGGCCGATCATGGTCGCCACGCCGGCAAAGCCGATCAGCACGCCGGTGAGCTTGTTGCCGGTCATCTTCTCGTCAGCGGTGAGAAAATGGGCGACGATGACGGTGAAGAGGGGCGTGGTGGCATTGAGGATCGAGGCTAGTCCGCTGGCAATATGGGTCTGGCCCCAGACGATCAGGCAGAAGGGGATGATGTTGTTGAGCAGGCCCATGCCGAAAAAGGCGCGCCACACCGCCCATTCACGCGGCAGGCGAAGGCCCATTATGCGGCAGACGATGAGAAGCGCGATTGCCGCCAGGCTGACGCGCAGCGTGACGATGGTGACGGGCGGCAGTTCCTTGACGGCGACACCGATGAAAAAGAACGATCCGCCCCACAGAAGCGAAAGCGCGACGAGCATGGCCCATTCACCGGCATCCATCTGTTTCTGTATCGCCATCGTCATCTCCCAAAGCATGAGTATCGACATGATCGCAGGCCGGCTCGCCGCCATCCACCCGATATCGGTTGAGTTTTGCTCAATCTGGGGATGGGTGGTTCTCACTGCGTTTCAGGTCTTGTTGTGTCTATTTACTTCCTGTTTTATGGTGTTTTCAAACGATTGTTTCTCGTTCGATAATTGAGATGAGCTAAATCATGGCAGCCGAACTTCCGTCTCTGAAAGGGTTGCAGGCCTTCGAGGCCGCAGCGCGGTATCGCAGCGTCACGCTTGCTTCCAATGAGTTGAATGTCACGCCCGGTGCCGTCAGCCTGCAAATCCGGGAGCTGGAGGCGCGGCTTGGCGTGCAATTGTTTTTCCGCAAGCCGCGCAGCATACAGCTGACGCGTGAGGGGGAGCGTTATTACGGCGCGCTTCGTACCGCCTTCCGGATGATGCGCGAGGCGACGGCGGAACTGACGGCGCGCTCCGAGATCACGGTTCTGACGCTGAGCTGCACGCCCACTTTCGCCGTTCAATGGTTGATGCCGCGATTGCCTGCCTTCCAGCAGCAACACCCGCAGGTGGATGTCCGCATCAGCGTGACGAACCGGCTGGTGGATTTTTCAAGGGACGACGTCGATCTGGCGGTGCGACACGGTTTCGGTCGGTATGAAGGGCTGGAGAGCATCCGCTTCATCGATGACAGCACCCTACCGGTCTGTTCACCGCAGCTTCTGGAGAAATATGGGCCGCTTCAGGAGGCGGGGGATCTCAAATCCATTCCGCTTCTGCACGATGAAAACCGCAATGAATGGCGGCGTTGGCTGGAGGCGGCGGGAGCATCGGACGTGGATGCCTCCGGTGGCACTGTCTTCATCGACAGCAATGGCGCGCTGGATGCGGCCAAGGCCGGGCACGGCATTGCGCTGACCCGGCGTTCGCTGGTTTCCCGCGAAATTGCGGAGGGCGCATTGATTGCGCCCTTCGGTAAGGACATGGCCAGCACGCTCGCCTATTTCCTCGTTTATCCGCGGCGCATGCTGGACAATCCCGATCTGGTGAAGCTCATCGACTGGATGCTTTCGGAAGCGGGTTCTGCCGAGGCTGGTTCTCTTTGACGTCAATCCGGTCTATGCCGGAATGAAACAACGGGAATCACTCTTGAAAACCATCGCCATCGATTTCGAGACCGCCAATGAGGAACGGGGCAGCGCCTGCTCCGTCGGGCTTGCATGGATAGAGGGCGGCGAGATCGTTCGCGTCGAGGAACGGCTGATCCGGCCGAAGGACATGCGGTTTTCGCCCTTCAACATCGCCGTGCATGGCATCCGCCCGGCCGATGTCGAAGATGCGCCGGAATTTCCCGAGGTGATGGAGGAGTTCATCGACGACTTCCACGGCGCCACCATGATCGCCCATAATGCCGCCTTCGATTTCAGCGTCATGCGCGCGTCCTTCGACAAATACCGGCAGTCCTATCCAGACCTTTCCTATCTGTGCAGCGTCAAGATCGCCCGGCATGTCTGGCCCAATCTGGCGTCGCACAAGCTGAATGTCATCGCCCATCACCTCCAGCTGCGTTTCGTGCACCACAATGCAGCGGAAGATGCTGTCGTCTGCGCGGCCGCGTCGATTGCAGCGGCCAAGGCGTTGCGCGTTGCCCATATCCGCGATCTGCCGGAAAAGATCGGCATGGTCGCGGGGCGTCTCACCTCCACCGGTTACCAGCCCTGCAGCATGAAAAAACGCGCCGTCTCCCGGGTTGCGTAACCGTTCCGCGCACTTATGTTTGAAGCAGCGTAACGGAGAAGATGCGATGACGATGAAAACTCTGTCGGGTTTGTTTGCGGGCTTTCTGGCATTGCTTCCGGTGACAGCGGCGCATTCGCAGGTCGTGGGTGAAGTCGGGGTCGACTGGATCGGCAATGATATCGTTATCGAGGCGATCGCCGATCCGAAGATCAAGGGTGTCACCTGCCACGTTACCTATTTCGAGCGCGGCGTCATCGACCGGCTGAAGAACGGCAACTGGTTTGAAGACCCTTCCAACAATGCCATTTCCTGCAGCCAGACGGGGCCGGTGGAGATCGGCGATATCGATCTCTCAAAGGGCGGGGAAGAGGTGTTCCGGCAGGGCATGTCGCTGGTCTGGAAGAAGCTCGTCGTCAGCCGCGTTTATGACAAGGCCAATGACACGCTGATCTATCTGGTGCATGCGCGGGAACTGACCGACGGCTCGGCAAAGATGGCGATCTCCACGGTGCCGCTTTATAACCAGCAGGTCACATGGCAAAAGGGCAAGCCGTAAGGCCTGCCCCCCTCAATTGCGTTATGCCTTGATCAGGCCGCTTCGCGTGCCAGCTCGTCCGCAATGACGGTGTCGAGGTTGAGGAAGCAGACCATGCTCTTTTCCAGCGCCACGATGCCGCGGCAGAAGCTGCGCTGTTCTTCCGGAATGATATCGGGCGCGGGCTGCAGGTCTTCGGAGCGGATGGTCATCATGTCGGAGACCTGTTCCACCAGGAGGCCGACCAGCTTGCCGCCGATATCGGTGACGATGATGGCGGAGCGTTCGGACGGTTCGGTCATCTTCATGCCGAGGCGGCCGGCCATGTCGATGACGGGAATGACGGCGCCGCGCAGGTTGATGAGGCCGAGAACATAAGGCGGGGTGTGCGGCATCGGGGTAACCGGCGCCCAGCCGCGGATTTCGCGGATCGCCATGATGTCGATGCAGAATTCCTGATCGCCCAGATGGAAGGAAACGATTTCGAGATATGCGCCGGATTGCTTGATGGCGTTGGACATGACGGCAGGTTTCCTCTGATGGCTCTCTAACAGGCCCGCGCAGGATTGAGCTTTATGCGGTGGCCGGAGAATGGACCGGGAGACATCATGTCGAGGCTTAAAAACCGCTATGGTCATAATGCACAGCAAGATTTTAAACTTTCCCTAACAATTGCTGCTGCCCCGCCGGCAAAACCCAGTATTTTGGCGGTTTTCGCGCTCACACAAACAGGTTATGATGGGCGTATGAACGCACTCGTTTCCCATCCGCTGAAGTTTATTCTGGCTAGTCTTGCCGCTGTGGCCTCGCTTGCCATCGTGCTTCTTGCCTTTGACGGCTGGGTGCGGCACGGCACGGATATTTTCCTGTCCACGGTGCAGAGCGGCATCGCCTGGTGCCTGTGACGGGTTTTCCGGCTGCGGATTTGTGACAAATCAGCGCGGTTCCCGCAAATACGCCCAGTTGATTTGCCGTCCCCGTCGCCTTTCGTTATCTGTCAGCCAAAGCCTGCGATATGCCGCCGGCTTTCGGGGTAGGATTGGACAATGAGGAATATTCGCATCGTATTGTGGGCCGTCGTGCTCGTTCTCGCCGGTGTCGTCAGCTGGTTGACGATCGAAATGACGAAGACGCGTAATGAAATGGTGGAGACGGCCTATGGCGTGCCCTTCCAACTCACGGCGCAAAACGGCCAGCCGATCACCGAAAAGGCCTTTCAGGGCAAGCCGACAGCGCTGTTCTTCGGTTTCACCCATTGCCCGGAAGTCTGCCCGACAACCCTTTTCGAGCTGAACGGCTGGATGGAGAAGGTGGACCCGGCCGGCGACAAGCTGCAGGCCTATTTCGTCTCCGTCGATCCCGAGCGCGATACGCCTGAGATCATGCAGCAATATGTCTCGAACGTCTCGAAGCGCATCACCGGCATCACCGGCCCGGCGGACAAGATTGCCGAAACGCTGAAGGGCTACCGCATCTATGCCAAGAAGGTGCCGGTGGACGAGAAGGATCCGAATGGCGATTACACCATGGATCACACGGCGTCCGTCATCCTGCTCGATGCCAATGGCCGTTTTTCCGGCACCATTGCTTATGGCGAAAACCCGGAAGTTGCCGAGCAGAAGCTTCAGAATCTTCTGAAGGGCTGATAGAGGCGGCATAATTGCGCGGGGCTTATTGGACTGGCCGAGGTTTTGTGGCAAAGGCAAGAACAATAACCTCATCCAGAGAAAGCAGCCCGCCGTGAGCGAAATCCGACTTTACGTCACCACGACCGAAATTCAGGCGGGTGAAATCCTCGATCTCATGTCGGACTATTTCGGCGAGGAGGATGTCGCGATTGCCACGACCGAGGTGGATGAGAAGCGCGATATCTGGGAAGCCTCGGTCTATCTGATGGCCGAGCAGGAGGAAGAGTTCCGCGAGCGTGTCAGCGCCCTGCTTGCTCCGGCCTTTCCCGATCTCGTCATCGAGAAGGAGACCGTTCCGGATGTCGACTGGATCGCAAAGTCGCTCGAGGGGCTGAAACCGGTCAGGGCAGGGCGTTTCATCGTTCATGGGGCGCATGATCGCGACAAGGTGCGGGCGAACGATCTGGCAATCGAAATCGAGGCCGGACAGGCTTTCGGCACCGGCCATCACGGCACGACGGCCGGCTGCCTTGAGATGATTGAGGAGGTTCTGCGGGCGCGCACCGTGCGCAACGCACTCGATCTTGGCACCGGCAGCGGCGTTCTGGCAATTGCGGTGCGCAAGATGCGCCCCATTCCCGTGCTGGCGACAGATATCGACCCCATCGCCGTCAAGGTGGCGAAGGAGAATGTGCGGCTGAACGGCATCGTCTCCGGGATGGCGCTGGAGACCGCGCCGGGCTTCCACTCGGACGCCTTCCGCAAGCATGGTCCGTTCGATCTCATCATCGCCAATATTCTGGCCCGGCCGCTCATCAAGATGGCGCCGCAGCTCGTCACGCATCTGGCGCCCGGCGGCACCGTCATCCTGTCCGGCATTTTGGCGTCACAGCGCTGGAAGGTGCTTTCCGCCTATAATGGCGCCCGGCTTTCCCATGTCCGCACCATCTGGCGCAACGGCTGGGTCACGCTGCATCTGCGTAAAGACTGAACCAGCGGCAACATCCCTTTCGGGCAAAAGAAAAGGCGGCGCTTTCGCGCCGCCTGGAAACCCGCGAGCATGGGAGGAGCTTGCTCAAGCGGGTCGACGTATTCCTGTTCGGCGCGGTGGAGGGAGGATCGCCGCGCCGGACGTCATCAGAATACGTAGCTGGAGTTTGCCTTGCGACGCAGATCGGCGCGGTTCATGCCGAGCGCTTCCAGCGACTTGTCGTCGAGGTTCAGAAGGGCTGCGTTGACATGGCGGCTGACCTGACGCTCGCGTGCTTCAACGACGCGATCGAAGGCGGTGCGGAGGAAAGATTTTGCCATTGCTTCAAATCCTTGTTTGCCAGGAGAGTGTCTCTCTCGCTGTGTTGATCTGAAGATAAGCGATGTGTTTTTGTTTAGTTAGAGGGGATATCTCAGGGTAGATATGCATTTATCGCATGTCACTTTGCCTTGAGTATTACTTATTTCGCAAAATGTGCACAATTTATCGTCGCAATCCGGTCTGTCATATATGGCTTGAAACCGGCTTTGTCCGCGTGGCATTGTCGTTACGCGCCAATGATTTGACGGCGCACCTTGCAGCTTTTCTCCATGACAGTTCCCGAAAGACGCCCATGTTCCAGACCTTCGAAAACAAATCTGCGCCGCAATTTGGCAAGGCCCGCGTCGAGGCGCTGCGCGCCGGTTTCGATGCCCTTGGTATCGACGGTTTTCTGGTGCCGCGCGCCGATGAATATCAGGGGGAATATGTGCCGGAGTGCGCCGAGCGCCTGTCCTGGCTGACGGGCTTTACCGGTTCCGCCGGCATTGCGCTGGTGACGCGCACGGAGGCGGTGGTTTTCGTCGATGGCCGTTATACGACGCAGCTTAAGTCGCAGGTCGATCAATCGGTCTTCAGCGGCGGCGATCTGGTTGGCGCGCCGCCCTCCGTCTGGCTGGCCGAACATGCTCCACAGGGTTTCCGGCTCGGCATCGATCCATGGCTGCACACCGGCGCGGAGTTGAAGCGGCTGGAAAAGGTGCTTGCCGGCAAGGGCGGTTCGGTCGTTCTACTGGAAAAGAACCCGCTCGATGCCCTGTGGCAGGACCGTCCCTCCGAGCCGCTGGAACCCGTCGTTATCCAGCCAGAGGCCTTTACCGGCAGGCTGGCGAAGGAAAAGATCGCCTCGCTGGCGGAGACGGTCTCGGTAAAAGGCGCGGATGCCCTGCTGGTTACCGATCCATCCTCCATCGCCTGGATTTTCAATGTTCGCGGCAATGACGTGCCGCATACGCCGCATCCGCTCGCCCGCGCCATCATCTACGCCGATGGCAGGGCGGATATTTTTCTCGACAAGCGTAAGACCGGCATCGAGACCGAGGCCTATCTGGCGCAACTCGCGACACAATTGCCGCCGTCGAAGATCGCTGACCGTCTGCATGCCATTGCCAGCGCCAAGGGCCGCGTCATGGTGGATGCGGATCTGACTCCGGTGGCGCTGACCGGCGCAATCACGGCGGCGGGCGGCTCGCTTATCGAGGAGGCCGATCCCGTTCGCCTGCCGCGCGCGCGCAAGAACAAGGCGGAGCTTGCCGGCTCGGCAGCCGCTCATGTGCAGGACGGCGCGGCCATGGTCGAATATCTCTGCTGGCTGGACCGCCAGCAACCGGGCAGCGTCACCGAAATCGCCGCCGTCAAGGCGCTGGAGGCCGCTCGGTTCAAGGTGGGGCAGGGGCTGCAAAACCCGCTCAAGGACGTGTCTTTCGATACGATTTCAGGCGCCGGCGAACATGCCGCCATCATCCATTATCGCGTCAGCACCGATACCGACCGCACACTTGCGGACGGCGAGATGTTCCTCGTCGATTCCGGCGCGCAATATGTCAACGGCACCACGGATATTACCCGTACCGTTGCAATCGGCACGGTGCCGGAAGAGCAGAAGCGTTTCTTCACACTGGTGCTGAAGGGCATGATCGGCATCAGCACCGCACGATTTCCGAAGGGAGCGCGCGGTTGCGATCTCGATCCGCTGGCGCGCATCGCGCTCTGGAAGGCGGGAGCGGATTACGCCCATGGCACCGGCCACGGCGTCGGCTCCTATCTTTCGGTGCATGAGGGGCCGCAGCGTATTTCGCGGCTTTCGACGCAGGAGCTTCTGCCCGGCATGATCCTGTCCAACGAGCCGGGTTATTACCGGCCCGGCGCTTTCGGCATCCGCATCGAGAACCTCATCTATGTACGCGAGGCGGAAGAGGTGGCCGGCGGCGACCAGCCGATGTTCTCCTTCGAAACGCTGACCTGGTGCCCCATCGACCGCAGGCTGGTCGTCGCCGCTCTCCTGACCGATGAAGAACTGGACTGGCTGAACGCCTATCACGCCGGGGTTCTGGAGAAGCTTTCTCCCTTGATCACCGACGAGGAGGTTAAGGCATGGCTTGTTGCCGCGACGAAGCCATTGGAGCGGGTCGCTTAGAGCAGCCCGAAATGCCTGATGGCGATGACGATGGCCCAGCCGACGGCGAGCATCGTCAGGCCGGGAAAGCGCAGGCAGACCAGAAGGGCGGCCACCATGCCGATCTTCACCTCGTATCCGCCTTCGAAAAAGGCGGGTGCGACAAGCGTGGTCAAAACCGCCACGGGAACGGCGTTCAGTCCCGCCTCCATGCGCGGCGGGATGGATTTCATCCGCGTCATCAGCACATAACCGCCGATGCGGGTCAGATAGGTGGCGATGGCGGCGAGCGCGATCAGGATCAGCGTATCGGCGTGCAGCATGTCGCTCATGGCGTTTCCACCCCGCTTTCAGAATTCGGCTTCGGCGGATAGATGACCGCAACGAGAATTCCGGCGACGGCGCCGAGGCTGACATGCCACGGCGAGCCGACGATGTGATAGGCGACCGTTGCGCCGACCGCGCTTGCCAGCATGACAGGGTAGAAATTCTCCCGCTGGCGGAAGCTCAAGACCATGCCCATGAAATAGATCGGCAGCAGTACATCGAGACCGATGGCTTTTGGATCGCCGACCATATTGCCGAGCGATGCGCCGAGAATGGTCATGGCCAGCCACAGCACGTAGACCGGCGCTGCAAAGCCCATGTACCAGGAAAAGCCGACCGTGCCGGTATTTTCGTATTTCCTGACCGATTCGGCGAATTGCGGATCGACCAGCACAAAGAAGCCCGCGGCTTTTTGCAGGAAAGACCAGTTCGAGATCATCCGGGCAATGGCGGCCGAATAGAGGATATGGCGGAAATTGACGGCGAAAACGGATAGAACGATCAGCCAGGGGGCAACCTTCTGGCCGAACAATTCGATACCCACGAGTTGGCTCGCGCCCGCATAGACGGTGCCGCTCATGATCGTGGCCTCGGTGACGCTGAGCCCATTATCGACTGCGACCGCGCCGAACAGCGCACCGAAGGGGGCGGCGGAGAGGGCGATCGGGAAACCGCTCTTCAATCCCTCGCGAAAATCTGCATTGAACATTTCTGGAAACTCCTTGCCCGCCGCTCTATCGCCGTCCCGCCCGGCTGGCAAACGAATTGCATGAATGGATCGATTGATTCCCTTGAAGCTTCCGTTACGGTAACGCCCCATATGGCCGGTGCCGGACGGACGGTTTCACCGCCGTCCTCCCGTACCCCTCAATAGTCAGACGTTGGAAGATCGATGCTGGAAAAGCAGGAAAAGGCCGCCCTGGCCGCACGTATCCGGGACTATCTTGCCCGGGAGACCGAAGCCGAGATCGGCCATCTGCAGGCGGAAATCTTCGTGGATTTTCTGGCCGAGGAGCTGGGGCATGTTTTTTATAATGAAGGGCTCAGGGATGCGCATGCTGCGATCCTGAGGCGCCTTGAGGATGCAGCAGGCGATATCGACGTGCTGGAGAAGCCGAAGCCGCGCTAAACTAGTCCCGCAAGATGTCGCGGCTTTTGAGAATGGCCGCGCCTTTTTCCCGCATCGTCGCAATCGCGGCCTTGATGTCCTGCGGATCGATGCCACGGCTGGCATCTTCGATGAAACGGACATTCACACCGGGCAGCATGTCGAGGGCATCGAGCACCGAGAAACTGACGCAATAATCGGTGGCAAGGCCGCAGACGTCGAGTTGCGTGACACCCTGACGGCTCAGATAGTCGGCCAGTCCCGTCGTCGCGCCCTGATCATTGTCGCGAAAGGCGGAATAGCTGTCGACGGCGGGGTTTTCGCCCTTCTGCTGAATATAATCGAAGGCGTCCGTCTTGAGGTCGGGATGAAATTCCGCATCCGGCGTGCCCTGCACGCAATGGTCCGGCCACATCATCTGCGGTTTGCCGGAGAGTTCGCCCATGTCGAAGGGTTTCTTGCCGGGATGCTGGGAGGCGAAGCTGCCGTGATTTTCCGGGTGCCAGTCCTGCGAGGCGACGATGAGATCGTAGCCGCCATTGTCGATCAGGGCATTGGCGATGGGCACGATCATGTCGCCATCGGCAACGGCCAGATTGCCGCCCGGGCAAAAACCGTTCTGGATATCGATGAGCAGCAGCGCCTTCATGATGTGCCTCCCTTTTCAGGGCAGGATGCCAAGCCGGCTTTAACGGATCAAGCCCCTTTCGACCTCTCCGGCAGGCACGGGTGTTTCGGGCAGGGGGCTTGCCCTGTCGCAGTCCTGCCGCATTTGCAGCAAATTTCCGGCCAAGTCGGAATTTACCTGACAATGCGGCGACGGAAATTTTTTAGGCCGATGACGCCCCTTTGAGGGGCATTTCCCGGGAAGATGCAGTGCGGATGCACGCAGTACCCGCGCAAGTCATTGTTTTGCCTTCGCCTTACAATGCGCAGACCTTAACGAATTATTTTTGCAGGGACTCGTAAACACTTTGGTTACCATAATTCGTCATGCTTCGAACCAGTCAGTTCCGAAACCGGCGTGGTGTTTGCCCGCCCTTCGGATGTCCCTAAATCCCTCCGGCGTCGGCCGGGTGTGCGTGAACGGTTCGAGTAACGAGTATCATGGCGTTTTCTGCTGCGGCCTATAATGGCGCCGGCCTTGCCGGTTCGTCTTCCGTCAAGAGAGGCAAATCCTTTGCGTTCGGCCGAATGTCCGCCCTTCTCGGCGGCGGCGCCTTTGCCGGCCTTTTCGCCTTCGCCGCCTTTGCCTCGCTGCACAGCATGGCCGCCGCTTCGCATGGTGTCGGGCAGTTTGAAAAGACACTGGTGACGCGATTCGCTTCCACTGAGACGGCAATTGCCCACGCGGCCGCGCGGGATATTCACGTGCGTAAGTTTTCTCGCCTGAGCGACCACAGCCATGGCCAGCAGAAGGCGGTTCGCCTCGCCGGCATCATGCCCGAGATCGGCGCGAAGGAATTCAGTGAGCGCTTCGGCGCGGCTGCCAATGCCAAGGGGCAGGCGACCGTGAAGCAGCTTGCCGCGCTCAAGCCGTCGGCGATCGTCGATTCGGCGCTGGGTCGCACCTCCGAGGTTGCCTATCAGAGCGCGGTTCCGCAGCATCCGGCATTTGAAGTGGCGCTGGCACGGCCGCAGATCGAGGAAGAGGCAAGCAGCCTGCTGCCCGACGATGTGCCGCTGCCGAGCTTCCGTCCCGAGGTGGCGACGGCTCAGACGGTTGAGCCGTCACCGCGTCCCGCGACATCGTCCAAGACCGAGGACCATGTTCCGGCCGTCGCTTCGGCGCCGGCTTTCGATGCGCCGGTTCCCCTTCGCGCCCCTGCGCCGCCGAAGCAGAGCACCGGCGCCATGCTCGCCTTTGCAAAGCCTGACAATCCGATGCGCGAGCCGAGCAAGATGGATGCGGTTCCGTGGCCGGATCGCGGCAATGGCACGGCGATCTACGATATTTCCTCCGGCGTGGTGCACATGCCAAATGGCGAGAAGCTCGAAGCGCATTCCGGCATCGGCAAGATGCGCGACAATCCCGATTACGTGCATGTGAGAATGCGCGGTTCGACGCCGCCTTCCAGCTATCGTCTGACGATGCGCGAGGCGCGGTTCCATGGCGTCGAGGCCATTCGCCTGACGCCCGAAAACGGCGTCAACCCGCACGGCCGCGACGGTCTTCTGGCGCATACCTACATGCTGGCGAAACGCGGTGAATCGAATGGCTGCGTGGTATTTCGGGATTACCCGCGCTTCCTTGCGGCCTTCAAGCGCGGCGAAGTCAAGCGCATGGTGGTGGTGCCGAAGTTGAACGGCAACCGGCCGACACTTGCAAGCAGCGGCGGTAAAAGCGGTGGCAAGACCCTGCTCGGCATGTTTTCGCGCGGCAGCGATTCCTGAGCTTTCCGCATTTTCCTGATGTAAAACCGCTGCGCACTTTTGCTGGAAATGCTCTAGCGACCGCGCCGCTGTGTCAGCACCATGCCGGCGAGGATAAGCAGAATGCCGAGTGCGCTTGCCCAGAGTTTCGGCGGATGATCGCCGAAAAGATCGAGAACCACGCCTGAAACCATCTGGCCGCTGATGACCAGAAGGGCGGTATTGACCGCACCGATGCGCGGAATGAGCCAGCTTCCCGAAGCGATGAAGACGACGCCGATCGGCCCGCCGATAAAGGCAAGCCAGGGCGCATCGGCGGCGCCCGGCGGAATGAGGCCGCCGACGATGAGGCCAATGACCGTCAGTACGGCAAAACCGACAATGTGGTTCCAGAACGATGCGATGAGCGGTGAGTTGGAGAGGCTGAGGCGGCCGTTGATCTGGCGGCTCAGCGCCACGAAGACGCCGCCGGTAAAGGCCATGGCGATCCAGACGATCATGCCGTTCTCCCGACAAGGATGATGAGTGCGCTGCCGCAGAGAATGAGCGCCACAGCCGCCATGTCCCGCAGGTCCGGCTTTCTTTTGGGCAGGCCGAAGAGGCCGAAAAGATCCGCCAGGAGGCTGAAGATCACCTGTCCGCCAAGCCCGAGCGCAATGGTGCCGGAAAGCGCCAGCGGCGAATTGACGGCGGTGGAGGTGAGGATGACGATGGCCGCACCCACGACCCCGCCGCAATAGGCCCAAAGCGGCGCTTTCGGTTTTTCCGCCGCGCCCACTTCTTTCTTCGGGCGCATGATGGCGAGATAGATCAGCGCCGCCACCGTGCCGGTGCCATGCGCCGTCCACGAGGAAAACAGCGCATTGCCGTAATGGGCAAGCTGACCGTTAAAATGCACCATCAATGTCAGAAGGCAGCCGCTGGCGAAGGCGGCGGCAAGATGCAGCGGGTTGAGGCGTGGATGCGTCGTGTCTGTCATGGCGGGCCGGAAAGCTGAAGATGGAGACGAGCTTTAGCCCATATGTGCCTGAAGCGGAATCGAATTGCGCCGGCTCACGGTTTTAGACGACATTATCCTGTGCGTTGCGGAACAAGCGATGCGGCCACGCATTATTCCACCATGAAGAAGACGACGCGCAAACCATTGAACCGGATGACGATTTTCGTCATTTCTATTTTCATTCTCGCAGCCGTGATCGCGGCGGTCTACCTCGTCGGCTTCACGCCCGGCGAAGTATAAGACGGATCGATCAACGACCGGCTGGGGCGGTCTTGCCCTTGCCGCGCTCCATCGCAACGTGCACTTTGGCGACGGCGAAGCGAATGCTGCGCAGCAGGAACCGGCTGGTTTCAAGATAGGCGCGATAGGGCAGAACCGTGAAATAGCGCCAGCGCGGCAGGCGGTAGATGCGCAGATTGTTCTGGATCTGGCTTTCCCCATCCGCATCCTGCGTGGCGCAGAGCGGGTAGAGGAAGGACGCCTTCAGCCCTGCGAGATATTCCAGATCGAATGCGATGTCATAAGCGAGCCGCATGGGGATCAGCTTCGATATCCATTTTCCGGCGCGGCGGTTGACGAGATAGGCTCCCGATCCTTTTTCCCGCGTGATGGCAATGGCGAGCGAACGACCATTGGAAAGCTGGCGGAACGGGAATTTGCGGCCATTGCTGACGGTCGTGAGCCGCAGCAAATCCCAGTCGCCGCCATTCAGCACCGCTTCGTCGATGGCGTTGAGAAAATCATCGTCGAAGACTACGTCATCCTCGAGGATGAGCGCGATATCGGCATCGCCCGCCATGAATTTATTGGCGCAGGCGACATGGCTGAGATAGCAGCCGATTTCCGGCGGCGAGGTACGGCGGCCATGCATGAGCATGTAGGAAATCTCGCTGAATTCCGGGATGGGGTAATTCAGTTCCCTGCCATTGACGCCGGGGACACGCTCCGCCTTGAGCCCCATGGCATCGAGGCGCGCGGTCATATCCGCGAGGCGTTTGGTGGCGCTGTCCATATTGATCAGGAAAACGGCGAGCCTGCGCTGGCTTTTCGGTAATATATGCAAACCTGTCCTCGCCTGTTCCACTTCCCCATTGCAACTCCTTTATTGCAACGGCATGACGCGGGCTACGGAAAAAGCACCCTTCAGGCACTCATGGTTGCCGAATCAGACCTTTTCCACAAATCCGTCCAGCACACGCTTCTGCCCGGCGCGATCGAAGTCGATCGTCAGCTTGTTTCCTTCGATGGCAGAGATGTTGCCATTGCCAAATTTGAGGTGGAAGACGCGGTCGCCAACAAAGAATTTCGATGGCGTGTCGGCGACGGATTTCGCCACCAGTTCGCCGTCGATCGTGCGGGTGCGCGGGCCGCTTTCGCCATAGCCGATGCGTTCCACCGCATGGCCGGAGCGGGTGCCCCAATTGTCACGGGTGGCGTCGCTGCGGTTCTGCTGCGCGCGCTTCCAGCCGGGGGTCGAATAGTTGTTGGTGAAAGGATCGGCCTTGTCGAAACGCGACTGGCCGTAGCCGCCGCGTCCGCCATAACCGCCGTAACTGCTGTCGGATGCCGCGACATCCACATGGGCGGGCGGCAATTCATCGAGGAAACGCGAGGGCAGGGTGGATTGCCACAGCCCGTGAATGCGCCGGTTCGACACGAACCAGATATGGCAGAGCTTCTTGGCGCGGGTGATGCCAACGTAAGCGAGACGGCGTTCTTCTTCCAGACCGGAGCGCCCGCCTTCGTCCAGCGCCCGCTGGTGCGGGAACAGGCCTTCTTCCCAGCCGGGCAGGAAGACGGTGTCGAATTCCAGACCCTTGGCGGAATGCAGCGTCATGATGGAGACGGCATCGAGATTTTCGTTCTGCTCTGCATCCATGACGAGGGCGACGTGCTCGAGGAATCCGCGCATGCTCTCGAAGGCCTCCATCGAGCGGATGAGTTCCTTCAGGTTCTCAAGCCGTCCGGGCGCTTCGGCCGTCTTGTCGGCCTGCCACATGGCGGTATAGCCGCTTTCGTCGAGAATCTGCTCGGCAAGCGTGGTGTGCTCGGTGTTTTCCAAGAGGCCCTGCCAGCGGCGGAAATCCTGTACCACATCGAACAGCGCCTTGCGCGCCTTCGGTTTCAGCTCGTCGGTCTCGATGATGTCGGCGGCCGCTGCCAGCATCGGAATATCGCGGGCGCGGGCATAGTCGTGCAGGTTACGGATCGTCGTATCGCCAAGACCGCGCTTCGGCGTATTGACGATCCGCTCAAAGGCGAGATCGTCAGCCGGCTGGCAGACAAGGCGGAAATAGGCCATGGCGTCGCGGATTTCGAGGCGCTCATAAAAGCGCGGGCCGCCGATGACGCGGTAATTGAGGCCAAGCGTCACGAAACGGTCTTCGAACTCGCGCATCTGGAAGGAGGCGCGGACGAGGATCGCCATGTCGTTCAGATTATGGTTCTTGCGCTGGAGCTGTTCGATCTCCTCGCCGACCGCACGGGCTTCCTCCTCGGAATCCCAGGCGGCATGCACCACGACCTTTTCGTCATCCGGGCTGCTGCGTTCGGTGAAGAGCGTCTTGCCGAGACGACCCTCATTATGGGCGATCAGATGGCCGGCCGCGCCGAGAATATGCTCGGTGGAGCGGTAGTTGCGCTCGAGCTTGATGACCTTGGCGCCGGGGAAATCCTTGTCGAAGCGGAGGATATTGTCCACTTCCGCACCGCGCCAGCCATAGATCGACTGGTCGTCGTCACCCACGCAACAGACATTCTGCGGTTCGCCCTTGGCGCGTTGGGCAAGCAGCCTCAGCCACATATATTGCGCCGTATTGGTGTCCTGATATTCGTCCACCAGAATGTAACGAAACTTCTGGTGATACTCCTTCAGAATATCGGTGTGGCGGCGGAAGATGCTGATGGGATGCATCAGAAGGTCGCCGAAATCGCAGGCGTTCAGCGTTTTCAGGCGGTTCTGATAGGCGGAGTAAAGTTCGCGGCCCTTGCCATTGGCGAAAGCGCGGCTGTCGCCCTCCGGAATGTCCGGCGGCGTCAGGCCCTTATTCTTCCAGCCGTCGATCATGCCGGCGAACTGCTTTGCCGGCCAGCGCTTGTCGTCCAGCCCTTCGGCCTGAATGAGCTGCTTGATCAGCCGCACCACGTCATCCGTATCGAGAATGGTGAAGTCCGATTTCAGGCCGACGAGTTCGGCGTGGCGGCGCAGCAGCTTGACGCCGATGGAGTGGAAGGTGCCGAGCCACGGCATGCCCTCGACAGCGCCGCCGACGAGAACGCCGATACGTTCCTTCATCTCGCGGGCAGCCTTGTTGGTAAAGGTCACGGCAAGAATCTGGCTCGGATAGGCGCGGCCGGTGGCAAGAATATGGGCGATGCGGGTGGTCAGAACGCGGGTCTTGCCGGTGCCGGCGCCGGCGAGCACGAGAACGGGTCCGTCCAGCGTTTCTACTGCCTCGCGCTGTTCCGGGTTGAGGCCGGAAAGATAGTCGGGCGCAGCACGCGTCTGATCGCGCGCCGCCATGGCGCGGGCGGCAATGCCAAGCCCGCCGCCGCTTTCCGCACCGGCATTGTTCGTTGCCCTGCGCGGTGCGGCGGGTTCCTCATCGAAGAACGGCATATCGTCAAAACTGTTGCTCATGCGGCCCAATGTAGTGATTCGGGATATAAAGGCCAGAACCGTGTTCTGCTTTTATTCCGGTATCAACCGTCAAAACGCCCATTCCAAGGCATTTTTTCGTTTCATGTCTGCCTGTCGGCGTCGAAAGCGGCGTCAACGGGCACTTGCAACGCCACCGCAAGCTGGTTGGTCTTGGCGGCAAGCGCGATGACGCGCAGCAAATCGGCATGTTGTTCGGTGGTCATGCCCTTGGCTTTTGCTGCTGCCGTGTGGGAATGGGCGCAATAGGAGCAGCCATTGGTGACGGAAACGGCGATATAGAGCATTTCCTTCACCACGGGATCGAGCGCCGAAGGTGTCGCCATCACCGCCTTGACCTCACCCCATGTCTTTTCAAGCAGATCGGCATCGAAGGCGAGGTAGAGCCACATATTGTTGATGAAATCCGATTTGCGGGTGGCGCGGATGTCATCGAACACCGCCTTGACGCGCGGGTCGGTTTCCGGGTTTTCGGTCTTCGTCACGGTGCTCATGGCTTCCTCCGGTTATGGCGTATCGAGGGCGCAGATTAGCCCAATGGCGGATATTTGCGACAGGAATGCACGGATGGATTGCGGATTGGCTGCTTCTGGCGGCAATTGCGCCCAAATTACAATTACGTAAGGAACGGATTTGTGCGTTGCCTTGCCTCAGCCAAGCAGGAATACTGCATCTGTCCCGGAACGCAGGTTTTCGGGAATGCTTTATGCTGCGCGGATCAACCGGAGAAATATATGCGGGTCTGGAAACAGGTGGGTGTCAGTGTTGCCGTGGTGGGAGCGGGGCTCTGTCTCTGGGGCTTCTATTCGCCCGAAGCCCGCAATGTGCTCGCCAGCATGGGGCTTGGCAAAACGCCTGCCAGCGCCGTCGAGGTTGCCGCCGCTACGCCCGGTTCGGGTCAAAACGCCGGCGGTGCGCGCCGCAACGGCAACGCCACACTGGTGGTGACGGCCCCGGTGAAGAAAGGCACGGTCAATGACCGGCTGAACGCAATCGGTAATGGCGAGGCGATCCAGTCGGTTGTCGTCATGCCGCAGGCTTCCGGCACGCTTTCCGAAATTCGCACGTCGTCCGGTGCACGCGTCGTGAAGGGGCAGGTGCTGGCGCGGCTCGACGATGAAGAGCAGGTGATCGAGCGCGACAAGGCACAGGTGGCGCTGCGCAGCGCCGTTGAAAAATCCAATTCCTACAAGAACCTGAAATCCGTTTCCCGCCTCGATGTGCTGGATGCGCAGATTGCCGAGGAAGCCGCCAAGCTTGCGCTGAGCACGGCCGAACTCAATCTCAAGCGGCGCGACATCGTTGCGCCGATAGAGGGTGTGGCGGGTATCGTCGCCGCCAATATTGGCGATAACGTCACCACGCAGTCAACCATCGTCAGCATCGATGACCGTTCGGAAATTCTCGTCAATTTCTGGGCCCCCGAGCGGTTCGCAACCGCGATCAAGGTCGGCATGCCGGTGGAGGCGACGTCCATTTCCCGGCCGGGTGAGACCTTCAAGGGCGAGATCGAGGCCGTCGACAACCGCGTCGATGAGGCAAGCCGCACGATCCGTATCCGGGCGAAATTCGGCAATGAGAAGGACGAGCTGAGGGCGGGCATGTCCTTCGGCGTGACCATGCGTTTTGCCGGGGAAACCTATGCCTCGGTCGATCCACTGGCCGTGCAGTGGGATGCGGAAGGCTCTTACGTCTGGCGCGTGGCCGACAATAAATCGAACAAAGTGCGGGTGCAGATCGTGCAGCGCAATCCCGATGCCGTTCTCGTCAAGGCGGAGCTGGCGGATGGCGAACCTGTCGTGATCGAGGGCCTTCAGCGTGTGAGGGAAGGCGGCGCGGTCCGCGTTGGCAACCAGCCGAAGCCTGAAGAGGTTGCCAGCCAATGACGACGCAGCCACCCTCCGGGCAGGATTCCAAGCTCGCCTTTACGGCATTGTTCGTGCGCCGGCCGATTCTGGCGGCGGTTCTCAACACGCTGCTGGTCGTTGCCGGCCTTGCAGCGCTGGTGGGCGTTGAAGTGCGTGAACTGCCTGACGTCGACCGGCCGACGATCAGCGTCAGGACCACCTATGAGGGGGCGGCGCCCGAAACCATCGATCAGGAAGTGACGCAGACCATCGAAGGTGCGGTGGCGCGGGTCAGCGGCGTCAAGTCCATCTCGTCCAACTCGCAATTCGGCACCAGCCGCGTGACGCTGGAATTCGGCGACAATGTCGATCTGGCGGTTGCCGCCAACGATGTGCGCGACGCCATCGGCCGCGTCACCAATCAGCTGCCTGACGATGCCGACGAACCGCAGATCATCAAGGCAGATTCCGACAGCCAGCCGATCATGCGCCTTGCCGTCACCTCCTCCACGCTCAGCATGGAAGACCTGACCAAGCTGGTGGATGACGAGATCATCGACCGTCTGGCTGCCGTCGACGGCGTGGCCGATGTGGAGCTTTACGGCGATCAGGAAAAGGTTTTCCGGGTCGATCTCAATCAGGCGGCGCTCGCCAGCCGCGGTTTGACGGTGACCGATGTTTCGAACGCGCTTGCCAGCGCAGCCCTCGACGTGCCGGCGGGGTCGCTGAAAAGCACGACGCAGGACATCGTCGTGCGCGCCACCGCCAGCCTGACGAAGCCCGAGGATTTCTCCAATCTCCTGATCAAGAACAATATCCGCCTCAGGGACGTCGCGACCGTCATGCTGGGCGCGGATGATGAATCCACCTCGCTGCGCTCCAACGGCGTGCAGGGTGTCGGTCTCGGCGTCATCCGTCAGGCGCAGTCGAACACGCTCAGTATCTCGACCGGCGTGAAGGCGGCCGTCGACGCCATGTCGGCCAATCTGCCCGAAGGTACGCGTATCGTCGTGACCAGTGACGATGCCGTCTTCATCGAAGGCGCGCTGCATGAGGTCGAGCTGGCGCTCGGTCTCTCGGCGATCATCGTCGTCGTCGTGCTTTATCTCTTCCTGCGCGACTGGCGTGCGACCCTCATTCCGGCAATCACCATGCCGGTGGCGCTTATCGGCACCATTGTCGCTATCTATATGGTCGGCTTCTCGGTCAATATTCTGACGCTGCTTGCCATCGTTCTGGCGACGGGCCTCGTGGTCGATGACGCCATCGTGGTGCTGGAAAATATCGTGCGCCGCCGGGCGGAAGGCATGGGGCCGCGGGCCGCTGCCGTTCTCGGCACGCAGGAAGTCTTTTTCGCGGTCATCGCGACGACGGCGACGCTTGCCGCCGTGTTCATTCCGCTCTCCTTCCTGCCGGGCCAGCTTGGCGGTCTGTTCCGCGAATTCGGTTTCGTGCTGGCCTTCGCGGTGGGCTTGTCCTCCATCGTGGCGCTGACGCTCTGCCCGATGCTCGCCTCGCGTATGCTGAAGGAGGGGTTGAAGGAGCCGACGGGGCCGCTTGCCTGGTTCGGCAATGTCTTTGCCTCCACCTACAAAACGACACTTTCCGCCTGCCTCAACAATCCGCTGATCGTCATCGTCGTGGCGCTGATCTTTTCCGGCCTGTCGTGGATCGCCTTCGGCATGATCCAGAACGAGTTGACGCCGCGCGAGGACCGCGCCTCGATCATGATGCGGGTCACCGCGCCGCAGGGCGTCAGCCTCGAATATACCCGCGACCAGTTGCAGCGGATCGAAGAAAACCTGCAGCCGCTGCGCGACAGCGGTGAAATCCGCAATATTTACTCCATCACCGGCATGAACGGCTCGTCCAATACCGGTTTCATGGTGCTGACGCTTGCGCCCTGGGCAGATCGTGAGCGCACGCAGAACCAGATTGCCGCCGATGTCACCTCCGCCGCCAACAGGGTGCCGGCGCTGCGCGGCAATGCAATGCAGCCGAACAGCCTCCGAATTCGCGGTGCCGGCAACGGATTGCAGATGGCGATGGTTGGCAGCAACTATGCCGCGCTGACCGAGGCGACGCAGAAATTACTGCTTTCCATGGAGGAAAGCGGCCTGTTCGATACGCCGCGTTTCGACAATGAACCCAATCAGGCGCAAATCTCCGTCTCCATCGACCGCGAGCGTGCGTCGGATCTCGGCATCGATATCACCGGCCTGTCGCGCGCCATGCAGTCGCTGCTGGAAGGGCGCTCGATTGTCGACGTCTTCGTGGATGGCGATGCGATCCCGGTGCGGCTCCTGTCCTCCACCCGGCCGATCAACGATCCGACCGATCTGGAAAACGTCTTCCTGAAGACGGGCGACGGCAAGATCGTGCCGATGTCGGTCATCGCCACCCTGAAGGAAAATGCGGTTGCGCCGCAGCTCAACCGCGAGCAGCAGCTTCCCTCCGTCGGCTTTACCGCCAATCTCAAGGACGGCGTTTCGCTGGGCGAGGCCCTGCAGAAGGTGAATGAGCTCTCGCAATCCGTCATGCCGTCAGGCGCCCGTCTCCTGCCGCTCGGCGAAGCGGCGACGCTGGAGGAAAATTCGAGCGGCATGTTGCTGACCTTCGGTTTTGCCATCGCCATCATCTTCCTCGTGCTGGCTGCGCAGTTCGAAAGCGTCTTGAGTTCGGTCATCATCATGACGACGGTGCCGCTCGGCCTTGCCTGCGCGGTCATCGCGCTGCTCGTTACCGGTTCAAGCCTCAACGTCTATAGCCAGATCGGGCTTGTGTTGCTCGTCGGGGTTATGGCGAAGAACGGTATTCTCATCGTCGAATTCGCCAATCATCTGCGCGATCAGGGCGCAACCGTGCGGGAAGCCATTGAAAAGGCCACCAGCATTCGCCTGCGCCCTGTCATGATGACGATGATTGCGACCATTCTCGGCGGTGTTCCGCTGGTGTTGGCGCAGGGTGCTGGCGCGGAAGCGCGCATCGCGCTCGGCTGGGTCATCGTCGGCGGCCTCGGTTTTGCGACGCTGGTGACGCTTTACATCACGCCGGTCTCCTACCTGCTGATCGCCCGCTTCGCCAAACCGCAGGCGGATGAGGAAATCCGTCTTCACCGCGAGCTTGAACTTGCCGCCCGCCGCAAGGCGCTGGAAGAGGACAAGCCGCTGCTTGCGGCGGAATAAAAACGGTTGCCGCCAAACAGTGTTTGGCGCAATCGCGATGCTGGACAAAGCGTTAACCTTATCCCATACCACCTGACGGAATTTCGTAACGGATCGAATCCTTTACGGGCAGATGTTGCGGTGGAGACGGACGATGGCGCTGAAAGATGTGGTGGCGGGAAAGCGGAACGAAGAGGGCATCGCGTCGGCACTCGCGGTGCTGAAGCAGCAGCTCGGCGACAGGCTCCAGACCGGACAGGCGTTCCGCGAACAGCATGGCCACACCACCACTTATCTGACGCTGCAGGCGCCTGACGGCGTCGTTTTTGCCGAGAGCGCCGATGATGTGAAGGCGGTGGTAAAGGTCTGCGCGCAATATAAGGTGCCGGTCATTCCTTTCGGAACTGGCTCTTCGCTGGAAGGGCAGGTGAATGCGCCGAACGGCGGAATCTGCATCGATTTCAGCCGGATGAATCGCATCATTGAGGTGAATGCCGAAGATCTTGACGTGACGGTGGAGCCGGGCGTGACGCGCGAGGACCTGAATGTCTATCTGCGCGATACCGGCCTGTTCTTCCCCATCGATCCCGGCGCCAATGCCTCCATCGGCGGCATGGCCTCGACGCGGGCCTCCGGCACCAATGCCGTGCGTTACGGCACCATGAAGGACAATGTGCTGGCCGTCACCGCCGTCGTTGCCAATGGCGAGGAAATCCGCACCGCCCGCCGCGCCCGCAAGTCGTCTGCGGGTTACGATCTGACGCGGCTTTTCGTCGGTGCAGAGGGAACGCTGGGTGTCATTACCTCCGTTACGCTGCGCTTGCAGGGTATTCCTGAAAAAATCGCCGGCGGGGTCTGCACCTTCGACAGCATCAAGGCGGCCTGCGATGCCGTCATCATGACGATCCAGATGGGGGTTCCGGTCGCCCGCATCGAATTGCTGGACGAAGTGCAGGTGCGGGCCTGCAATGCCTATTCCGGCCTGAACTACGCCGAGAAGCCGACACTCTTCGTGGAATTCCACGGCACCGAGGAAACGGCGGCGCTGCAATCGCAGCAGTTCGCCGAAATCGCCGCCGAATGCGGCGGCGTCGATTTCCGCTGGACGAGCGACGCTGCCGAGCGCAACAAGCTCTGGAAAGCGCGGCACGATGCCTATTGGGCTTCTCGCGCGCTCGCGCCGCATCTCGACGGGCTTTCCACCGATGTCTGCGTGCCGATTTCGCGGCTCGCGGATTGCGTGGTGGAAACGCAGCGGGATATTCAGGAAAACGGATTTCTGGCACCCATCGTCGGCCATGCGGGCGACGGGAACTTCCACGTCCTTATTCTGTTCGATGGCAAGGACGCGGAAAGTGTGGCGAAAACCGAAGCCTTCGTCGCCCGTCTCAACCGCCGCGCCATCGCCATGGACGGCACCTGCACCGGTGAACACGGCATCGGCCAGGGCAAGATGAGTTTCCTCGCCGAAGAGGCCGGCAATGCACTGGATCTCATGCGCGCCATCAAAACGTCGCTCGATCCCGATAACATCTTCAATCCGGGCAAGTTGTTCCGGCTTGTCTGATCATTCTCATATTTGATTGGTACAAAAGGCTGCTTGCCGTTAAGGCAGAAAAGAATAGGTTTGCAGCGTTCGCGAAGGGAGATGCAGGTCAGTGCTCGGACGTATTCTGGTTTTTCTGGGCGGACTGCTGGCCGTGGTGCTGTTTTCGGCGCTGCTTATTCCCTATTTCGTCGACTGGACGGATTTCCGCCGCGATTTCGAGGATCAGGCAAGCCGTATTCTCGGCAAAAAGGTGGTGGTGCATGGCCGCGTCGAAGCCCGTATCCTGCCTTTTCCTTCGGTAACATTGCATGATGTGCGCGCCGGAACGGATGCGGATGGATCGCCGCTCATTCAGGTCGCGCGTTTTTCCATGGATGCCGAGCTTGCGCCTTTCCTCTCGGGCGAGGCGCGTATCTTTGACATGCGCATCGAGGAACCCAAGGCCAAGATAAGGCTGCTGAAGGACGGCACGCTGGACTGGATGCGTGGCAGCCGGGCGGAAATTCCCGCCCGCACCGTGGTTCTGGAAAGCGTACAGATCGAAGGCGGGCAGATCGAATTCATCGATGAGCAATCCGGCCGCAACCGTGTCGTGACCGGTCTCAATGCCGACATGTCTGCCAATTCGCTGGCCGGGCCATGGAAGGCGGAGGGACGCGCCGCCGTCGACGGACATCCGGGCTCCTTCTCGCTCTCCAGCAGCGAGCCGGATTATGCCGCCGGCCGCATGGGGCTGAGGATGCGGCTGGTGCCGGACGAACACCCGGTCGAGGTCGATCTCGATGGCGCAATTGCCGCAACGGCGGGAAAGCCGGCCTATAGCGGTTCTTTCTCCTTCAGTTTCCGTGAGGACGAAAAGCAGAAGCAGCAGGCCGGACAATCGCTGTTTTCCTCGCCCCGCACCCGCGGCAGCTTTGAACTCACCAATGAAAGCGTGCGTATCCCGAGCTACCGCATGGAACTCGGCGGCAGCGAAAATCCCTATGTCGTGACAGGGGAAGCAACGCTCGATACCGGCGCCAAGCCGGAATTCCTGCTGACGGCCGATGGCCAGCAGATCGATGTCGCTCGCTTTGCGCCGCCCGTCGTGCAGTCTGGCAAGACCTCGCGCCAGCCCACCGCCTCGGTGCGTCAGCGTATCGAGGCCTTTGCGGCCATGGTGGCCCGCATTCCGGTGCCGCCAGTGCCGGGCAAAGCCAGCATCAGCCTTCCGGCGCTCGTTTCCGATGACACGACCATTCGCGACATCAGGCTGGACGTGCGCCCTGAGGGCAGCGGCTGGCAGGTGGTGAATGCGGTTGCGACCCTGCCGGGCCGGACGCAGCTCGAAGCCAAGGGGTCGCTGACGCTTCTCGGCGGCCCTGCCTTCAACGGCAATCTGCTTCTCGCTTCCAATCAGCCCTCGGGTCTGGCGAACTGGCTTTCCGGTTCCGTCGATCCGGCGATCCGCCAGCTCAATGCCGCCGGTTTTTCCGCCGATGTCTCGCTGACGACGCTCAACCAGCGCTTCGACAATCTGGAGCTTGCAGTCGGCGATGCGTCTCTGAAGGGTGAGCTGGAGCGGCGCTCCGACGGCAAGACTTCCAATCTTTCCATCGATCTTGCCGGCAATGAAATTGATCTCGATGCGCTGAAGGCGCTCGGCAGTCTGGCGCTTGGCGATCAGGTCGGCAGTTCCGTGCTCGACCACCGCATTACCGCGAAATTCAAGGCCGACCGGTTCAACATGGCCGGTGTGACCGCCAATCATGTCGAGACCGCCTTCACCATGGCAGGCGGCGTTCTCTCGCTGGAGAACATGACGGCCGGAGACATCGCCGGTGCGGAAGTCAGGGCAAGGGGTGAGCTGCAGGGTTCGCTGCTGAAATATGCGGGCAAGGGCACGGTGAACCTGCATGCGGCGGATATGCAGCCGTTCTTCACCATGCTGCAGCAGAAGTTGCCGAACCATCCATTCCTCAGCCGTCTGGCGGCGAGTGCGCCGTGGTACGCCAATTCCGACCTGGCAATGGACGTTTCCGTCAATAGCGAAAATGGCGGCGCCAATGTCGCCGTTTCCGGTACCGTCAATGGCAGCCGGCTGTCGGCTGTGGCCAAAATGCCGGATTTCCTGTCGATCACCGATGATACCGCCATGTCGCTGGAAGCGGTTCTGAAAAACCAGTCGACGGCCATCCTGTTCGGGCAGGCGGGGCTCGATCCGCTGCCCTTCGATGCGGATGGCGAGGGGCTTTTGTCCATCAAGCTCAACGGCACGCTCGGCTCGCCCGCCCAGACGGAACTGCGCTTCTCGACGGAGCGCACGCATTTTTCGATGAACGGTTCCTTTGCCGTTTCGTCCGCCAATTTCGGTGAGGGCAGCGCCGACGTGGCGCTCGAAAGCGCCGACATCGAGCCCTATCTCATCATGAACGCCGTTGGCCTGCCGCAGCTTGGCGGGGGCATGGCGTTGAAGGCCAACGCGAAAGTGGCGGTGGATGGGCAAAAGATCGCGCTTTCCTCGATAGGCGGGCAGGCGGGCGGAAATCCGTTCTCGGGCAATCTGACCTTCCAGCGCGCCGCGCCCTATCCCGTCACCGGCGATCTTGCGGTCAGAACCGCCGATCTCGCCTGGCTGGGTGATGCGATCTATGGGCCGGTAATCGATCCGGAAGCCGGGGCGCTCAACGCCAAGCCTCTGGCCATGGCCGCCTTCCCGCAGCTCAAGGCTTCGCTTGCCTTGAAAGCGGAAAGCTTCGAGGCCGGCCCTTTCGGCACGGTCACGGGTGTTTCGGCCAAGGTCACGCATGATGCGGGCAGCCTGTCGCTCGACGATGTTGCCGGCACCTTCATGGGCGGCAAGCTGACGGGACGGCTCGCCATGTCGACGGGCGAGGGGGCGGGCATTTTCCGCACCAAGATCGCGGTCGCCGACGCCAATCCGGAGCCGATCCTGTGGGCGAATGCCAACGGGCCGGTCGCGGCGGGCCGGGTCGCCATCGACCTGACGGCCGAATCGACCGGCAAGAGCGTCGGTCAAATGCTGAAATCGGCAGGCGGTTCGGGTGAAATCCGGGTCGGTGGGCTGGTGCTGAAGGGGCTCAATCCCGGCACTCTGCCGCCGATCCTGCAGGCGGCGGACGGCTTGCAGCAGCCGATCGACGCGCCCAAGGTGCGGCCGCTGGTGGACCAGAGCCTGTGGCAGGGTGAAATTGGCCTCGGCGATGTGACCTTGCCGTTCTCGCTGAATGGCGGCGCGCTTCATTTCAAGAATTTGCGTGCGGGGATCGATCCGGTAACGCTGACGGCCGATGCAACGGTCGATCTTGCGGCTTCGACGGTGAATGGCGACCTCGATCTCCTGTTCAATCCCGGCACCGAAACGGTTGCGGGGGCCGAGCCTTCGGTGCGCCTGAATTATAACGGCCCGCTTGCGGCGCCGGCTTTGACGACCGACGTTTCGGCGCTCAGCAACTACCTGTCGCTCCGGGCTTTC
The DNA here is from genome assembly GCF_027871605.1 of Agrobacterium sp. CFBP 3001. NCBI lineage: Bacteria > Pseudomonadati > Pseudomonadota > Alphaproteobacteria > Hyphomicrobiales > Rhizobiaceae > Agrobacterium > Agrobacterium sp. CFBP 3001. Next base: position 87,101 of record NZ_JAQAHD010000010.1, read on the forward strand.
GAAAAGGAGCGTCGCCGGGTGGAGGCTATGCAGGCCAGCGTTCTCGAAAAGCAGCGTCTGCGCCGCGAAGTGGCCCTTTATCGCTCGCAGGCGGCCGAGCGGCAGGCCGAGAAGGAACGGGCGGAGGCGGAAGCCAAGGCCAAGGCCGAAGAAGAGGCGCGTTTGAAGGCTGCGGCCGAAGAACGTCTGCGTCAGGAAAAGGAACAGCAGGAGCGGTTGCAGCAGCAACAGCAGCAACAGCAACAGCAGGAACAGGGGCAACAGCCGACGCCCGAGCGGCAGTCCGCGCCGGTTCTGGTGGTGCCTCCGACGGAAAATGCCATCCGGCAACTGGCGCCGGAAAATGCTCCCGCGACGCCGTGAGCTTGCGGGTAGGGGAGGGCTGATCGGTCTTCATATTGCGAAAGTGGGGAAACCTGTCCCGGAACGTTGCATCATCCTCGAGCATGAGTCGAGAATCTCATGATAAACTCGTTCCCTAACGGCGGAAACCCGGGAACGCTTCGCGGTGGATGTGATAGGTCGGGGAACAGTATTTGAAAGCAAGGCTACGCAATACGGGAAATGCCTTGCAGCGCAGACTAGGCCGCCAATGTTTAATGAATGCTTTCACGGCGTTACGAGTTTTTGGCAGTAATTTTTGTAGTCCGGAGGGACAAATGCGGACAGAGGCATCCACAGGCCGTGACCGATTGCGTATCTTTACTCACGCCGGAAAACCTCAGCGGGTTTTCAGCCAGTTCAGCACATAAACCCGCAGTGACGAGGACAGATTGCTGTCGGCGGAGCGGTTGTCGTCTATTTCGGCAAGCAGGGCCGCGAAACTGATCTTGCGTCTTTCCGCAATGGTTTTCAGCTCGTCCCAGAATGCGTCCTCGAGTGAAATGCTAGTGCGGTGGCCGTGCAACGTCGCGGAGTGCTTGCGGATCATCAGATCGGTCTCCGGTGAAACCGGTTGGAGGTCTGAATCATGTCTCCCCGGCAAGTCCCTGTTTGCGATTCTTTTCCGATAGTCCCGAAATCAGCGGCGTCCGGCCGGCCTGTCAGTCTTTGCCGGCCCCGTCATCGTTTTTTTCGAGCCGCCCTTGATCGAGCGCCTTTTCGGCCTTTTCGTTCAGGGCCGAGGTGAGATTTTTTTCGGTCTTGGTGCGGCCAAAGGACAGGCGGTTCTGCTCCGCCTGCTTTTCTTTTTCGCTACGGGCTTTCTGTTTGCGAAACTGACGCAGATTGACGATATCGGCCGCCATGGGGATATGTCTCCTCGGGTTTCGTAAGCGCTGCGTAAAAGCCGTTATTGCTTCTTGCGGAAGGCATCCAGCGAAACGACCGAGCCTTCCTTCTTTTCCTCTCCGGATTTGGGCGTCTCGGAAGCGGCAGCGGGCTTGGCCTCATGGGAAACGGGATAAGCGGTGATCTCTGCGTCTTCGATTTCTTCCTCTTCGGCCAGAGGCACGTCGAATTCGAGCTCGAAATTGACGGAAGGATCGTAGAAACCGCGAATGGCGTTATAAGGGATCACCAGCTTTTCCGGGGTATCCGAGAAGGACAGGCCGATTTCGAAGCCGGTTTCGGTTACTTTCAGGTCCCAGAACTGATGCTGGATAACGATGGTCATCTGCTCGGCATATTTCGCCTTGAGGTGCTGGGAAATCCGCACACCCGGCGCGCCGGTCAGAAAGGTGATGAAAAAGTGGTGGTCGCCGGGCAGACGGCCGGTTGCGGCCACTTCACCTAAAACCTTACGAATAACGCCGCGAAGGGCATCCTGTGCGAGAATGTCGTAACGGATATGATCCTGCCCCATGCGGTCCTGTCTTTCCCTTATTCGAACGTCTTTTAATGCACGGCGCGGCTTGCGCGCCAAGGACGCTGTAACACTTTGAATCTTCGCGTAATCCTTGAGCCGGGATCATTTCCGATCCTGACGCTCACGCGTTGACTAAGTATACGCAATGTCCTGAACGGCAGCAACGGAAAAGCCGATGCCTATTGCGAGTCAGCTATCATATAACCAATTCAGGCAAAATGGAGAAGGTGGAGGTTTCTGTTGCCAGGTACCTCCGAACCCCGCCTCACGGGGCTAACCGTGAGGACTTTAGAGCGGAATTCCCGCACCGCCATTAGGCAGCGAGAGCATATTCCTTAGCGTTGTTGTCGTTTGCAACTACACTTGTGACCCGATAACGGCGGTATCATGCCGAGCAAAAGTTCGATCTTTACGCCCTTGTCGATCCTATTTCGCCCCCATCAAAAGCCGGCCTTCGTTTCATGAAAGTCCGCCGGTTTTTGGTGGAGGCGCCGGGTACCGCCCCCGGGTCCAATAGGTTTATTACACCGACCGTTTATCGCCATAGCCGGGTTGCCCCGGCAAGGCTCATATAGGCGTTTCGACCGCCTGAGAAAAGGGGGGTGATGACAATTCCATGAAAAGGTTTCGTGATTGCGGCCCGCACTTTAGACAATTCTTGACGACGAGGGATTGCTGTCCCATTGTCCATGCAACCGGTCACCAGAAGCAACACCGGGCCGGGGACACACGAAGGAGTGGACATGACTGACTATCTCGCAGATGTGAAGAAATACGACGCAGCAGCCGACGAAGCGGTGGTCGGCAAGATCGTCAAGCATCTCGGCATCGCCCTGCGCAACCGGGATTCCTCGCTGGTGTCCGCTTCCGATCCGGAAGAGCTTGCGCGTGTGAAGGCGAGCTGGTGCGGCAAGAAGCTCGGCGTGACCGACGGCACGGCCGATCAGGCAATCGATGCCGTTGCCAAGGCCATGGCTGCGGACCGCTCCAAATCGCGCGTGACCTTTTATTATCTGGTCGCCAAGGAACTGGGCAAACTCCAGTCGCTTTGATTTAACGGGGATAAGCCCGCATTAGATGATTGGTTCTGCCGCCCTGTGCTATTATATTGCCCTGATATCAGGGAATCGGCGGCAGAACGCATGAAACAATATCTCGATCTTCTCCGGCATGTGATGGAAACCGGCTCCGACCGCGGAGACCGCACCGGTACGGGCACGCGCTCGGTGTTCGGTTACCAGATGCGTTTCGACCTTTCCGAAGGTTTTCCGGTTCTCACCACCAAGAAGCTGCATCTGCGCTCCATCATTCATGAACTGCTGTGGTTCCTTAAGGGCGATACCAATATCGCCTATCTCAAGGAAAACGGCGTTTCCATCTGGGATGAGTGGGCCGACGAGAACGGCGATCTCGGCCCGGTCTATGGTGCGCAGTGGCGGTCCTGGCCCGCGCCGGACGGTCGCCATGTCGATCAGATCGCGCTTTTGATCGAGAGCCTGAAAACCAATCCGAATTCCCGCCGTCACATCGTTTCGGCCTGGAACCCGGCGCTGGTGGACGAGATGGCGCTGCCGCCATGCCATTGCCTGTTCCAGTTCTATGTTTCCGATGGAAAGCTGTCCTGCCAGCTCTATCAGCGCTCGGCCGACATTTTCCTCGGCGTGCCGTTCAACATCGCCTCCTATGCGCTTCTGACGCTGATGGTGGCGCAGGTCACCGGCCTGAAGCCGGGCGATTTCGTCCATACGCTCGGCGATGCGCATATCTATGCCAATCATTTCGAGCAGGCGAAGCTGCAGATGACCCGCTCGCCCAAGGCCCTGCCGACGATGCGCCTCAACCCGGATGTGAAGGACCTTTTCGCCTTTAAGTTCGAAGACTTTACGCTGGAAAACTACGAGGCCGATTCAAGCATCAAGGCGCCGATCGCGGTATGAAGATGCGACTCGCAGTCGTTTTGTTTATCACTGTAAGTGAGTGTTGTCATAAGATGACAATTCTGACACACAGGCGCCGGTGGTCTGATAAAAATATCGGACATTGAAAGTCAGAAAGTAAATTCGTGTCGAATAAAAAAAGAGCGAAGATGCCCTCCGCGGTTTCCGTGGTGGCCAGAAGCTATCCAGACCGGATTATCGGCATAGAAAACAGATTGCCGTGGCGGCTCGGCACTGACTTGAAAAACTTCAAGGCCTTGACCTTGGATCATGCCATAATAATGGGAAGAAAAACTTTCGAGTCTCTCGGTCGACCACTGCCCCGTCGGGTGAATATCGTTCTATCTCGTGAGCAGCTTCCTGACACTGAGAATGTGAAGTGGGCTCAAAACCCTGAAACCGCACTTTTGCTTGCAGATTTTTACTCGATTTGCATGGGAAAGAAGCAATTCTTTGTTATTGGCGGCGAGAATATATATGGTATTTTTGATAAGTATATTAACAAGATCTTTTTAACAGATGTAAACACGGGCCCAATAAACGGCGACGCGAAGTTTGACTATGATTTCGATACCACCGAGTGGATGTTCAAATACGAGAAGGAGTTTCCTAAGTCGGAGGTGGATGATCATTCTTTTCGCATATCATATTTGGTGCGCCGTAAACCTGAGCATCGTATGCGCTTCATTGAGGAATTTAAGAAAAGCAACTCGATGTTTGATCGTCGATGGGACGACTATGCGTCAGACGATTTCATAAAAGAGGAGCGCTCTATTGAACAAGCGCAGCTCGATCTTATTGACCAATTGAAGGCGTAGGGACCACTTTTTGCGGCCGGTGGCGGCGAGATTTACTGTCAGGCCATGCCCTTCGCCGATCAACTTTCCGTCACCCATGTCGCGGTAAAGCTCGATGGCGACACTTTTTTTCCGGAAATCGATCCTGCCGTTTTTGAGAAAACCGAGGAAATCCCTGCTCCCGCAGGGGAAAAGGACAATTATCCGGTTCTGTTTACCACTTATGTGCGAAGAGCCGCGTCAAAGTGAACTATTTACCCTGATTGGGTATTTAGTTACCACCTCTGCGTTGAAACGAACGCTTCTCCTTCCTATAACGGGTCGATATTCCCGCCGCACGCGAGCAATCGCTTTCGAACGGAACCGGGAGAGGCTTTTATAAAGAGGTATTGATGCCCTGGAGCAATCAGAATGGCGGCGGCGGCCCTTGGGGCGGCGGCGGTGGAGGAAACAACCAGGGCGGCGGTGGCGGCCCATGGGGGCAGGGGCCTAACCGGCCTCGCGGCGGTGGCGGCGGCAATGGCGGCCCGCCCGATCTGGAAGAGATCATCCGGCGCAGCCAGGACCGTTTCAAGAATGTGCTGCCCGGCGGCTTCAACGGCGGCGCAGTTGCCATCGTGGTTCTCGTCGTGCTGGTTTTCCTCGGCATCCAGTCCATCTATACCGTCCAGCCGGACGAGCGCGGCGTGGAACTGCGTTTCGGCCGCCCGAAGGACGAAATCTCGATGCCCGGTCTGCATTTCCATCTGTGGCCGATCGAGACGGTTGAAATCGTCAAGGTCACCGAGCAGCAGCAGAATATCGGCTCGCGCGCCTCATCGTCTTCGTCTAGCGGCGTGATGCTGACCGGCGACCAGAACATCGTCAACGTGCAGTTCTCGGTGCTCTATACGGTTTCCGATCCGAAATCCTATCTCTTCAACGTCGACAGCCCGGCCGAAACCCTGCAGCAGGTTTCCGAAAGCGCCATGCGCGAAGTCGTCGGCCGTCGTCCGGCACAGGACATTTTCCGCGATAACCGTCAGGCGATTGCGGCGGATGTGCGCACCATCATCCAGTCCACCATGGATGGTTATGGCGCCGGCATTTCCATCAATGCCGTGGCCATCGAAGATGCGGCGCCGCCGCGCGAAGTGGCCGATGCCTTCGACGAAGTGCAGCGTGCAGAACAGGACGAAGACCGCTTCGTTCAGGAAGCCAACCAGTACGCCAACCAGAAGCTCGGCGCCGCTCGCGGTCAGGCCGCGCAGATCCTCGAAGAAGCGAATGCGTACAAGTCGCGCGTCGTTAACGAGGCGCAGGGTGAGGCGCAGCGCTTCGTCTCCATCTATGACCAGTATCGCACCGCGCCGGACGTGACCCGCCAGCGCATGTTCCTGGAAACGATGGAGCAGGTCCTGAAGGGTTCCAACAAGATCATCATCGACGAAAAACAGGGCGTGGTGCCTTATCTGCCTCTGAACGAGATCATGCGCAACAATCCGGGCGCAGCACAGCAGGGAGGCAACTGATATGGGTAACCGTCTTTCTGCCATTCTCGTCGGCCTCGCCGTCGTGCTTTTCCTCGGTTACTCGTCGATCTTCGTCGTCAACGAGCGCCAGCAGGCCATCGTTGTCCGCTTCGGTGAAATCCAGGATGTGAAAACCGCGCCGGGCCTCTATTTCAAGCTGCCCTTCGCCTTCATGGATGCCGACCGGGTGCAATATATCGAGAACCGGGCGCTGCGCTTCGATCACGACAATATTCGCGTTCAGGTTTCCGGCGGCAAGTTCTACGAGGTCGATGCCTTCGTGGTCTATCGCATCACGGATGCGCGCCGCTTCCGGCAGACGGTCTCAGGTGACCAGATGTCGGCGGAATCGCGTCTGCGTACCCGTCTCGACGCCTCGCTGCGCCGGGTCTACGGTCTGCGCGGCTTCGAATCGGCGCTTTCGGACGCACGTGCATCGATGATGCAGGAAGTGCGTGACGATCTGCGTCCCGATGCGGAGTCGCTCGGCATCAGCATCGTCGACGTCCGCATCCGCCGTACCGACCTGACGCAGGAAGTCTCGCAGCAGACCTTCGAGCGCATGAAGTCGGAACGTCTGGCCGAGGCCGAACTGATCCGCGCCCGCGGTAACGAAGAGGCGCAGCGCCGCCGCGCCATCGCCGACCGTCAGGTCGTCGAGCTGGAATCCGACGCCCGCCGTCAGTCCGAAGTTCTGCGCGGTGAAGGCGATGCGGAGCGCAACAAGGTGTTCGGTGAGGCTTTCCAGCGCGATCCGAACTTCTTTGAGTTCTATCGCTCCATGTCGGCCTATGCCAATGCGCTGAACGGCAACGGCACGACGCTGGTTCTGTCCCCGGACTCGACCTTCTTTCGTTATTTCAACAATATCGACGGTGCGGCCCCTGCCGCTCCGGCTGCCCCTGCGCCAGCGCCGGCGAACTGATAGCGGAAGAAATGATTTTGGAGGGGCCGGTTTTACCGGCCCTTTCTTTTTGGTCCGTTTTCGTGCCAATGCTGTGGCTAAGGGCAAGGCGTCCCCCGCCTGTTCACGAAAAGGTATTTTTACACTTCATCATTCCGCCTTATGCTTTGCCGATATATGCAGGGCAAGACTATTTGAAACGCGAGGACGCTTATGGCCGTGACCCTTCTTTCGCCTTTTCGCAGCAGCATCGCCGCAGTCGCGGGCATCGCGCTTGTGGCAGGTAGCCTGACGGCACCGGTTGCTGCGAGAGCGCAGAGCCATGGGCCGGAATCGGTGGCCGATCTCGCCGAGCCGCTTCTCGATGCGGTGGTGAATATTTCCACGTCGCAGAACGTCAAGACCGACGGCAAGGGCCCGGTTCCGCCGCGTTTGCCGGAGGGCTCGCCCTTTCAGGAATTCTTCAAGGATTATTTCGACAGCCAGAAGCCCGAGGGTGGCGAAAAGGTGAGTTCGCTGGGTTCGGGTTTCGTCATCGATCCGGCCGGCTACGTTGTCACCAACAACCACGTCATCGAGGGTGCCGACGCTATCGAGGTGATTTTCCCGAACGGCTCGAAGCTCAAGGCGACGCTGGTCGGCACGGATACCAAGACCGACCTTTCGGTGCTGAAGGTGGAACCGAAAACGCCGCTGAAGGCCGTCAAGTTCGGCGATTCGCGCAGCATGCGCATCGGCGACTGGGTGATGGCCATCGGCAACCCCTTCGGGCTTGGCGGCTCGCTGACGGTGGGTGTCATTTCCGCGCGCGGGCGTAACATCAATGCCGGTCCCTATGATAATTTCATCCAGACGGATGCGGCCATCAACAAGGGCAATTCCGGCGGTCCGCTCTTCAACATGAAGGGTGAGGTTATCGGCATCAATACGGCGATCATTTCCCCGAGCGGCGGTTCGATCGGCATCGGTTTCGCCGTGCCGACGGAGCTTGCCCAGAATATCGTCCAGCAGCTCATCGAGTTCGGCGAGACGCGCCGGGGCTGGCTCGGCGTTCGTGTTCAGCCCGTCACCGACGATGTGGCGGCAAGCCTCGGCATGGACAGCGCCAAAGGTGCGCTGATCTCCGGCGTCGCCAAGGGCGGACCGGTGGAGAACGGCCCGATTCAAGCCGGCGATGTCGTGCTGAAATTCGACGGCAAGGATATTCATGAAATGCGCGACCTCTTGCGGATCGTGGCGGAAAGCCCGGTCGGCAAGGAGGTCGATGTGGTGATCCTGCGTGACGGCAAGGAGGAAACCGTCAAGGTCAAGCTCGGGCAATTGCAGGATACGACCGACGAAAAGGCCTCGGCCGAAGATCAGCAGAGTGAAGACGGCGATGGCGGTGTGGTTGCCCCGGAAGATGATGGCGGCGCCGACGATCAGGCGCAGGACCAGACGCCGGAAGTGCGCGAGGCGCCGCAAAGCGTGCTCGGCATGAACCTCGTGGTGCTGAGCAACGAGTTGCGCACCGAAAAGGGCATTGCCGAAAGCGTCGAAGGCGTGCTGGTGGCGAGCGTCGATCCGGGCTCGCCCGCCGAGCAGAAGGGCATGAAGGCCGGCGATATCATCGTCGAGGTCGGGCAGGATTTCATGGAGGTTCCGGGTGACGTGCTGGTGCGCGTCAACGGCCTGAAGTCCGAGGGCCGCAAGAATGCGCATATGATGGTGGCCGATGCGCAGGGTAATCTGCGCGTCGTGGCGCTGCCGCTGGAATAAGGCGTTTTCCGCCCGGTCAGGCAGGAATCGGGTGGTTGTGATCCCGGCTGCTCTCTAATTCTTGGTCTCCATCGAACGGAGGCCAAGAATATGAAATTACTCGAAAACAAGGTTGCCATCATCACCGGCGCGTCATCCGGCATCGGCCGGGCGACGGCGATGCTGTTTGCCGCCGAAGGTGCGGCCGTTGTCATCAATGCGCGCGGCGAAAAGGCCCTGCATGAGGTTGCCGCAGACATTCGTGAGGCCGGCGGTTGCGTCCACACGGTTGCCGGCGATGCCGGTATTGCCGAAACCCATGCCCGGTTGGCGGATGCGGCCATAAGCGTCTTCGGTGGCCTCGATATTGCCGTCAACAATGCCGGAGCGGTGGGAGCCATGAAACCGCTGGCGGAGATTTCGACTGCGGAATGGGATCATGCGCTCAATGTCAATCTCACCTCCGCCTTTCTGGGCGCGCGTTACCAGATTCCGCCGATGTTGATGCGGGGTGGCGGTTCCATCGTCTTCACCTCGAGCTTTGTCGGCACCAGCGCCGGCATACCGGGCATGGCGGCTTATGGCGCGGCCAAGGCGGGGTTGATGGGGCTGGTGAAAGGCATTACCGCCGATTATGCGGTCAAAGGCATTCGCGCCAATGCGCTACTGCCCGGCGGGGTCGATACAGCTGCTGCGGGAGACGACGCCCAGAAGGAATGGGCCGCCGGCCTGCACGCGATGAAACGTATCGCTGAGCCGCCGGAAATTGCGCGGGCAGCGCTTTTCCTCGCGAGCCCCATGGCGAGCTTCGTTGCCGGTGCCGCTCTGTTCGCCGATGGCGGCAATGCCGCGGTGAAATGACCTTGGGAACTGGCGGGCAGGTCTCTTATCGCGCCCGCCATTCTTCCAGCGTCAGCGCATAGGTGACGTGCGGCCGCAGATGCGGATGCGTGTCTTCCGGCACGCGCGGATGGTCGAAGTCGCGGGAAGGATCGCGCTTCAGGCCGATGCGCTCCATCACCGCCGTCGAACGGTGGTTGTTGTGGACGGCGAAGGAGACGATTTCCGGCGTCTCCTTTTCATCGAAGGCCATGACGAGCAGCGACTGCGCCGCTTCCGTGACATAGCCATTCCCCCAGAAGCGGGTGGCGAGCCGCCAGCCGATCTCCATGGTGCCGACCGGGAAGGGGGGATCGAGGTTCATGACCGGGGAGATACCGCAGAAGCCCATGACTTCGCAGGTTTCACGCAGCTCCATGGCATAAAAGCCATAGCCGCTGCCGCGGATCATGCCGTTGATGGTTTCCAGCACGGCGTCCGCTTCCGCATGGCTGCGGCGGAAGGGGAAAAACTCCATGACCTTTTCGTCGGCGTTGATTTCGCGGAACAGGTCACGGTCGCTCTCCTTCCACTCGCGCAGAATGAGTCGTGGCGTCTCTCGGATGATCATGGAGTGACAAAATCCGTCTTGCGATAGCCCTGGATGTAAAGAAGCGCGGTCAGGTCGCCATGGTCGATGCGCATCTGCGCCTCGGCGGCCACTGCCGGCTTGGCGTGCAGGGCAACGCCGGCGCCGGCGAGATGCAGCATGCCGAGATCGTTGGCGCCATCGCCGACCGCCATCGCCTCTTCCGGCGAGATGCCGAGCTTTGCGGCAATATCGTTCAGCGCATCCACCTTGGCCTGCTTGCCAAGGATGGGTTCGGCAACGGTGCCGTCAAGTTCGCCATTGGCTTCGCCGAGCAGATTGGCGCGGTCCTCATCGAAACCCAGCATGGCGGCGACACGGCCGGTGAAGACGGTGAAGCCGCCGGAAACGAGGGCGGTATAATAGCCCTTGGCCTTCATGGTGGCGATCAACTCCCTGCCGCCGGGGGTAAGCGTGATGCGCTTTTCGATGACATCGTCGATAACCGAGACAGGCAGGCCCTTCAGCAGCGCCACACGTTCCCGCAATGCAGGTTCGAAGGCGATCTCGCCATTCATGGCGCGGGCGGTAATAGCGGAAACTTTTTCCTTCAGCCCGACTTCGGCGGCCAGCTCGTCAATGCATTCCTGGCCGATCATGGTCGAATCCATATCGGCGATCAGCAGTTTCTTCCGGCGCTGATCCTGTTCCTGGATGACGATATCGATCGGTTTTCCGACAAGCTCGGCTGCAATGGCACTGCGAGCCTGCTCGGCTGCGGTGCCGGAAGGCAGGGCGATATCGCAGGCGATGCCATCGGCCAGCCAATAAAGGCCCGATGCGTTGACGGCCTTTGCGGCCGCCTCGCCGAGGGCCGGTGTCAGAACAGGATTTGACGGATTGGCGATAAGCGTGGCAACGAGAGCCATGATGAAAAACCTTGATGAGAATTTTGATGCGATCCTGATAACCGGCCCGACGGCAAGCGGCAAGTCCGCGCTTGCGCTTCGTCTGGCGCGGGAGCGGGACGGCGTCGTCATCAATGCCGACAGCATGCAGGTTTACGACACGCTGCGGGTGCTGACCGCGCGGCCGTCCGAAGACGAGATGGAGGGCGTGCCGCATCTTCTCTACGGCCATGTGCCGGCGAGCAGCCTCTACTCAACCGGCGAATGGCTGCGGGAGATTTCCGCCCTGCTTGCGGATTTGCGCGGGCAGGGGCGTTTGCCCGTCATCGTCGGCGGTACGGGGCTTTATTTCAAGGCGCTGACGGGTGGGCTTTCCGATATGCCCGCCATTCCCGATGACATCCGCGATGGGCTGCGCGCCCGGCTGATCGGGGAGGGGGCGGCTGCGCTCCATGCCGAACTCGCACGGCACGATTCGGCCATGGCGGATATGCTGCAGCCGGGAGACGGCCAGCGTATCGTCCGGGCGCTGGAGGTGCTCAAGGCGACCGGAAAGTCGATCCGGGATTTTCAGCGCGCCAGCGGCCCGATGATCGTCGATCCCGAGCGCGCGCAAAAATTCGTCGTCCTGCCGGAAAGGCCGGTGCTGCATGACCGCATCAACCGGCGTTTCGAGATGATGATGGATAGCGGGGCAGTGGAGGAGGTGCAGGCGCTTCTCGCGCTCAACCTCGCATCCGATGCCACCGCAATGAAGGCGATCGGCGTTGCCCAGATTGCCGATATGCTGGCCGGGCGCATCGGCGAGGCGGAGGTGATCGAAAAATCGGCGGCCGCGACACGTCAATATGCCAAACGGCAGATGACCTGGTTTCGCAACCAGATGGGGGACGACTGGACACGTATCCAGCCGTGAGAGCGCCCATCAGTCTTTCCGGTAGAGACTGCCGAGCGGTTTCTTCAGCAGGCTTTCGCGGAGCGAAGGACGTGCATCGCCGGGCGGTGGGCCATTCTGTGCCTGCATCTGGAAACTCGCCTTGCGCAATTCGTTGACGGCGCCGGAGGCCGCATCGGGTGCCGCCGGATTTGGCGATGCGGAGAGTGTGCGGCCGGGCAGCATGTCCGGGCGGTACGGCTCGTATCCCTCCGGTGCGGCCGTTCCCAGTTCCCGCTTCCAGCGGTCGATATCGTCTGTCTCCCGTGGTGCGGCTGCCGGCTCCGGCAGATCGGAAAAGGCTGCTTCGACGCTTTGCTGGAAGCCGGTGATGACAGGCTTGGCCGTGGCGCGCATGCGGGTGACGATGTTGTTCAGATCGACCGTGTCCGGGGTTTCATGGTTCGTATGGCTGATGGTGCCGCTCGCCTTCGGCAATTTGGCGGTGGCCACGCGGTCGAAACGCATGCGCATCGGTACATTGACGGCCTCGCCGAAGGCGATGGCCTCGCCATTGCCGATGGAAGACAGAAAGCTGGTGGTCGAGGTCGATGCGTTCGGTACGGCGGAGAGAATGATCTTCTGGTCGATCTCGTTCGACAGCCGCATGGCGAAAACGGTCGAGCATTGCGACAGGATGGTCTGGTCCAGTTCGCTTGGCCGCTGGCTGATGACGCCGAGCGAAATGCCGTATTTGCGGCCCTCCTTGGCGATCTGGGCAATGGATTGCCGGGTGGGGAAAAAGCCGCGCTCGGGGTCGGCGGGCACATAACGGTGCGCTTCCTCGCAGACGACAAGCATATGCAGCGAGCCGCGCGCCAGCACCGCCAGTTCGAAGGACATGCGGCAGAGGACGGAGACCACCGAATTCACCACTTCGGAGGGGATGCCGGAAAGCTGGAACACCGAAATCGGCTTGCCTTCCCCGGGAATACGGAAAATATGCGCGACCGTCTCCAGAATGGTGTCGCTGATCGTATTGCTGGAGAACATGAAATTATAGCGCGTGTCGTTGATGGCCGAGAGGATGCGGCCTTTCAGCGAGCGCAGCGCGGGTTTTTCGCCACGCCCTTCCAGCCGGCCGATACGCTCGTCGATGAGGGCGAGGAGATCGGCCATGCGATAGGGTACCGGCGTATCCGGCGTGATCGCGCTCTTGTCGGAGGTGCGGCGCACGGCGGAACCCTCGGTGCCGCGAAATGCCTTTTTCGCTTCCGGAACGAGGTCGCGAAGGACATCCATTTCTTCCGGCACGGGTTTGCGGCCGCGGAAAATCACTTCCGCAAATTCCTCAAGGCGCATCAGCCAGAAGGGAAGATCCAGCGTATCCGTGTCGATGACGACCGAATGGTCGGGAAAGGCGGCCGCGAATTCATTATGCGGATCGAGAATGAGGACACGCAGCTTCGGGTCGGTCTCGATCGCCTTGTTCAGAAGCAGCGAGACGGCGGTGGTCTTGCCCACGCCCGTCGAGCCGACGACGGCGAAATGTTTGGAAAGCATCTGGGGAATGCTGATGGTGGCGTTGATCGTATCGTCCTGCGTCAGCCTGCCGATCGTGCAGGCGTCGCGCTTGCCGCTGTCGTAAATCTTGGCAAGATCGCTGGTGCGGATGCGATGCGCCACCGCACCCAGATAGGGGTAACGGGAGATGCCGGTGGAAAAGCGCTCGCTGCCATCCTCGGTGCGATAGACTTCGCCAATCAGTTCAACCTCGACCAGCAGCCTGTTCGGCCTGTCCGCCGCCCAGTAGTCCTCGCCGGTTCGCATGGAAAAAACCAGCGCTGCGACACGGCTCGTACCCATCTCGATGGAGATCAGGCGTCCGACGGACCAGAGTTGCGAGACATCGGTGGTGCCGGGTTCCGTTTCGGCGGCGATGGTGGCATGCGCACCGTTACAGGCGATGACGCGGCCCAGCATGCGGTTCGCCGGCTGCTGGCCGGATCGCCGTTCGTTTTCGTCCATGCGGGACGCACTATGAAACGTGTCGTTACTCACATTTTTTCCCGGTACATGCGGATGATCGCGGTGGTTCGGGCAGTATCTGCGTTCTCGATATTAAAAGATTATGCTTAACAACATGTGTATCGGCTGCGTTCGAAAATTTCGCGCAAGCAGCCTTTCAGGTAATAAAAGAAGGCGACGGCGATTTTTTCCTGCAATATGCGTTGACGGCTGGGGCTTTTGTGGCTAACACTCCGGCCCATGAAAAATCTTAACGTACTTATCGTGGTGGGACGGCGCATGGGCAGGATGGTGTAACCATCCGGCGAAAGCACCCATGCGCTGAACGAGGCTCCTCTAGGGGCCTTTTTTTATGTCTTCAAACAGGCCCTCGGGCTCCTCGATATCCAAAGCCAAAGCGGGATGGAAACAGGCAATGACGGATAAGGACAATACGGAAAACAGCAATCGCATGACAGGTGCGGAGATCGTTCTGCAGGCGCTGAAGGACAATGGCGTCGAGCACATCTTCGGTTATCCGGGCGGTGCCGTTCTTCCGATCTACGACGAGATTTTCCAGCAGGAAGACATCCAGCATATCCTCGTGCGCCACGAGCAGGGCGCTGGCCATGCGGCCGAAGGTTATGCACGCTCCACCGGCAAAGTTGGCGTTATGCTCGTCACATCCGGACCCGGTGCGACGAATGCGGTCACCCCGCTGCAGGATGCGCTGATGGATTCCATTCCGCTCGTCTGCCTGTCCGGTCAGGTCCCCACCACGCTCATCGGTTCCGACGCGTTCCAGGAATGCGATACCGTCGGCATCACGCGCCCCTGCACCAAGCACAACTGGCTGGTCAAGGACGTCAACGAGCTGGCGGGCATCATCCATGAAGCCTTCCGTATCGCGCAGACGGGTCGTCCCGGTCCTGTCGTCGTCGATATTCCGAAGGACATCCAGTTCGCCACCGGCACCTATACGCCGCCCTCCGCCGCCACCCAGCACGAGAGCTACAAGCCGAAGGTTCAGGGCGATCTGAACGCCATTCATGCCGCCATCGACCTGATGTCGAAGGCGAAGAAGCCGGTTTTCTATACCGGCGGCGGCGTCATCAATTCCGGTCCGGAGGCAACCCGGCTGCTGCGCGAACTGGTGGAGCTGACCGGCTTCCCGATCACCTCGACGCTGATGGGTCTCGGCGCCTATCCGGCTTCCGGCAAGAACTGGCTCGGCATGCTGGGCATGCACGGTTCCTACGAAGCCAATATGACGATGCATGATTGCGACGTTCTGGTCTGCGTCGGCGCGCGTTTCGACGACCGAATTACCGGCCGCATCAATGCGTTTTCGCCGAATTCGAAGAAGATCCATATCGATATCGATCCGTCCTCGATCAACAAGACGGTTCGCGTCGACGTGCCGATCATCGGGGATGTCAGCCATGTTCTGGAAGATATGGTTCGCCTGTGGCGCGCTCTGCCGAAGAAGGTTGAGAAGGCGCAGACGGCCGACTGGTGGGCGCAGATCGAGCGCTGGCGCGCCCGCAACTCCTTCGCCTACAAGAATTCCAACGATGTCATCATGCCGCAATATGCCTTGCAGCGGCTTTATGAGGCCTCGAAGGGCCGCGACACCTATATCACCACCGAAGTCGGCCAGCATCAGATGTGGGCGGCGCAGTTCTTCGGTTTCGAGGAGCCGAACCACTGGATGACCTCGGGCGGTCTCGGCACCATGGGTTACGGCCTGCCGGCGGCCATCGGCGTTCAGGTCGCGCATCCGGACGCGCTGGTCATCGATATTGCCGGTGACGCCTCGATCCAGATGTGCATTCAGGAAATGTCCTGCGCCATCCAGTACGGTCTGCCGGTGAAGATCTTCATCCTCAACAACCAGTATATGGGCATGGTGCGCCAATGGCAGCAGCTGCTGCACGGCAACCGCCTGTCCAACTCCTATACGGAAGCCATGCCCGATTTCGTCAAGCTGGCGGAAGCCTATGGCGCGGTCGGCATGTATTGCGACGATCCAAAGGAACTGGACGACAAGATTGCAGAAATGATCGCGGTCAAGAAGCCGGTCATCTTCGATTGCCGCGTCGCCAATCTTGCCAATTGCTTCCCGATGATTCCGTCTGGTAAGGCTCATAACGAGATGCTGTTGCCGGATGAGGCGACGGATGAAGCGGTTGCCAACGCCATTGACGCCAAGGGCCGTCAGCTAGTCTGAGCCGGGAGAGGAAAAGGACATGAACGCACACCTACAACCCACCGGCTCGGCCTATTTCATCCAGAAGGAAACGGCCGCCGTTGAAAATCACACGCTGTCGGTTCTCGTCAGCAACGAGCCGGGCGTTCTCGCCCGGGTCATCGGCCTGTTCTCCGGCCGCGGCTACAACATCGAGAGCCTGACGGTTTCGGAAACGGAACATGAGGCGCATCTGTCGCGCATCACCATCGTCACGCGCGGCACGCCCATCGTGCTGGAGCAGATCAAGGCGCAGCTTGAGCGCATCGTGCCGGTGCACCGGGTTCTCGATCTCACCGTTCGCGCCCGCGAACTGGGGCAGGAGCGGCCTATCGAGCGCGAAGTGGCGCTTATCAAGGTCGCCGGTTCCGGCGAGGACCGTGCCGAGACGCTGCGCCTTGCCGATGCGTTTCAGGCCAAGGTGGTGGATGCGACGGTGGAGCATTTCATCTTCGAGATCACCGGCAAGTCGTCGAAGATCGACCAGTTCGTGGCGATCATCAAGCCGCTCGGCCTGATCGAGATTTGCCGCACCGGTATCGCGGCGATGAATCGCGGCCCGCAGGGGATGTAACCTCCATATCCGCAGCATATGCTGGAATATAAGCCCGCGGTTCGCCGCGGGTTTTTTTATGGCTTCGCCCGGATCGGCATATATTCAACCATATGGTTGACTTTCTGGGTCGACAGTCTATATTCAACAATATGGTTGAATTATCCGCTTCACATCTCGACACTGTCTTTCATGCCCTCGGCGACGCCACGCGACGCACGATGCTACGCGATCTTTCCCTTGGTGAGAGAACGGTGAGCCAGTTGGCCCGGCCGTTCGACATATCGCTCGCCGCCGCCTCGAAACATATCAAGGCGCTGGAAAATGCGGGGCTTATCCGCCGCGAGGTGAGGGGGCGCATCCATGTCTGCCGTCTTGCGCCGGAACCCTTGGCAGAGGCGCATGAATGGCTCGATTTCTACCGACAGTTCTGGGGCAGCCGCCTCGATATTCTTGAGCAAATGCTCAGGGAGGATGATCAGGGAAAAATCCCTGCAGATGGAGGAAATGACAATGGCTGATATCGCAATGCCTGACGCCTATGGCCGTCTTGTCGAACCGACGACCCTGAAGATCGAACGGCTGCTGCCGGGGCCGATCGAGCGGGTATGGGCCTATCTGACACAAAGCGAGCTTCGCCGTCGCTGGCTGGCTTCCGGCGAAATGCGGCTTGCGCCCGATGCGCCGTTCGAACTCGTCTGGCGTAACGATGAGCTTTCCGATCCGCCGGGCCGTCGCCCGGAAGGCTTTTCCGAAGAGCACAGGATGGCGTCCCGCATCATCACCGTCGTTCCGCCGCACCGCCTTGTCTTCAGTTGGGGCGAGGGCGCGGAGGTGTCCATCGAGCTTCAGGCTCTGGGCAAGGACGTGCTTCTGACGCTGGTTCATCGCCGGCTTGCGGATCGCACGACCAAGCTCAATGTCAGCGCCGGCTGGCACGTGCACCTCGATATTCTCGCTGCCCGGCTTCAGGAAGAGGAGCCGGAACCCTTCTGGGATACCTGGCTGGGGCTGAAAGAGGAATATGAGCACCGCATACCGTAATGAAGCGCGGTGCGTTCTCATGATCTGACGGCGCGGCTTGTCGCGCCGTTTCTTGCGGTCCATGCCTAGTGTCGCATCCCCGCACAACGGGCCTGCTTTTCGGCGTGGCGTTCATATTCCGATTCAACCGCTTGAGCGATTGATTCCGAAGTGTTTCGTAACCCTCTGTTACCTCACAGCATTTCCAGCGAGGTCTTGCGCGTTGGCGGCGGGAAGACGGCATCCAGCGCCGCCCAGTCTTCCTCGGTTATTTCAAGATCGGTCGCGCCTCGATTTTCCTCGACGCGGGAAACGCTGGCGGATTTCGGGATGGCGATGACGCCGTCCCTCTCAAGAAGAAAGGCGAGCGCCAGTTGCGCCGGTGTCGCCTGATAGGCCTTGGCGATGCGGATGAGTTCGTGGTTCTTCAAGATGCGGCCCTGTTCGATGGGGGAATAGGCCATCAGCGGCACGCCGCGCTCCTGGCACCAGGGCAGCAGCGAAAACTCCGGCCCACGCCGGGACAGATTGTAGAGAACCTGATTGGCGGCGCAGTTCTTGCCGCCGGGAACCGCGAAAAGCTCCTCCATGTCGTCGGTGTCGAAATTGGAGACGCCCCAGTCGCCGATCTTGCCGTCGCTCTTCAGCCTTTCGAAAGCCGCCACGGTTTCCGCAAGCGGGTGCTCGCCGCGCCAGTGGAGCAGATAGAGGTCGATATGGTCGGTGCCGAGCCTTGCAAGGCTGCGCTCGCAGGCCTCCGTCGTGCCTCTTTCGCTGGCGTTCCAGGGGTAGACCTTGCTGACCAGAAACACGTCCTGTCGACGGCCGGCGATGGCCGCGCCGACCACCTCTTCCGATCTGCCATCCGCATACATTTCCGCAGTGTCGATCAGCGTCATGCCGAGATCGATCGCCTTGCGAATGCTTTCGACCTCCTGCGGCGCGGATGATCTCGTCTCCCCCATGTTCCAGGTGCCGAGGCCAAGGGCCGGAACCTCTTTTCCGGAGGGCAGGGTGACGGAAGGAATATCGTCATACATGGGTTCGCTCCAGCGGTTGATGATCGGACAATAGAACTTTGTTCCGACTTCTCAAAGCCGGCATGGAGAGGATCGATCCATCAAAAAAATTGACCTCGGCCATCAATCCGGCGGGGTGGCCTGATGTTGGCCCGGCGGATAGGATTTCGGCTCAAGGAGAAACCATGACTGTCGAAACTCTTGTCGCGCTGGTGCTGTTTGCCTTCACCACATCCATCACGCCCGGCCCGAACAATATGATGCTTTTTGCTTCCGGCGTGAATTTCGGTTTCCGCCGCACCATCCCGCATATGCTGGGCATCGGGGCGGGGTTCCTGTCGCTGCTGATCGGGGTCGGCTTCGGTCTCGGCGCGTTGTTGCATTCGGTGCCCGTGCTTTACACCGGGCTGAAATTCGCAGGCGGGCTCTATCTCGTCTGGATCGCGTGGAAGATCGGCACCTCCCGCAGCCTGAGCGAGGGTTCGGCCGCAGCGGAGCCGATGAGTTTCCTTGCCGCGGCCGCTTTTCAGTGGGTCAATCCCAAGGCGTGGGTGATGGCGGTGACGGCAATGGCGACCTATACGGATGAGCGGCAATATTTCCTCACCGTCCTTCTCGTTGGCGTGGCCTTCGCCGCGGTCAATCTTCCCAGCGTTTCCACCTGGGCGGGTTTCGGCTCGGCATTACGGGAATGGCTGGCGGTGCCGGTCCGGCTCAAATGGTTCAATATCACCATGGCCGTACTTCTCGTCATCAGCCTCTGGCCGATGCTGAAATAACGGTCTTCACGTCGGGAACTGCCGGTAGCATTCCTCGGCGATTGCCTGCACCTCGTCGCGCGTCAGCTCGGCGGACACGGCGTAACCCAGTTCATTGTCGATCCAGTAGAAGGTCTCGATGCCGTCGGCGCTGGCCATGCGGAAGCTGGTGGTGCGGTTTTCCTCGTTGTGGCCGATCAGCACCGTCACCCGACGGCCTGTCTTGTCCTGATACATCAGCATCGCGCCCGGTTTACCGCTGACGGGGATAAGACGCCCGCCGACGAGGTCGTATCCGATCTTTGAGAGATCGGGGATGGTGAAGGGGTAACCGAGCCGCTTGCCGAGCCATGTGGCGAGATGCTGCTGTTCTCCCGCGCCGACTTCGACGGGATGGCGCACCTCGCTAGCATAGATGAGATAGGCGGATTTCGCCTGCGCCGGAATATCCGTGGTCAGCGACGCCAGGGTCACGTCCTGCGGCGTGGAAAAAGACGGCGGCAGAAGCCTGCCCGCCGCAGCACCCGCCACGAATATCAAAAGGGCGGCCGCTGTTTGCAGGAGAACCGGTTTTGCCCGCCATGCGCGGTCCCTCTTTTGCGGGGTGAGCATCGATGCGTCATGCGGATGTGCGGCGGCATAGGAGGCGAAGGCATTGCGCAGAATATCGGCCTGTTTTCTCCATTCCTCCACACGGGCCTGCTCCTCCGGCCTTTCCGCCAGCCAGGCCTCGACAGCCGCGCGGTCATCGTCGGAAAGAAGTCCGTCGACATAGGCGTGCAAATCGTCTTCGGTTATGGCCTCTAGCCGTGTCATCTTGGTCTCCGCAGGGGAATGATATTATCCGCCGCCAGATGCTGGCGAAGGGTTTCGCGGGCGCGGGACAATCTGGACATGACGGTGCCGAGCGGGATCGACAATGTCTCTGCCGCCTCCTGATAGCTGTAGCCTTCCACCGTCACCAGCATCAGCACGGCGCGCATGTCCGGCGAAAGAAGGGCGAGTGCGCCATGCAGCCGGTCGTTCTCCAGCGTGTCGGAGAGCGTCTCCGCGCCGGCGATGCTCTCATGGCCGTCCAGGCTCTCGGACGGGTGGCGTTTCTCGGCGCGGTGGCGGTTACGATAAAGATTCGTCATTATCGTGTAAGCCCATGATTTCAAACCCGTTCCGCGCCATTGCCTTTTATTGGCCAACGCCTTTTCCACGCAGTCCTGCAAGAGGTCTTCGCCATCGGCATCGGAACGGGAAAGGCTGCGGGAATAACGGCGCAGCATGGGCATCAGCGCCAGCATCTCCGTTTCGAAGCTGCCGGCTGCGGGGGAATGGTTCCCCCGCTTTTCATCCGTCATGCCATCAGGGTTTTGCGGCATCCCATACACCGTTCATACCGTCGCCGGTGGCGTCGCCTTTTTTCGTGTCCTTGACCCAGTAATAAAGCGGCATGCCATCCTTCGCCCATTGCATCTTGCCGTCCTTGCGCTTCACGAGGGAATAGGCGCCCTCGGCCTTGTCGCTGGCGGCTGCGAAAAACGGCGGCCAGTTCACCGCGCATTTGTCATAACAATTGGATACGCCCTTCTTGTCGTTCTTGAAAGTGTAGAGCGTCATGCCTTTTTCGCCCGCCAGCACATCGCCCTTGGCGGTCTTGACGGTTTCGACCATAGGGGCGGCATAGGCCGTTCCGGCAAAAGCCAGAACGAGGGCGGGAACGATAAAGCGGATCTTCATGGACATATCCTCCTTGGTTCGGGCGGCCTCTGCCGCCAGCACATCAAGAGACACCGCAACCCGATGGATTATTCCCTGCGGCAACGAATTTTCGCGATTTTTAAACTTATCCATTGAGCTAACTATTTCGATATGATAGTTAGCCTTATGGAAAACTATTCAGACGCGCTCGACGATATCTTCCAGTCTCTTGCCGATCCGACCCGCAGGGCGGTGATCCTGCGGCTGGGCGGCGGGGAGGCGAGTATCGGAATGCTGGCCGAACCCTTCGACATGGCCCTGCCATCCTTCATGAAACATATCCGCCAGCTGGAAGAGGCGGGGCTGATCGTGACGCGCAAGCAGGGGCGCGTCCGGTTCTGCTCGCTGGAGAAACAGAGGTTCTCCATGCTCGATGGCTGGTTGTCGCAACAACGCGCCATCTGGGAAGGCCGCACCGACCGGCTCGAACAATTCGTCATGGCGCAACAGGACAGGATGTCCAGTAAAGGGGAGAATGACCAATGAACGAGACTTTCAATCCCGATCTCGACCTGAAGATTTCACGCATCATCAGGGCGCCGCGCCGGCTCGTCTGGAATGCCTGGACGGACAAGGCCAGCCTCGAACAATGGTGGGTGCCGCATCCCGGCCAATGCCGGGTCGACCGCATGGAGCTTCATCCCGGCGGCGCCTTCGAAACGCGCTACAGCGAGGACGGCACGGCCTTCGGTCCGCATGTCAAAGGATGTTTTCTGGCGGTGGATCATGAGCAGCGTCTGGTTTTTACCGATGCGCTGACGGCGGGTTTTCGCCCCTCCGCCCAGCCGTTCCTCACCGCCGTGATGACATTTCGCGATCACCCCGACGGCATGGAATATGTGGCCTATGCCATGCACAACAACCCTGAGGATCGCGACAGGCACGCGGAGATGGGCTTCTTCGACGGTTGGAACACGGTTGCGGAGCAGCTGGCGCAGCTTGTCGAGCGACAGGCGGTCAATTGAGCCGCATCAGCCGAACAGGGGAATATCCGGCTTGTTGAGCATGAGCCAGATGATGCCGAGAACCGCGAAAAAGGCGGGAAAACCGCAGGCGAACCAGATGCGGTAAAGGCGGAACCATTGCGCGGGCAGGGCCTGTCCGGTGGCAGCGCAGTCGCGGGCGATATCGCGCAGCCTGATCTGTATCCACACCACCGGCAGCCAGAAAATGCCGGTGAAAACATAAAGGGCAAGCGAAAGCGCGATCCAGCCTTCGGTCAGCGGCCAGCCGATGATGCGCGCGAGAAAATATCCGGTGACAGGCTGGATGATCGCGGCGGTGGCGGTAAAGACCGTGTCGGCGATGACGACAGTGCCTGCGACATGAGCGATCAGCGCCGGGCTGGCCGTCCGCCGTGCCATCACCATGAAAAAGGCAATGCCGGCGCCAGTGCCGAACAGCACCGTCGCGCCGATGACATGGGCAAGCCGCAGCAGTTCCTCAAGCGTCATCAGCGTTCATCCAAGGTGGCGAGGGCAACGAGCGTCAGGGCGATGGAAGGCAGAACCTTGACCAGAGGACCGAGTGGATCGAGCCAAAGGGTCGGTTCGAGCAGGCTGCCGCCGGCCAGATAAGCGGCGCTGACCAGCAGCATGCCGACAAGCGCCTTTCTGGCGAGCGGCCGCAACAGAACGGCGATGCCGAGGCCTATATCGATGAGGCAGGTGGCGAGTGTGAGGGCGATGGCCGACGTCTGCGGCATAAAGGGGAGGAAATGCGCCGCTGCTCCAGTGATATTCAGCAGCGGTATGAGGCCGGACAGCAGCCAGAATAAAGACAGGCAGAGAACGTTCAGGGGTTTCAGCAGATATAATCTGGCAAACCACAGGTCCTGCACACCGGAAGGGTGGGCGGCCAGCGTCTGTTCCAGGGTCTTTAGTGAGGCCATCGCCGGTCCAGCTTCATTCTCCGTCACGATGCCTTCCGACATGACCGTCATGGCGGTCGAACGCAGCGGCGACCGCCAGCCGAGTTTGCCTGCTGCATCCGCCACAAGGCCGACGGGGCGCATGAAGGCGGCGGGAAGATTTATGACCGGAGCACGGGGCAGGCCCAGCCATTGCCGGTGTCTGGCGACCACGTCCTGTAACGTCAGCCTTTCCTTCGCGGCGAGTTCGAGATCGCTGTCCGCCGGGATTTCGCCCTTGATCGCCGCGCATACCACGCTTGCCACATCCTCCACCGCGACCGTCCGGACGGCGATTTGTCCATTGACGAGCGGCACCACGAAGGGAAAGCCTGCAAGCGCGCGCACAAGTGCCGTACCGCCGTGCGCGTTTCGCCCAACCACCAACGCGGGGCGCAGAATGACGTGAGGCAGACCGCTTGCGGCGAGCGCCTCATCGGCGCGGCGTTTGGTGGCGAGGAAGGGCAGGCCGGATGCGGCCCCCGCCGTGCGGGTCGATATCTGGATTATCCGTCTGCCGCCCGCCTGCGCCGCTGCTTCATAAAGCGCCAGCATCGCCTTTTCCTGCGTCGCGGCAAGGTCATCCGACAGGCCGTCCTGCAGCGCGCCCGCGCAATTGACAATGGCGTCATGGTCATGGACGAGCGATGACCAGTCTGTCGCGTGCGTCATCCTGGAAAGATCGGCTGAGATCCAGTTGGCGAAAGGCCATTTGTCGCGGGCGCGGGTGACTGAACGCGCCAGCCCCGTCACGGCATGCCCGCGGAGGTGCAGGCTTTTGAGAACCTCCGAACCGATGAAACCTGTTGCGCCGAGAATCAATATCTTCATACGAGGGATGATAGCGACCACGGCTTAAAAACCAGCCGTGTTTTATTGCCGCATTCTCACACGGCGATTCATCTTTCGTTCTTTTTCTGTTGCGCACCACGCTCGAATCCTGCGATGAGGGCGCATGTTATTTTCACCGCAACAGGACGAAGCGCTGAAGGCTGTTTCCCGCTGGCTGAAGGAAGGCCGGACGCCGGTTTTCCGGCTGTTCGGTTATGCCGGAACGGGCAAGACGACGCTTGCCAAGCATTTCGCGGAAAATGTCGATGGCGAGGTGCTGTTTGCGGCCTTCACCGGCAAGGCGGCGCAGGTGCTGCGCTCACGCGGGGCGACCAATGCCCGCACCATCCATTCGCTGATCTATCGCCCGCGCGGCGAAGAAACGGTGGAAGACGAGGAAACAGGCAAAACTTCGATTGCGCCGATGTTCTCCATCAACCGCCAGAGCCCGCTCGCCAAGGCGGCGCTCATTATCATCGATGAATGTTCGATGGTGGATGAGCAGCTGGGCAAGGACCTGATGAGCTTCGGCACGCCGATCCTCGTGCTTGGCGATCCCGGCCAGTTGCCGCCGGTTTCGGGCGGCGGCTTCTTTACCGAGCAGGAGCCGGATTATCTGCTGTCGGAAATCCATCGCCAGGCCAAGGACAATCCCATCATCCATCTTGCCATGGATGTGCGGGAGGGCCGGGAGATCATGCGCGGCGATTACGGGACCGCGCAGGTGATTTCCAAATCCGAGGTGACGCAGTCGCTGGTTCTCGATGCCGATCAGGTGCTGGTCGGTACCAACCGCACCCGCCGCCGTTACAATCAGCGGCTTCGCGAGCTGAAGGGTTTTACCGCCGATTACCCGCAATCCGGCGACAAGCTGGTTTGCCTCCGGAACGACCCGGCCAAGGGGCTGCTCAACGGCTCGCTCTGGCAGGTGATGAGTTCATCGCGCGAGACGGTGAAGCCCGGCATCAACCTGATGATCCGGCCCGAAGACGACGATATGGATCGTGGTGCTGCGAAAATCAAATTGTTGAAGGCGGCTTTCGAGGATGTGGAGACGGAAATTCCGTGGTCCACGCGTAAGCGTTATGACGAGTTCGATTTCGGCTATGCGCTGACCGTGCACAAGGCGCAGGGTTCGCAGTGGAACAATGTGGTTCTCTTCGACGAGAGCTATGCTTTCCGGGACTCGCGCGAGAGGTGGCTTTACACCGCCATTACCCGTGCGGCGGAGACACTGACAATCGTTCGTTGATCGTGACTATGCACGGATGACGCCGAGCAGAACCGCCTTGGCGACCGCCTGAAAGCGGTTGCTGGCATTGAACTTGCCGATGATCTTCGCCTCGAGAACATTGAGATCGCTGCCTGAAAGACCAAGGGCGCGGGCGAGCCTCACCGGGGCGTAACCCTCCGCCATCAGTTCCAGACATTTTCGTTCTGTGTCGGTTAGGGCGATGTCCTTTGCCGGGGCCCGTTCCGCGCCATCCGTGCCGTCCGCATCCGTGTCGGCGACCAGCAGTTCCTCGATCTGCTGGGCCTGGCGCTGAAGGGTGGAAAGCTCGGCTGTCAATTCCCGCTTCCGCTGCCGCAGCGCGGCGTGGAATATATCGTCCGCCTCGCTCTGCGAGAGCGAACGGACGAATTTTTCCATGATCTCGGTAATGGCGGCGACGGAAATGCCCACTTCGCGGCAGACGTTGATGACGGCCATGCGCTGGACATTGCGGTGGGTATAGACCCGCATCTGGCCGATGCGCTTTGAAGTCAGCAGCGCCTTTTCTTCGTAAAAATGCAGCGTCCGGTGGGTCACCCCGAAGATATTGGCCATGTCGGCGATGGGCACGGGTTCCGCGGGCAGGGAGGAGGGCAGGCTTATATCCGGTAGAAAGCTGCTGATCCTTAGATTGGGTTTGTCCTCGTCGCCGTGACTTTCGAACGGCATACGGCCATCCTGCATTGTCTCCCCCTTCGCGCTCTTTGACAGTGTGCCTGCCTTTTTAAAGGTGTCCGTTGCTTGTTCCCCCAAGACGGACATGTTTTCCGATCAAGACCTCATACCAAACGCTACATCAGAACCGTAACGTGTATTGCCTGTTTTCGTTCCCGCAATAATAAAAAATTCGCCGGCCTTCTTGCGATTGGCCTCAACCTGCGTGAAACAGGATGTCAATTCCGAACCGGAGCCCCGATGCCATGCCCGCAAAACTTTCTGTCAATCTGAACGCAATTGCCATGTTACGCAACCGCCGCGATCTTCCATGGCCGGATGTCGCGCATTTCGGGCATATTGCACTGGCGGCGGGGGCAAGCGGGCTGACTGTACACCCGCGGCCGGATCAGCGCCATATCCGCTTTTCCGATCTGCCGGTGCTGCGCGCCCTGATCGACGACAGTTTTCCCGGCGCGGAATTCAACATCGAAGGTTATCCGACCGAGGATTTCCTCGTTCTTTGCGAAAAGACCCAACCGGAGCAGGTGACACTGGTACCTGACGATCCGTCGCAGGCGACCTCCGACCATGGCTGGGATTTCCGCAAGCACGGCGTTTTCCTGAAAGACGTGGTGGGACGCCTGAAGGCCGGCGGCATGCGCGTCTCGCTTTTTGCCGATGGCGATGGGGAGCGCGAGCCGGTGGAACTGGCGGCGGAAACGGGGGCGGCGCGTATCGAACTTTACACCGGCCCCTATGGCGGCTGTTTTGACGATCCGCAAAAGGGCGACGCGCTTCTCGAAAAGCTCGGGCGGACGGCGGATCATGCCAGAGCGCTTGGACTTGCCGTCAATGCCGGCCATGACCTCACCGTCGCAAACTTGCCCAAGCTGATGAAACGTATCCCTTATCTGGCCGAGGTTTCCATCGGCCACGGGCTGACGGCGGATGCGCTGGAATATGGCATGGCTGAAACAGTCAGGCGTTTTTGTCACGCCTGCGGTCAGGCTATTTCATAACCAAAGTCAATTTTTTCGCCTATGCTTTGGCTGCGCATGCTCCGTGCGCGAGCTTATGAAGGCAAAAGACATATGCAAGAACATCATGTTGTCGTCGTGGGTGGAGGCTTCGGCGGTTTGCAACTGGTACATGGGCTGGAGGGGGCCCCTGTCCGCATCACATTGATAGATCGTCGCAATCACCACCTGTTCCAGCCATTGCTTTATCAGGTTGCGACGACGGCTCTCGCGACATCCGAAATTGCCTGGCCGATCCGCCATCTCTACCGCGACCGCAAGGAGGTCACGACCCTGCTTGCGGAGGTGAATGGCATAGACCGGGCGGCGCGGACCGTGCATCTAAGTTCGGGTCAGGTCATCGGCTTCGATACGCTGGTGCTGGCCACTGGCGCCCGCCACGCCTATTTCGGCCGCGACGAGTGGGAACGTTCCGCCCCCGGTCTCAAGACGCTCGAAGATGCAACGACAATTCGCCGCCGCCTGCTTCTGGCTTTCGAGCGCGCCGAACTCGCCACCAGTGAAGAAGAACGGCGGGCGCTGCTGACCTTCGTCATCATCGGCGCAGGCCCGACGGGCGTGGAAATGGCAGGCATGATTGCCGAGTTGGCGCACAAGGCGCTGCCGGCAGAATTCCGCAATGTGGATACCAGAAAAACCCGGGTGCTGCTCGTCGAGGCCGGCCCTCGCGTTCTGCCAGTCTTCACGGAGGATCTTTCGGCCTATGCGAAGGAAGCCCTCGAAAAACTTGGCGTCGAGGTTCTGCTCGGCACGCCGGTTACGGCGTGCAGCGATGAGGGCGTGACGGTGGGCGAGACCTATTACCCCTGCCGCACTGTGGTCTGGGCTGCCGGCGTGCAGGCGTCGCCCGCCGCGAAATGGCTCAACGCCGCCGCCGACCGGGCAGGACGGGCCATCGTCGGACCTCATCTCAATCTGGAAGACGACCCGAATATCTTCGTCATCGGCGATACGGCCGCCGTCAATCAGGAAAACGGCAAGCCGGTGCCGGGTATTGCGCCCGCGGCAAAGCAGCAGGGCGCCTATGTCGCGAAGGTCATCAAGGCGCGGCTGGCCGGCCAGCCGTCACCATCGCCGTTCCGCTACAGCCATCAAGGCAATCTGGCGACCATCGGCAAACGCGCGGCGGTGATCGATTTCGGCAGGTTCAAGCTCAAGGGCGTGCTGGCGTGGTGGATATGGGGGCTTGCCCATATCTACTTCCTGATCGGAACGCGTTCGCGGCTGGCCGTGGCGTGGAGCTGGCTGTGGATTTACCTGAGCGGCCAGCACAGCGCGCGGCTGATTACCCAGAAAGAGACGCTGAAGGACGAGGCGTGAGGCAAGCGACAAAGAAACGGCGGAAAGCATGGCTTCCCGCCGTTCCCTGTTTCGCCGCTTCCGGACGCATCAAGCGTCGAGCGACGCCATGTCGATGACGAAGCGGTAACGTACGTCGCTCTTCAGCACGCGCTCATAAGCCTCGTTGACGTCCTTGATGTCGATCTTTTCGATTTCGGACACGATGTCGTGCTTGCCGCAGAAATCCAGCATCTCCTGGGTTTCCTTGATAGAGCCGATCATAGAGCCAGCCAGAGAACGGCGGCCGGGGATGACCGAGAAGGCGTGCACGGGGATCGCATGTTCAGGCACACCGAGAAGCACCATGGTGCCGTTGACCTTCAGCAGGCCGAGATAGGCATTCCAGTCGATTTCCGCCGAAACGGTGCAGAGGATCAGGTCGAATGTGCCGGCGAGCTTTTCGAAGGTCGAGGCGTCGCTGGTGGCATAATATTCCTTCGCGCCAAGCTTAAGGCCGTCTTCCTTCTTGGAGAGTGTCTGCGAAAGCACGGTGATATCCGCGCCCATGGCTGAACCGATCTTCACGCCCATATGGCCAAGACCGCCCATGCCGACGATAGCCACCTTCTTGCCCGGGCCGGCATTCCAGTGCTGAAGCGGCGAATAAAGCGTGATACCAGCGCAGAGCAGGGGAGCGGAGGCGTCGAGCGGCAGGTTTTCCGGAATGGAGAGGACGTAATCTTCCCGCACGACGATATGGTCGGAATATCCGCCCTGCGTGGCGGTCTTGCCGTCGCGTTCGACGGAGTTGTAGGTCTGCACGAGACCCGGCATGTACTGTTCATTGTCGAGATCGCGGGTGGCGCAGCCGACGCAGGAATCGACAAAGCAGCCGACGCCGACATGGTCTCCGACCTTGAACTTCGTGACCTTGGAACCGACGGCTTTCACGACGCCGGCGATCTCATGGCCCGGAACGATCGGGTAGACGGCGTTCTTCCATTCGTTGCGGACGGTATGGATGTCGGAATGGCAGATGCCGGCATATTTGATATCGATGACGACGTCGTCATCGTTCGGCTCGCGGCGTTCGAAGGTGAACGGGGTAAGCGGCTTCGACGCATCTGTCGCAGCGTAACCTCTAGCAATAGCCATCTGAATATCCTTTCGGGAGTTGGGGACGACGGAATATGCGATGGAAGCGCGGGACGGCGTTAGAGCGATCCTCCGAGCTTTTTGCACGATCCTGCAAAAATATGGTGGCGCACTCTTTGCGCGGGCCGCGCGGCCTTCTAGATAAAAGGCATCCGACGCATCTCTTCCTTCAGTTACGGGATTTCCCCTATGTCCTTGCCGTTCAATGTCTATCAGGAGATCGCCTCCATTGCCGCGCGGCATGCTACCCAGGACGGCGAGGTGCAGACGGCAATCGACTCCCTCGGCATCAGCCGGCGCACGACACCGAGCGCCCCATGCCACGGCAGCTATCGCCCCTGTCTCGCGATGGTTATCCAGGGCGCGAAATGCGTGCAACTGGGGACGGACACCATCAATTATGGGGCGGGGGATTATCTCCTGACCTCCCTTGATCTGCCGGTTGCATGGCGGGTGGTGGAGGCGAGCAGGGAGGTGCCGCATTTCTGCATCTCGCTTGCTATCGACAGCGAGAAGCTGCTCGATCTCATGCGGCGCGTGCCCATCGATCCGCCCGCGGAGCCGGCGAATGCGCAGCGCGGCATCATCGTCAATACCGCCACGCCGGAACTTCTCGATGCGGCTATCCGCCTGTTGCGCCTGCTCGACCGTCCGGCAGACATTGCCGCCATGGCGCCGCTGATCGAGCAGGAAATCCTCTATCGCATTCTGACAGGACCGGCGGGCGGGCAGCTTATGAACATCATCGCGGCCGGCAGCCATGGCAACCGCATCGCCCGCGCCATCGCCTGGCTGCGCGAGAATTTCGCACGCCAGCTGCGTATCGAGGATCTGGCCGATCATATCGGCATGAGCGTCTCGTCCTTCCACCATCATTTCAAGACGATCACGGCCATGACGCCGGTTCAGTACCAGAAGCAGCTGCGGTTGCATGAGGCGCGGCGGCTGATGCTGCTGGAGCGGCTGGATGCAGGCACCGCCGGCCACCGTGTCGGTTATCAGAGCCCGTCGCAGTTCAGTCGTGAATATAGCCGTTTCTACGGATTGTCGCCGTCACGGGATATCGACGCCTCGCGGGAGATCAGCGCGGCTGGGTAGATTGGTTCTTTGGGAAGGTTTTCCATTGCCTGAGGAGCGCGGCGTTACCCCCCTCTGCCCTGCCGGGCATCTCCCCCTCAAGGGGGGAGATCGATCTGCGGCAAGGTCTCGCCCATCTCGAAGCTTGGAATGAAGCGACAAAAGGGACCCTTGCCGATCTCCCCCCCTTGAGGGGGAGATGTCCGGCAGGACAGAGGGGGTAAGGCTCCACGCACCTTCGGTCCGCTACCAACGCAAAACCTCCTAGAGGTTCACCTCAAGCTTGCCGTGATACTCCGCCGCACCGCGTCAATTCTCATCCTCCCCTGAAGAATCCGCTTGACCCCAACGCAGCCTCCGCTTAAATGGCGCTCGAACCGTACCGTACGGTACATTAATCGAGCCCCTGGAGTGGAAAAGACTTGGCTTCCGACCCGATCACAGCGCAGGAGTTTTCGCCGCGCCAGAACGCCGTTCTGGACCAGGCATTGCGTCTATTGGTCGAGGGCGGCGAGAAAGCGCTCACCACATCGGGGCTGGCGCG
This sequence comes from Agrobacterium sp. CFBP 3001, assembly GCF_027871605.1. Taxonomy (NCBI): domain Bacteria; kingdom Pseudomonadati; phylum Pseudomonadota; class Alphaproteobacteria; order Hyphomicrobiales; family Rhizobiaceae; genus Agrobacterium; species Agrobacterium sp. CFBP 3001. Next base: position 118,105 of record NZ_JAQAHD010000010.1, read on the forward strand.
TGCCGCCAACTGTTCCAAGGAAAGCCTGTACAAGTGGTTCGGCGACCGGGACGGCCTGCTGGCGGCGATGATCACCTTTCAGCAGAGCAAGGTCCGCACCTTCGAAAAGGCAGGTGACCGCGTCTCCGCACCGCAGCTTGCCGATCACCTCGAGGTTTTCGCGCATGATCTGCTGGATGTGCTGGCGGGCGATGTGTCGCTGGCGCTCAACCGTCTGGCGATAGGGCAGGCGAGCCGCGACGGCTCGAAGCTCGGCGATCTGCTGCTGGAACGCGGCCGTCGCCAGATCGACCGCCGCGCCCGTGGGCTGATCGAGGCAGGTCGCCGTTCCGGCTATCTGCGTTTCGATGATGCCGAGGAGGCATATCGCAGTTTTTACGGCCTCATCGTTTCGGATCTGCATGTGCGCATGCTGCTGGGCGAGGCGCCGGACAAGGATTTTTCCGCCCGGGCGAAGAAGGCGGTCGTCGCCTTTCTGACCCTCTACGGCACGGAAAAGGTACATTCGGAACTCAGCGGCAAACCCGCCTGACATTCCGGTTTAGACAACTGAGAGACAAGCATTAGGGAAGGACCATAAAATGCGCGTTTATTATGATCGTGATGCCGATCTCAATCTCATCAAGTCCAAGAATGTCGTCATCGTCGGTTACGGCTCCCAGGGCCGCGCCCATGCGCTGAACCTCAAGGATTCCGGCGCCAAGAACGTCGTCATCGCCCTGAAGGCCGGTTCGCCGACCGTCAAGAAGGCCGAAGCCGACGGCTTCAAGGTCATGACCGTTGCCGAAGCCGCCAAGTGGGGCGACCTCCTGATGATGGCGACGCCGGACGAGCTCCAGGCCGACATCTACAAGGCCGACATCGCCGGCAACATCCGTGATGGCGCAGCAATCGCTTTCGCACACGGCCTCAACGTTCACTTCGGTCTCATCGAGCCGAAGGCTTCGCTCGACGTCGTCATGATCGCACCGAAGGGCCCCGGCCACACGGTTCGCGGCGAATACCAGAAGGGCGGCGGCGTTCCCTGCCTCGTTGCCGTTCACCAGAACGCTTCCGGCAATGCGCTTGAACTCGCTCTCTCCTACGCCTGCGGCGTTGGCGGCGGCCGTTCGGGCATCATCGAAACCAACTTCAAGGAAGAGTGCGAAACCGACCTCTTCGGCGAACAGGTCGTTCTGTGCGGCGGTCTCGTCGAACTGATCCGCGCCGGTTTCGAAACCCTGGTCGAAGCCGGTTACGCACCGGAAATGGCCTATTTCGAGTGCCTGCACGAAGTGAAGCTGATCGTCGACCTGATCTATGAAGGCGGCATCGCCAACATGAACTACTCGATCTCCAACACGGCCGAGTGGGGCGAATACGTCACCGGCCCGCGCATCATCACCGCCGACACCAAGGCTGAAATGAAGCGCGTTCTGCACGACATCCAGACTGGCAAGTTCACCTCCGAGTGGATGCAGGAATGGAAGGCCGGCGGCGCACGCTTCAAGGGCATTCGTCGCAACAACGACGCCCACCAGATCGAAGAAGTCGGCGCCAAGCTGCGCGGCATGATGCCCTGGATCGGCAAGAACAAGCTGGTCGACAAGGCTGTCAACTAAGCTTTATTGTTTGGTGGAAGATATGAAGGCCGGGGCGAAAGCTCCGGCCTTTTTTGCGTGGTCCGTGCTCACACGACGGTATCGTCTTCCTCGATAACCACCGAAACAGGGAAGTGATCGGAGAACCCACCGAGATTGACGTTTTTGACCGCATCGCCTTTCGACAGGCCGAAGCGGATGGGCCCCTCATTCTTGCTGTGGCTGACCATGGCCGCAATGGCTTCTATTTTTGCCGTCTCCTCACGCGCGTTGAAGCCGCTGCTACCGGTTAGAAGCGATAGGGAAACGAGGATCTGATCGAAGATATTGGCATCGCCGTTGAAATAGAGCGTGCCGTAGATCGTTCTTGCCGTGCCGACGGAATCGACCACCGGCTGGCGCAGGTAGTTCCAGGTGAGATTGTAGAACATGGCCGATTGCGAGTTTTCGACATCGTCCCGCTCGCGGGTGGAATTGGCGTGGTAGCGCAGCGAGGCATCGGAAGGATCGTCGTTGAAGTCGCCGAAGGCGATGACAGCGATGTCGTTGCCTTTTTCTTCCCTGATGCGCTGATGCCAATAGCCTAGCGTTTCACCTGCCGTCATGCGAAAACCGGCGCTTTCCACCGCGCCGCCAGAGCGCGACGGCCAGTGATTGGAGAGCGCGATAAGCTGGCGGCCGCCCTTGGTGATGAAGGTGCATTGGGTAATGTCGCGTGTGCCGGTGCGGCGCATCACGAAATGGCTGAAAATCTCGTTCTCGTTGATCAGCAGCTTTTTGCTGTCATAGATGAAGGCGGTATCGATGCCGCGCTGGTCCTTGCTGGAATCGGCATGCACGACCCGGTAGGAGCGCGCGGGCATGAGGTCGTTCAGATGTTCCGCCAGCGTCTCCAGAACGAAACGGTTCTCGACTTCGCAGACACCGAGCAGATCCGGTCCCGCGCCGCCGATCTGGCTTATGATCAGACCGAGCTGTTTGACCTTGGTTTTGAACAGGTCCTCGGTCCAGCCTTTCAGGTCGTTCTTCAGCCGCTCGGCAATCCACGGCTCGCGCGCCGGATAACCCTCCGGCGCAAACAGGTTTTCGACATTCCAGAACGCCAGGACATATTGGGTCATGATCCGCACACCTCCGGTTGGTTTTTCAAGCCTAGTGGAAGTTTTTGCCATAACAACTTGAAATTGTCATGAAGGTGGGCGGCCGGCGCAATTTTCCCGTTTTTGGCCTTACTTCGCCGGCGGGATGACACCCTTCGTCAGAAGGAAGCAGCCATAAAACCGGGTTTCGCCCGTGGTGATGACGCAATAGGCTTTTTTTGCCTGCTCGTAGAAGGCGAAGCGCTCGATGCCATACATGGGAGCGGATTTTCCCTCCGCCGCGTCGATTTCCTTCTGCACTTCCACCTGTACCGGCTCCAGCTGATCCGGCGCGCCCATCACTTCCATGCGGCCGACAGAAGGCTGCAGCGGCGTGTCGAGCGGCAGGACGGAGAGGATCGCCTTCATGGCGCGGGCTGCGGAGACGTTGTCGATATGCAGCACCTTGCCGACGGTCGTGTGGCGGGCAACTGAATCGGAGGGGAAGTTGGTGTCGGAGATCACCAGCGTATCGCCGTGACCCATGGCGCGCAGCGCGTGCAGGACATCGGCATTCAGCGCCGGGTCGATATTTTTCAGCATGTCGTCAAACTCCCATGATGCTTTCGCCGTGTTGCGGCGCGCGCGCAATCCAGCTGGAAAACCATGCCGCGTCAATCGCAAAGGTGTGATTGTGAAGCTTTGCGCAAGGGTGTATTTGGCTTTGTCCGCAAAATCCGGCCTTAAGGCAGGTCGGTTGCGGGCAATGTGCAGGGAGGCAGAAATAATTCGAAAAACTGATAAGTCAGTATTGCTGACGTATCGACATTTCTGTAAAGATGCACGCATAAAAACGACACAAGAGGAAACGTACCCATGCTCAATTGGGAACAAATTTTCGCCACGCGCTCTTCGCGCATGAAAGCGTCCGAAATCCGCGAGTTGCTGAAGCTGCTGGAGCAGCCCGATATCATCTCCTTTGCCGGCGGTATTCCGGACCCGGCTCTTTTCCCCGCAGAGGAATTCCAGCAGGCTTATGCGGAAATTTTTTCGGGTTCGCAGGTAAACTCGGCGCTGCAATATTCGGTGAGCGAAGGTTACAAGCCGCTGCGCGAATGGCTGGCGGGCGAAATGGCCGAGATCGGCATCGACTGCACCGCCGATAACGTCTTTATCGTTTCCGGTTCGCAGCAGGGTCTCGATTATCTCGGCAAGCTGTTCCTGTCGCCGAAGGATACGGCGCTGGTCACCTGGCCGACCTATCTCGGCGCGCTTTCCGCCTTCAACGCCTATGAGCCGAACTACGACCAGCTGAACCCCGGCGGCAACCGCACGCCCGAGGCTTACCGCGAAACCGCCGCCAAGCTCGGCGGCGCGGTGAAGTTCGCTTATCTCTCGGCCGATTTCTCCAACCCGACTGGTGAAACCGTCGATCTGGCCGGCCGCGAAAAGGTTCTGGCGCTGGCCGATGAGCTGGATATCGCCGTCATCGAAGACGCCGCTTACCAGTCGCTGCGTTACGATGGCGAGGCTGTTCCGCCGATCATGGCGCTCGACATCGCCCGCTCGGGCGGCATCGAAAACACCCGCACCATCTATTGCGGCAGCTTTTCGAAGACGCTCGCACCCGGCCTTCGTGTCGGTTACATCGTCGCTTCCGCGCCGGTTATTCGCAAGCTGGTGCTGATGAAGCAGGCAGCCGACCTGCATTCCTCGACCATCAACCAGATCGCCATCGAACGTGTCGCCTCGCGCGGCTTCGACAAACAGGTCGCCAAGATCAAGGCAGCCTATAGCGCCCGCCGTGACGCGATGCTGGCCGCACTCGACAGATACATGCCGAAGGGCACGCGCTGGACGAAGCCGGAAGGCGGCATGTTCATCTGGGTGACGTTGCCTGAGGGCATGGATGGCGCAGCGCTGCTGGCGAAATCCATCGCCACGGAAAAGGTCGCCTTCGTTCCCGGCCGAGCATTCTTCGCGGATGGCTCCGGCACGAATACGCTGCGCATCAGCTTCTCCTGCGCCAACGAGGCGATGATCGAGGAAGGCATGAAGCGGCTTGGCCGGTTGATCGCGACGGCGCAGGCGGAAACGGGCGAGGCGCTGCCGGCGATTTGAGGGCGGCGGCTTACGGCAGCGGTAGAGGGTGCGGCTTACCCCCCTCTGTCCTGCCGGACATCTCCCCCTCAAGGGGGGAGATCGACTCGCGGTAAGTTATTGCCTATCGCAACAGTTGAAAATGAAGTGCTGTCAGCGCCTCTTGCCGATCTCCCCCCTTGAGGGGGAGATGCCCGGCAGGGCAGAGGGGGGTGAGCCGCAGGCGCCAAGGGGCATTGTTACTCCTAACCGCGATGGCCCCAAAAGATCCCACCCCAAAAATCCTGCCTGTCACATACATGTTATGCAATCATGTTTTAGCGGTCCCACCAAACAACAGGGACTGGACCCATGAAAACGCTGCTCTCCGCTTTCACCGCCATCGTGTCGCTCGGCTTCATCGCCACCGCCGCCAATGCCGCCGATCTGGTGCTCTACACCAGCCAGCCCAACGAGGACGCGCAGGCGACCGTTGATGGTTTCAAGGCCGCCAATCCCGGTCTCGAGGTTGAATGGGTGCGTGACGGAACGCCGAAGATCATGGCCAAGCTGATGGCCGAGATCAATGCCGGCAATCCGGTTGCCGACGTGCTTTTGATCGCCGATACCGTGACGCTGGAGCGCATGAAGCAGGCTGGCCAGCTTCTCGCCCACAAGTCCACGGAAGCCAAGAATATCGACGCCTCGCTTTATGATGCGGACGGCTTCTATTATTCCACCAAGCTCATCACGACAGGCATCATGTACAACACAGCCGCCGCAATGAAGCCGACGAGCTGGAAGGATCTGGCCAAGGCGGAAGCCAAGGGGCTGGTGACCATGCCAAGCCCGCTGACGTCCGGTGCAGCGCTGATCCATGCGCAGACGCTTGCCGCCGCAAACGGCCTCGGCTGGGATTACTACAAGCAACTGAAGGCCAATGAAGCCATCTCCGGCGGTGGCAACGGCGCGGTTCTGAAGTCCGTCGCGTCGGGCGAAAAGGCCTATGGCGTGGTCGTCGATTACATGCCGATCCGCGAAAAGGCGAAGGGCGCGCCGGTCGAGTTCGTTTTCCCGGAAGAGGGTGTTTCGGCCGTCACCGAGCCGGTCGCGATCATCAAGGGCACCAAGCACGAGGAAGCCGCGAAGAAGTTCGTCGACTACGTGCTGTCCGAAAAGGGCCAGCAGGGCTTCGTCAAGCTCGGTTACATTCCCGTGCGTGCCGATGCCGGCATGCCGGAAGGTTTCCCGGCCCGCGACAAGATCAAGGTTCTGCCGCTCAACGCTGCCGATGCGCTGAAGAATTCCGAACAGGACCTGAAGACCTTCTCCGACATCTTCGGCTCCAAGGGCTGATATAGCGGAATGACCCGTTCCAATGCCTATGGAAGCAGCCAGCCGCGCTGGCTGTTTCCTTTTGTGGTCAGCGTTGTTTTTGCGCTCAGCGCCCTGCCGCTCGGGCGGCTCGCCTATACCGGCGTCATCTCGTCACTTAATGGTGACATATGGCGGCTTCTCGCCGATCCTGCCCTTTGGGATTCGGCGCTGAACACGCTCTCCACCTCGTTTTTCGGCATGCTGATTTCGCTCGGCATCGGCGGTGCCTTCGCGCTTTCGCTGACGCTTTGCGATATTCGCGGCAAGTCGATCCTAAGCTTCCTGTTCATGCTGCCGATGATGATACCGCCGCAGGTGACGGCGCTGTCGTGGATCGGCATGACTGGTCCTTCGAGCACGCTGTTGAAGGCTATTGGCCTTGCGCCGCCGATGGGATCGCCGCAGCCGCTTTATTCGATAGCGGGTATCGCGCTGCTGCTCGGTGTGCAGCACGCGCCGCTCGTCTATCTGTCGCTGCGGGCCGGTCTGCTCGCTTTGCCGCAGGACGGCATCGAGGCTGCGAAGCTCTCCGGCGCTTCGCCGCGCCGGGTGCTGTTCGATATCATCCTGCCGCTGTCGACGCCGGGATTGATCGCCGGGGCGGCAATTTCCTTCGTCTCCAGTGTGGGCAATTTCGGCATTCCGGCGATCCTCGGCATCCCCGCCTCGATCTTTACCCTGCCGACGCTGATCTACAGCCGTTTTGCCAGTTTCGGCACCAGCACATTCGGCGATATTGCCATCCTCTCCACCATGATCGCAATCATCTCCGTCGCCGGGCTTGCGCTTCAGGAACGGGCGATGAAGGGCAGGGACTATCGCATCATCGGTCTTTCCGGCAAGGCGGCGACATTCCGGCTTGGGCTGTGGCGGGTGCCGGCGGAGCTTGCCCTGTGGCTCGTGCTGTTCTTCATGCTGGTGGCGCCGCTGACGGCACTGGTGGCAAGCTCGCTTGCGCCTGCCTATGGCGTGCCGCTCAGCCTCAAGACAGCGACGCTGCATGCCTATGAGGAATTGCTTTACCGCCAGAGCGTGACGCGTACCGCCTTCCGCAACTCGTTGTTTCTGGCGACCGCCACCTCGCTTTGCTTGCTGGCGGTGACGGTGCTGACGGCCTATTTTCTGGTGCGCGGCAAGAGCCGTTTCATGTTCCTGCTTTCGGCGCTGGTGGATATTCCCTATGCGTTGCCGGGGGTGGTGATTTCCGTCTCCTTCGTGCTGCTTTTCGCGGCCCCCATCCCGCTTGTCGGCATCACGCTTTACGGCACGATCTGGATCATTCTGCTCGCCTATTTCTCCTCCTTCTTCGCCGTCAGCCTGAAACCCATGGTCAGCGCCTTCCTGCAATTCGATCCGTCGCTGGAAGAGGCAGCAAGGCTCTCCGGCGCCGGTTTCTGGCGGCGGCTGAAGGATATCATCCTGCCGCTGGTCGGGCCTGCGGCGGGGGCATCGGTCATCCTCGTTTTCCTGATCGCCTGCAACGAGCTGACAGTCTCGGCGCTGCTGTGGTCGGCCGGCACCCAGACGCTCGGCGTGCTCATCTACAACCTCGATGACAGCGGCAGCTTCGATCTTGCCTCGGCACTTTCGGTGCTTGTCGTCATCATGGTGATTTTCCTCATGGCTCTGCTGGAAATTCTGGGGCGCCATCTGCCGAAAGGAGTGGTCCCTTGGCGAAACTGATCCTCAACCGCCTGTCGAAGAGTTTTGGTGCCGGTTCGAAACCAGCCGTGGACGATGTGTCGCTGACGGTGCGTGACGGCGGTTTTCTCGCTCTTCTCGGGCCTTCCGGCTGCGGCAAAACGACGGTGCTGCGCATGATCGCCGGTTTCGAACAGCCGACCGACGGTTCCATCCTGCTCGGCGAGCGGGTGCTGGCCGATGCCGGCAGCATGGTGCCGCCGGAGCGGCGCAACATGGCGATGGTGTTCCAGTCCTATGCGCTGTGGCCGCATATGTCGGTTGCCGACAATGCCGGTTATCCCTTGAAGGTGCGCGGTATTTCAGGTGAGAAATATCGCGACAAGGTGCGTCAGGCGCTTGCCGCCGTCCGCCTCGAGAGCTTCGCCGATCGCCGTCCCGCCGAATTGTCCGGTGGCCAGCGGCAGCGCGTGGCGCTCGCGCGCTGCCTCGTTACCGAGCCTGACGTGGTGCTGCTCGATGAGCCGCTCGCCAATCTCGACCGGCATCTCAGGCAGGAGATGGAGGAGACATTCCGCGAGTTCCACATCCGCTCCGGTGCGACGATGATCTATGTCACCCACGATCAGGCGGAAGCCATGGCGCTGGCAACCGATGTCGCCGTGATGTCGCAGGGCAGGCTGTTGCAGGTCGCGCCACCGGCGGAGCTTTATGCGCGGCCCGAAGGCAGGCTGGTCGGCTCGCTGGTGGGGCAGGGGGCGATCGTGACCTTGCCGGCGCCCGAAGGGACTTCGCGCGATCTCGACTGGTCGTTGCTTAGGGCAGCGATGGAGAGCGGCGGGCAATCGCCGCACGCGGATATTCTTGTGCGGCCACAGGATGTGGTGCGGGATGCAGAGGGCATCGCCTGCACCGTCACCTCGGTTCTCTACGAGGGCGAGCGTTATGCCCTGCGTCTCCACCTGCCGGATGGGCAGGCGCTCAGAGCCTATTCGCGCGAAGCGGTTGCAGTCGGAGACCGTCTGCCGGTGGCCATTCGCGCGGCGTGGCGGCTCTAACATGCAAGGACAGTGTATCGGTATTCGGGGCTGATAGGCGTTCCGTCCCTCATCCCTGTGCTTGTCACAGGTATCCAGCCGACGCGCGTCTGCGCGGCGAAAAGAGTCCTTTCAGCCCAAGGACATGGGGTGACTGGCTTCCTGTGCCATGCACAGGAACAAGGGCGGGTGAAGGACGTTGCCCTGGCTACTGGCGAGGCGGAGCGACACCGGCTAAGCTTCCCTGTAGCAATAGGATTGATTCATGTCGCTTCGGCTTGCCACCTTCAATATCGAAAATCTCCTCACCCGTTTCGATTTCACCGGCTTTCGCAACCAGACGCGGCGCGACAGGGCGATCCAGCTTTTCGATATTCGCGACGAGGCGACCTATCAGGCGCTGGAAAGCGCGCGGATGGTCTCTTCCACCGACGACACGCGCCAGCTTTCGGCACTCGCCATCGCCGATGCGGATGCCGATATTCTCTGCCTGCAGGAAGTGGACAACATGGCCGCGCTGCAGGCCTTCGAATATGGCTATCTCTATCGCATGGTCGGCAATGGCTACCTGCAGAAATATCTGGTCGAGGGCAATGACAGCCGCGGCATCGATGTCGCCGTCGTCATGCGCGAGGAGACGCGGGACGGCGACAGGATCGAGGTGGTCGACATCAAGAGCCATGCGGCGCTGACCTATCGCAATCTCGATCTCTTCAATCCAGCGCTTGCCGCCACAAACCAGATCGATGACAAGATTTTCAAACGGGATTGCCTGGAAATCGATCTGAGGATCGGTGGCAAGCCGCTGACGCTTTACGTCACGCATTTCAAATCCATGACCAATGCCCGCGATGCGGTTGACGCCCGCATCGCCACCATGCCGATCCGCGAGGCGGAGGCCATGGCCGTGCGCCGTATCATTGAAAACCGCTGGGGTGTGGGCAATACCCACAACAAGAATTTCGCAATCTGCGGCGATCTGAACGATTATCAGGAGCGTGTCGCGATTTCCGGCGACAGGCGCAGCGGTTACAGCTTCGCGCCCGTCGAGGAGGAGCGCAGCGCGCTCGATATCCTCTCGGCCGATGGTTTCGTGGTCAATCCGATGATGCGCCGTGACGTCATGGATCGCTGGACGCTTTACCATTCACGCGGGCCGCAGGAGCAGCATCTGTGCCAGCTCGACTATATCTGGCTGTCCCCGCGTCTGGCGGAGACGAACGCCACGCATGTTCCCGAAATCATTCGCAATGGGCAACCTTTCCGGACGATATTCCCGCCGGGGCAGGAGGTCGAACGTTATCCCCGCACCGGCTGGGATCGCCCCAAGGCTTCCGATCATTGCCCCGTGGTCATGACACTGGATTTGATCTAGTCGAAGCGAAGTCCGCCGCCGGCGATGTTGTTAGCCGTTCGCGACCTTTGGGAAATAGGTTGCCCAGACCCGGTTGCGGCCCGCACGCTTGGCTTCGTAAAGCCGGTCGTCGGCGATGGCGATCAACTCGTCCCAGCTGTTGATCGCACGCGCTTCCTGCCAGACCACGCCGAAACTTGCCGTCAGCGACAGGCCGCTTTGCTCATCGATGGTCTGGGCTTCGATCAGGCGGCGAAGGCGGTCGGCCGTGGCCGTCGCCGTGGCGTGGCTGACATCCTGCAGCACGACGACGAATTCCTCACCGCCATATCGGGCGAGAATGTCGTTCTTGCGCAATGCGCTGCGCAACAGGCCAGCGGTCTTCTGAAGCGCGATGTCACCCATGGCATGGCCGTAACGGTCGTTGATCGATTTGAAATGGTCGATATCGACAATCATCACGCCGAGCGACTGACATTGCTCCTCGCCCGTCAATATGGAGCGAACCGCCTTTTCGAGTGCGCGGCGGTTGAAGACGCCCGTCAGTGCGTCGGTTTCGGAAAGGGTGCGCAGCTGCTCGGCCAGCGCACGCTGCTGGTTTTCCATTTCGCCCTTCTGGCGAAGCTGTTCGCGCAGGAAATCCAGTTCCTCGAACATCTTCTTCACTTCCGGCGCAACCCTGTCCTCATGACGGCCCTCGGAAAGATCACCGCCGGCGATGGCGGCGATCTGCGTCTGGACGGATTGCATGGGACGGAACAGCGCGGTTTTGTAAACGGATGTCAGCCGCAACAGCACCAGCACAGCGATGCCGGCGAGAAAGAGCGAGGTTCCGCCATAGATCAGGGCCTCCTGCTTTTTCTTTTCGATCCGCGCGCGCGTTTCGGACAGAATAAGGTCGCGCAGGGTGTCGGACGACCGCATGCCGGCAATATAGTTTCTGGAGAACTCAAGTGCGCTTGGCTGGGCGGATGGCACCGCCATCACGATCGTGTTCTGCGCGTAACGTAAAGCCTGACCGAAATATTGGGTTTCAAGATCGCGCAATGCGCCGTCCAGCCGCGGCGTCGAGAGATAGGCGGCGGTATAATTGGTCAGCGATGCTTTCAGCGACAGCAGGCTCTGCATCTCGGTATCGAACTTGGCGCGATAACCGAGCTTTTCCTGCCTGTTCGCCTTGAGACTCATGATGACATAGGAACCGAGGCGACCGATACGGTCGCGCATCACGCCCGCCGTGCCCGTCATGGCGATGTCGATCGCCACGTCGGGCGTCACCTTGATGATGGCGCGTGCGGCCCTGCCGCGCAGCAGATTGACGCTGTCCGCCGCCTTGAACATTGATGCAATCGCATTGGACATCGCGCCGTGGTTACGCGCGTCAGGGGGGAGCGCGGCAACCTGATCGACCAGCTCTCGCGATTGCTCGAGCTTTTGGCGGGTATCAGCAAGCGACTTCGCCAGTTCAGGCTGTGTTCTGATATCGTTGGCGAAGGATTTCTCCAGCTCCGACAGCTTGTCGTCCGTTGCCTTGCGCGCGGCGGCAAGCCCTTCTGTCAGCCTTGCATCCGGCACGGATGCACCCATCAAATTATTGGCGGGGCCTCGCTCGGCCGACACCAGCCATGCGGACTGGAGAGCGGTTTCAAAGCGGCTGAGCTGCGCGGCATTGGTGCGATAGCGCAGATAATTATAGACGCTGGGCAGCGCGGCAAGGGTTGCCAGCAGGATGGAGCTTACGGCGATGATGATCGTGCCCGTCAGCTGGATTTTCTGTATGCTCGCGCGCATATGATGCGTTGTTCTCACTGGAATGGTTATGTTTCATCGCCATTCTAGTGGTGCTGCGTAAATACTTCGCTTATTTTCCGGGCCTTCTGCTACAATTGCGATCATGAAGACAGCCCGGCCGGCGACGGTGTGGAAAAGCGGTTTGTCGATGCCACGGCGTTAGTTTTTACTTTACACCAAGTCAGAATCTGATAGTTGGCAAGGCACTGGCTTGCCCTTGTAGCTCAGTTGGTAGAGCACCTGATTTGTAATCAGGGGGTCGCGGGTTCGAACCCTGCCGGGGGCACCAGTAAAATCAATCGCTTAATCCTGAAATCTATTTGGTTGAATGAACCGTGTGACGGGTGACGCTTTGCGTTTGCCGCTGCCGGTGGTTGAGCCCTGATGAAACTGGAGTGACTGGCTTCGGCCTGCCAGCCCGGGAGACTCTCGCATCGGGAAGCCGGTTTAGCCCACTAGAAGGCGAGATCGGGAAGGGCGGGGCATCCGCCAGAGTTGTAAAGCCCCAAGGTTTAAGCATATTGTTCGGCAGATAAGTTGAGCAACAGCGGGCGCTTTCAATGGATGCATATGGTCATTTGCGGATATTGGTAAGCCTCATCCTCGGCCTGGCCATTACCAGGGTGTTGTCCGGACTTTCCAGAAGGCTGCAGGAGCCGCAGAAAACCGACCGTATGCATGCGCAGATCGTCTGGTCGATTGCCCTGCTTCTGGGAGCTGTCCATTTCTGGTGGTGGGAATTTGCCCTGCGGCTGATCCACAACTGGAATTTCTGGATTTACATTTTCGTTCTGGTCTACACGTCGCTGTTCTTTTTGATGTCGACGCTGCTTTATCCCGATCACATTCAGGAGCTGTCCGAACGGGAAAGTTTTTTCGTGCGCAGGCGACATGCGTTCTTTGCCCTGTTTGCCGCCTCGTTCGTCTTTGATCTGGTGGACACCTACATCAAGGGCAGGGAACATTTCGAACAGCTCGGGCCATGGTATCTGGCAAGGATAGTCGGCGGTCTGCTTATCGCGATTGTGGCGATGAGAACCGATAGCAGCCGCAAAATCATGTGGCTCGGTGTTATCTGGCTCTTCTTTAACGCGCTCTGGATAACAGCGATCTACAGCGACCTGTTCTAGTTCTTTCAGCGGCAAAATAACCGGATCGCGGGACGGCCCTGCGAGTGGAACGCGCAAGCGCACAATGCAGCGTGGCGGTTTCGATGATCGCCTACGGCTTTATGTGATAGAGCTTGTGCACGATAGACCAGTTGCCGTCGCGTTCCAGCAGGGACAGATATTCGTAAAAATCCATACCGTCGAAACGGGTCGTCAGCTTCACCGAGGCGCTGTCGCCTTCCTTGTCGATGCCCATGATTTCAAAAGCGGGATCGTGATCGGGGAGGCCGCGTTCGCTTTTGCGCATCTGGTCGACAAAGTCCTCCAGGGACAGCCATTCGATCTCGCCTTCGAAGGTTCCGACGATGCTGGCGCGCGGGTCGAAAACGTCACGCATCAGGCTCTCATCCGCATAGGCCATGGCATGGACATAGTCCGTGACGGTCTGGGTAATCGTTTGCGGCATCGGATCATCCTCCCTTCTAATCCAAAGGCCAAGCTTACACCCGTTGACGTCTTTTCACCATAACCCCCTGAAAACGCGCCGGTTACGCTTCTTCCTGCGGTGTTTTTCCGCCGGCTGCGGCAGGTGCTGTGCGAAACCGTGCGGCATGTTTTGCCGCCGCTTTCCACAATTTTGTCCTGCCTGTCATTATAGTCGCCTTGGGTCCGACAAATTTCGGCATCAAGGGCTTTTCCGCCCGTTCCGATGCGGCGCGCGGCGAGGCTTTGTGTGGGCTTTGCCGGTTTAACCGCCGGGGCGGGGTGCCGCGCCGGGCGGAATTGGCCTATGATCCGCCCGCGTGCCAGACGGGAGCGGTGTTGGGCATGCGGGTAACAGTTTGCGTTTGAAGGTGTTTTTGTGATTGATCCCTATGTTTTGCTTGGCGTGGAGCGCGATGCCGACGAGGCGGCGATCAAGTCGGCCTACCGCAAGGTGGCCAAGGCCGCGCATCCCGATAGCGGCGGCGATGCCGAGCAATTCGCGCGTCTGCAGACGGCCTATGAGCTGCTGAAGGATCCGGTGCGCCGTAAGGTATTCGACGATACCGGTTACGATCCGCAGCTTGCCGACGCCAAGGACCTCAAGGGCCTGCTGATGCTGGAAACGCTGGTGAATGAATTCATTCTGGACGAACGCGAACCTGGCAGTTTCGACCCCGTGGCCGCCATGCGCCGCAAGCTGACCGACGATATTCTGAAAAGCCGTTTCCATATTCTCGAGCTGGAACGGCACCGCACCCGGGTTCGCAAACATATGGACCGTCTCGGCCGCAAGCCGGAAACCGATGTGCTGAGTTCGATGCTGCGCGCCCGCAGCCAGTCCATCGCCGAAGCCATCCGTAATGCCGAAGCCCAGATCGAGGCAATCGAACAGGCCTATACGATGCTCGAAGGTTATTCCTACGAGCTGGAAAGCGTGACGCTGGCCGAGCCCTTGCTGAAAGGCGAGGCGGCGGAATAGGCGGCCGTTCAGGGGCCGTTGACGAGGGCGAGGATGAGCTGATGCACCCGCCCGCCGGGGGAAAGCTCGTCCCGGTCGAAATCGCGGCCGCGCTGGCGCTGCTCGTTGGAAAGCTCACCCAGACGCTGTTGCAGAACGGCGCGCACCTTCTGGCATTTGGCATCGTTCTCCGCCCTCAGCCCGATGCTGAAGGCTTCGATCTTTTTCACCATGTCGAGAATATGGTCACCATGGACGCGTTCGTGGGTTTCCACGCCGGAAATGAAGGTCCTCCAGCTGGCGGCGACTGCGGGCGGCAGATTGGCGGGCGCTTTCGGCCAGGTGTAGATGATAGTGAGATTGGGCCTTGCGGTGGCCAGCACGCAGGCGCCATCCGGCTGCGGACGGTAATCCCGCCGCCATGTCAGCTTGAAGGTGGTGTGGGCGATGGCCTGCACGCCGGCGGTCGGGCCGCGCTCGCCGATCGATTGATAAAGCGCGCCGCCCGTATTGCCGCTGATGGCATAGGTTTTTATCTGCTCGGCCGGTTTCCAGTCGGCCGCCTGCGCTGACAGCGGCAGGGCGCCGAGCGTGATGGCGGTGCTGATGGCAAAGGAAAAGAGGCTATTGGCGGGCACGCAGCGATCCTTGGTGATTTGCGCGCCGAAGATAGGCGAGAGCCGCGCCCTCAGGCAAGGGCCCTCCTGCGGGGAGTGCCGGGTTTTCCGATAGGTCGCCACATATGAAAACCCCCGCGACAGGGCGCGGGGGGACAAGCTTGCGGACTGCAGGGGTAATCAGTCGTCCAGCTTGTCGTAATCGAGCTTCGGAGCGTTCTGAAGCGCTTCCTTGGTGGTGTCGACATAGGCCTTCCAGGTGCCGTTGTCGTTGTGGACCGCAACGGAAGCCGGGTCGAGCACCACATAGCTCTTATCGATGCCGAGGAAGCCGCCGACGCTGGCCACAAGGCCGATCACGGACTTGCCGTCACCGATGACGACATCTTCGATTTCACCGATGTTTTCGTTCTGGGCGTTATAGATGTCCATGCCATCGAGCTGGGAGGCGGTGAGGTCGGTCTTCTGGACATTGACGAACTTCAGCGGGCCGCTGGCCTTGGTGCCCATGGTAATGCCGGGGCCGGACAAAGTGGCGTCCGCGCCGGCAGCAGGAGCAGTGGCGGCCGTCTGGGCAAAAGCCACGGAAGAGGAGAGCGCTGCTGCGGCAGCGAGAGCGATGACATTGATTTTCATGATGTTTCTTCCCTTTGTATGCTGAACGTTGCGTTCGGGGAGGAAACGGCGGGAGGCGGATTTGGTTCCTCATGGGAGGACAGGAAAATTTCGTCTATGCTGAAAAAAAGGATCAGGCGTGCGTCGAAATCGGGAGGATGTCATGGCGAAAAACACGGTGGCGAAAGATGCAGAGGAGACCGCACCATCGGACTTCATCGACCGGAAGATCGCGGAACTCGGCGACTGGCGCGGTGAGACGCTCGCGCATATTCGCGCGGTGATCAGGAAGGCCGATCCGGAGGTGGTGGAAGAGGTGAAATGGCGCGGCGTGCCGGTCTGGTCGCATGCGGGCATCCTCTGCACCGGCGAAACCTACAAGAACGCGGTGAAGATGACATTCGCCAAAGGAGCCTCGCTGGAGGACCCGGCAGGCCTGTTCAATTCAAGTCTGGAGGGAAACACACGGCGGGCGATTGATTTTCACGAGGGGGATGTCGTGGATGAGGAGGCGCTGGCGGCGCTGATCCGGGCAGCGGTGGCGTTGAACGCGGTGGGGAAGAGCGGGAAAAAGCGGGCCGGAAAGTAATGGACCTATCCGGCGACGAGAAAGAGGCCCACGCCTCAATCCTTGGCTTTGTCGGCAGCCTTGTCCCATTCCCCATCGATGAACTTCAGCGCGTCGATAATCGAGACCTTCCACACCGACCAGACGTGATCGCCGTCGGTCACTCGCAGCTCGGATTTGCGTTTGTCGGCTTGCAGCGTCTCGTGCAGGGCGATGGCGCCGCGCCAGAGAAAGAAGCCGTCATCGTCGCCGACGGTCAGATAGGTGGCAGGCAAATCCTGGCTTTCGGCCACATGCTGTGCAACGAGGGTGAATACGTTCTTTTCGTTGAAGAGCCTTGCATCGAAAGGTGTGCCGAAGGCTCCGGAGAAATGGTCCCCGGTTGAGGGAAGCACGATGCCGCTGGTGACGGTGGTGCGGTCGACCCGGTGGAAAAAGGCGCTGTCCTGAATGAGCTTGAGTTCGGCCGGCGTCTTGTCGAGATCGGAGGCGGGGACATTCTGCCAGATGGCGCCCGACAGACTGGCCACTGCGTCATAGAGGTCTTCATGGCCATAGGCGAGATGCAGGGCGCCGAAACCGCCCATGGAGAGGCCGGCGATGGCGCGGCCTTGCCGATCTTTCCGCACCGGCAGCGTTTTCTCGATCTGGTGGCGCAGATCGCCGGTCAGGGCCGTTTCGTAATCGCCGGGGCCGCCGACAGCGGCGGAATCCACATACCAGCTGTTCTTGACGCCGGGCATGACGACAACCAGCGGGCGGATGGCGCCGGCAGCGATGAGCGTATCGAGCGTCTTTTCGATATTGCCGAGATCGCGCCAGCTGTTCTGGTCGCCATCGTGGCCGTGCAGGAGGTAAAGCACCGGCCAGCCGTTTCCCGGCGGCACGCCGTCCGGGCGATAGATGTTGACGGGGAGCGGCGCGTTCAGGGCGGGACTATGGAAGGTCGCATCCTCGATCTGTCCGGCAAAGGCCGGAGTGTAGGTGACGAGGAGGCAGAATGCCGCCAGATTTTTTTGATACATGCGGTCGCTCCCTGCTGCCATTTCCAGACCATATCAACGTGCGCCGTTCCCGCATCAAGGGTCAACGCATCAGGGGAAGCACGGAGATCGAGATATTGCGCGCCTGTGTCGCGGGGGTCCTCCCGACCGGTCCGATCTATTTCTCTACCTACATCAAGTCGGCGGAAAATGATGACTACATTGCCATGGCCCTGGATGCCGACTTGGTGAAAGTTTTTGGTCCGGATCAGGTCGCAGCGCGGATCAGGCAGTGCGAAAGCTGATCGCCGCTGCCGGAGCGCGCGGGTGCTCCGGTCATGTGTTTCGCAATACATATGCCTGCTGGCATCGAATATCGCGGGCGCGTGCGTCACCGCCCCGGCCGGCCCGTCTTGCCCTTGGTTCGGCTCTTGCGCTTCTGCTCGCCGGCGTCCTCATAGGAACCTGCGCCGATCTTGCCACGAACCAGCGGTCGGGGATCGTCCGTGGCGCGCTCCGGCTGGCCTTCCAGCAACGGTGAGAACCGTTTGCCGGGCTCGGTCTCGGGCTTGTCGGGCACTGCGCCGCGCACGGGTTTTTCGGTCCTGCCCACCGTCATCTCATCCAGCGTGTTCCTGCGGAACAGCGGTTTTCCCGCATCCGAGCCGGGGCCCATTTCATCCAGCGAGGGTTTGGCGAAGAGGGATTTGCCGCTTTCGTTCGCTGCGGCACCCGTCTCCGTCCCGCCGGATGTCTCGCCCTCCGGTGGGGAGATCGACAAGTGGCTGCGTCTGTTGTTTTTTCCGCCGCCTTCGATGGCGCGGGCCTCTTCCTTGGCCATCGGGTCGTCCATGGTCGCCAGTTCGGCGGCCTTGAGGCGTTTGATTTCGTCGCGCAGGCGGGCGGCCTTTTCGAAGTCGAGATCGGCTGCGGCGTCGCGCATGGATTTTTCCAGCGCGTTGAGATGGGCCTGAAGATTGTTGCCGACGAGATGGCCGCCATCGGCGAAGCCCTTGCCGGAAACGCCAGAAATATCGGCCCTTACGTGATCGCGCTCATAAACAGAATCAAGAATGTCGGAAATCTTCGCCTTAACCGATTCCGGCGTGATGCCGTGTTCGGCATTATAGGCCATCTGCTTTTCGCGGCGGCGGGAGGTTTCCTCCATCGCCCGCTTCATCGAGCCCGTGATGTTGTCGGCATAAAGGATGACCTTGCCGTCAACGTTACGGGCGGCACGGCCGATGGTCTGGATCAGCGAGGTTTCCGAGCGCAGGAAGCCTTCCTTGTCTGCATCGAGGATGGCGACGAAACCGCATTCGGGAATGTCGAGGCCTTCACGCAGCAGGTTGATACCGACGAGCACGTCGAAGGCGCCGAGGCGCAGGTCGCGGATGATTTCGATGCGCTCCAGCGTGTCGATATCCGAGTGCATGTAACGGACGCGGACGCCCTGTTCATGCAGATATTCGGTCAGGTCCTCGGCCATGCGTTTGGTCAGCACGGTGCACAGCGTGCGATAACCCTTGGCGGCGGTCTCGCGAATTTCGCCGAGAACATCGTCGACCTGGCTGCGGGCAGAACGCACTTCCACCGGCGGGTCGATGAGGCCGGTCGGGCGGATGACCTGTTCGGCGAAGACGCCGCCGGACTGTTCCATCTCCCATGAGCCGGGGGTTGCCGAAACCGCCACGGTGAGCGGGCGCATTGCGTCCCATTCCTCGAAGCGCAGCGGCCGGTTGTCCATGCAGGAGGGCAGGCGGAAGCCATATTCGGCCAGCGTCGCCTTGCGCCTGAAGTCGCCGCGATACATGCCGCCGATCTGGCTGACGGAGACGTGGCTTTCGTCGATGAACAGCAGGGCATTATCAGGGATATATTCGAACAAAGTCGGCGGCGGCTCGCCGGGATTGCGGCCGGTGAGATAACGCGAATAGTTCTCGATGCCGGCGCAGGAGCCGGTCGCTTCCAGCATCTCGATATCGTAGCGGGTACGCTGCTCCAGCCGCTGGGCTTCCAGCAGACGCCCGGCCTTTTCCAGTTCGGCGAGGCGGCCCTTCAATTCTTCCTTGATCGACTTGATCGCGCCGTTCAGCGTCGGGCGTGGGGTCACATAGTGCGAATTGGCGTAAATTTTCACCGATTGCAGGTCACCGGTCTTCTGGCCCGTCAAGGGGTCGAATTCGGTGATGGAATCGATCTCGTCGCCGAACATCGATATGCGCCAGGCGGCATCCTCAAGGTGGGCGGGGAAGATTTCGATGGTATCGCCGCGCACGCGGAACGAGCCGCGCTGGAAATCCATGTCGCGGCGTTTGTATTGCTGGGCCACGAGGTCGGCCAGAAGCTGGCGCTGGTCCAACCGGTCACCCACCTGCATCTGGAAGGTCATGGCCGTATAGGTCTCGACCGAACCGATACCGTAGATGCACGAAACCGAGGCGACGATGATGCAGTCGTCGCGTTCCAGCAGCGAGCGGGTGGCGGAGTGGCGCATCCGGTCGATCTGTTCGTTGATCGAGGATTCCTTCTCAATGAAGGTATCGGAGCGCGGCACATAGGCTTCCGGCTGATAATAATCGTAGTAGGAGACGAAATATTCCACCGCATTATCGGGGAAGAAGTTCTTGAACTCCGAATATAGCTGCGCGGCCAGCGTCTTGTTGGGCGCGAGGATGACAGCCGGGCGCTGCGTCGCCTCGATCACCTTGGCCATGGTGAAGGTCTTGCCCGAGCCGGTAACGCCGAGCAGCACCTGGCTGCGTTCGCCCGAATTGATACCTTCTACGAGGTCGTTGATGGCCGTCGGCTGGTCGCCGGCGGGCTTGTAGTCCGAAGCCATGCGGATGGCGACGCCGCCTTCGGATTTTGGCGGGCGGGCCGGGCGGTGCGGCGTCCACAGCTTGCCGTCCTTGAACAGCGGATTGCCGCTCTCGATCAGTTTCGACAGCGCGTCCACCGTGGCGGTGACGGCGCCGGGCGCGAGGTTGGCGGCATCCTCCAGCGATACGTCCATGCCGGCGACCGGATTGAGACCGGCGGCGGCGCGGGTTTTCGGATCGCTCGATGCGCCGATGGAAACGCCGCGTGCGGTCTTGGAGGCCGTGGTGTTCTTGGCCGTCTTCGGGGGGGCTTTCTGGGCCTCCTTGCGCGCTTCGATCTCGATCTTCTTGCGGTGCTTGCCCGCCTTCGAGGCGATTTCGCGCTGGGTTTCCACGGAGGAAGCCTCCGCTTCCGCCTCGAGCTGCTTCACCCAATCGGCGACGCTGCCGCTGAGCGGCGCGCCTTCGAAGGACGATTGCGGAGCTTCCTCGAAGCCCGAGGGCGAGGAGGTGGAGTTTTTCGGTGATCTGGCCATAGGCGAAATATGGAGGGAGTCACGCATAAAGGGAAGGGGATGTGGTGAAAAAATGAGTACAAAAAGGAAACGAAGCGTGCGGAACAAAATTCGGCCGGATGCGTTGCGTAGCGGCTGAAGACAGCTTTGTTCAAATCCGTCGGAAATCGATTTCGGTTTTCGGGCGGATGCGCTAGAGCAAATCCATACGGGCGGAATGAGGGTTTCCTTCTGACTGCCTTCTCCTGCCGCATTTCATGACATCCCTCCCTTTTTTCCAGGACCCATCATGCCGTTCTCAATCAGCCCTGCCCATATCTGGCCTGTCCTGATGCTCATCGCCTCCAATGTTTTCATGACCTTCGCCTGGTACGGCCATCTCAAGCACAAGGGCAGCGCGCTCTTCCTGGCGATTGTCGCCAGCTGGGGCATCGCCTTCTTCGAATATGTGCTTGCCGTTCCCGCCAACCGCATCGGTTCGGAGGTCTATTCGACCGCGCAGCTCAAAACCATTCAGGAAGTCATCACGCTCGCGGTCTTCGCGCTGTTTTCGATCTTCTGGCTTAAGGAAAGCATCACTATCAACCACGTGATCGGTTTCGCGCTGATCGCTTTCGGTGCGTCCTTCATTTTCCGCTCCTGAAAAGGAATAAATACCCGGCGCTTGCCGGCCCGGAACCAGTCGCAACGGATATGAGGTGATGTATCGATGAAAATACGGCCTGCGACAGTTGACGATGCAACGGGAATGGCGGCGGTTCAGAATGAGATATTCTCGGCCGGCCTCCGAAAAGCGCCGACGGACATTACGGCCGTGCTGGAGAATTACCTCCAGCACGCCGACCGTATCGAATGCTCGGTCGCCGAGGACGATGACGGGCGTATACTGGGCTTCCAGTCGCTGCGTTATGCGCGCACGGACAATCCCTATGGCGTGGCGGAAGGCTGGGGCATCATCGGCACCCATGTCAGCCCGCAGGCGGCACGAAGAGGTGTGGGATCCGCCCTCTTCGCGGCAACGCGCAGGGCGGCGGAGGCGCGGGGTATTCAGAATATCGATGCCAGTATCGGTGCGGACAACATGCTCGGCCAAAGCTATTACGACGCTATGGGATTTACGACCTATCGCCAACCGGAAGGGCTGGTCTGCAAGGTTTACCGGCTGGGCTAGACGCGGCCTGCTTCCGGATCAGCCGCGATTGTCGTTTTCGGAATATTGCAGGCGGGCCTTGCAGATGCGAACGTGGTTCTCGTCAGCCCATTGCACCAGCAATTGCATCGGCACCAGAAACGAGCGGCCGAGATTGGTCAGCTCATATTCCACGCGCGGCGGCACCTCCGCATAAAGCGTGCGGCGGATGAAGCCATCTTCTTCCAGCCGTTTCAGCGTGCGGGACAACATCTGCTTGGAAATATCGTCGATCCTGCGGTTCAGCTCGTTGAAGCGCAGCACGCCGCCCTGCAGGGCTTCCAGAACCAAAAGGCTCCATTGATCGCCGATACGGTCGAGCACATCGCGGATGGGGCAGGGCTGGTCGAAGGCAAAAACCTCTTTCGTCTGCGTATCCGCCATGTCCTTACCCCTTGCCCTTTTACCCTTGCAGGTCATCGCCATGTGACCAGATCAGCCGCCGCTGACTTCTTGCGGCTATGGCTGCGATACCATAGCTCTTCTTCGCGGTCTATAATCTAGACCGGTAACGATAGTGACAAGAGGAAAGAAGCCATGGCTAAAATCGCGCTCATCGGCGCTTCCGGCAATGCCGGGTCCCGTATTCTGAAGGAACTTTCCGACCGGGGACATCAGGTGACGGCAATCGCCCGCAATCCCGAAAAGATCGCCAGCCTGCCGAATGTGGTGGCAAAGAAGGGCGATGTTTTCGATCAGGCAGGGCTTTCGGAACTGCTGAAGGGTCACGATGCCGTGATCAGTTCGGTGCATTTCACCGCCAGCGATCCGGCAACGCTGATCGAGGCAGTGCGCGCCTCCGGCGTTCAGCGCTATTTCGTCGTCGGCGGCGCCGGCAGCCTTGAAATTGCGCCGGGCCAGCGTGTGGTCGACCTGCCGGATTTCCCGGCCGCCTACAAGGCCGAAGCGACCAAGGGCGCGGAGTTCCTGGACCGGCTGAAACAGGAAAAGCAGCTCGACTGGACCTTCCTGTCGCCATCCGCCGAATTCGTGCCGGGCGAAAGAACGGGCAAATTCCGCATCGGCAAGGATAATCTCCTCAGCAACGATGAGGGCAGCCGCATTTCCTTCGAAGACTATGCCATCGCGCTTGTCGATGAAATCGAGAAGCCGCAGCATTCCCGCCAGCGTTTCACCGTCGGTTATTGAGAGGTAACACCCATGAATTTCGTAACACGCCGTCTTGCCATCGCCGCATTCGCTCTCGTGCCCGCCTTGATGGCAGCGCCCGTTCTGGCGCAAACCGCAGCACGGGACTTCGCGCAGGAAGAAGCCAACCGCAAACTGGTGATCGAGTTCTACGATACGGTCTTCAACAAGCATGAGGTTGACAAGGGCGCCGCCGTCCTCGTCGACAGCTACAAGCAGCACAACCCGATGGTGCCGGATGGCAAGAAGCCGTTCGTGGATTATTTCACCGGCCACTTCAAGGAAAACCCGCAGTCGAAAGCACGGATCGTGCGTAGCGCCACGGATGGCGATCTGGTCTATCTGCACATCCATTCGACGGAAAATGAAGGCGATCGCGGCAGGGCCATCGTCGATATTTTCCGGGTTACCGACGGCAAGATCACCGAGCACTGGGACGTGATCCAGGAGGTGCCGGAAAAGGCGGCGAACACCAATACGATGTTCTGAGAGCCGTTGCCGTCGCATTGCCGATAACAGGGAACAGCCGGGATTTTCGCCCGGCTGTTTTCATTTCAGATCGCGCGTCGTTTCTGGCGCGACTGTACGATCAGATCCAGCGCCATCATGGCCAGCAGGCTCGCGCCCACCAGCGGGAAAATGATGCCGCCGATGGCGAGTATGGCGAGCAGACCGTGCAGGACGCGTTTTTCCTGCGGGAGGGGCGGCACGCCGAGTGACCCTTTCGGACGGCGTTTCCACCACATGATGCCGGCAGACACTGCAAGCAGCACAATGCCGATACAGGCCGCTAGAAGCACGATCTGGTTGGCAAGGCCATATTGCTGGCCCAGATGCACGTTGATGCCCCATTCCAGCGCCTTGCCGAGCGGGCCGTAATCGGCGTAGCTCATATCGATCAGCGGCTCGCCGCTATATTGATCGAGATGGACGACCCGTTGCTGCGCCAGATCGTCGGGATAGACGGAGCCGCTATAAACGCCCGTCGGTTTTCCCGGAAGGGAGACAGCGTAACCGGCGGCAAGACCGAGCGCGTCGAAACGTGCTATCGCCTCGTCGATCCCGATAGGCTGGTCTTCGGCGGAATGGGTGGATTCCGGTATTTTCGCCTGCTCCAGTGACCAGCTTGTCTTCGCCACGTGGTCGAGATGTTCGCCCGACATCGGAACATCGGTGCGAATGCCCGCCGGATATCCGAAGTTGCTGCCATTCGCCCATTCATTGATCTTCGCACCCCAGACGCCCGACCAGGGCATGCCGGTGACCGCAAGGAAAACGATGAAAAAGCCGACGAAAATGCCGGTGACGGCATGGGTATCGCGCCAGAACACCCGCTTTTTCGGCGTGCCGCGCACGGTCACGACACCGCCGGTCTGTTTTCGCGGCCACCAGAGATAGATGCCGGTGGCGACAAGAAGGATGGACCAGCCGGCAGCGATTTCGATCAGATAGCGGGCATAGGTGCCGAAATATTTCAGGCTGTGGAGATAGCGGATCGTCCACATGACGGTGCCGCGATCCGGCAGGGAGCCGGCAACCTCAGCAGTGTAGGGATTGACGTAGACGGCCCGCTTTCCATCCGCCGTATTGACGGTGATTTCCGCCGACGCGCCCGGATCGGCGGGGGTGATATATTTGACGGCTGCGCCGGGAACGGCCGCAAGTGCTGCACTCACGATCTCGGAAGGCAGCGCTTTCGGCGCGTTTTGCACCACTTCGATCCGCTTCAGGTCTGGGTGGATGAGATTATCGAACTCGTCCCGGAAGAGATAAAGCGCACCGGTGACGGCGAGCGATATCATGAAGGGCAGGACGAAGAGACCGGCGTAGAAATGCCAGCGCCATACGGCGCGGTAAAGATTTGCGGACGAGGAATGCGCAGGCGCACGCTCGCCCTCGAAAGAGGTCGTAACAGACATGGATGTCTCCGCAAGAGAATTGATTTTCCGGCAGGCCGGACAGTGTTCTAGCGTCGCGGAGCTGAGGGGGGTGCGCGTGGGCGCGATTCCAGATTGGGCGGCGATGGCGGCAACGCCGCGTCGATGTTCAGGAAGGTGACTTCGACCGCAGGGAGAATATTGTCCGCGCGCTCGACGGGAATAACCGGAAGAGCGGCGGCTGTGGCCGAAGCCAGACGGCAGAGCGTGCCGCAACAGTCGTCTGCGATCTTGCCGGCAGGGTTCTGTTTGCCGGAGCCGCCTTCCGGCAAATGGCTGGAACAGATGATCTCATCCGCCGCCAGCGCGGCCATCGCCATGTTGCCGCTTGTCAGGCCGTTGGCGAGGCCCTGCAAAAGGAAAAGCAGAACCGCCAGCATGGCGATGGCGCCAGCCGAACTTCTGTCCTGCATGATCCTGCGAATAAATCCCATGCAATCGGAATGTCATATTTGCGGCGAAATGTCACCGCGACACAATGACGGGAAGTGAGGGGCAATAACGATCCCGACAAAGCGTGGGATGCCGATGCTGCTTGTTGTTGAGCGGCGCTGGAGCCCAGCGCCGCAGCGCGCTTATTCCGCTGCCGGAATGGGCGTGGGTTGTCCGTTTTCGTCCATCGCCACCATGATGAAGGTTCCGGCGGTGACTTTTTCCAGCTTGTCATAACGCGACCGCTGCGCCCAGGCTTCCACCGTCAGGGTGATGGAGGTGCGGCCAACGCGGGCGATGTCGGTATAGATGGACAGCGTGTCGCCGATCTTCACCGGCAGTTCGAAGGCCATTTCCTTGACCGCCGCGGTGACGACGCGACAGCGGGAACGCTCCGCTGCACGGATACCGCTCGCCAAGTCCATCTGCGACATGACCCAGCCGCCGAAAATATCGCCGGCGGGATTGGCGTCGGCCGGCATGGCAAGCGTTCTGAGCGTCAGCTCGCCGGTCGGTTTGATGGTCTGCTCGGTCATGTTGAAATTTGCTCCTTGCGAAAAAGCGCAGCATGCGTTGCGCTTTGTGATTTCGCAAGGAAGGCGAAGCGTCAGGACGACGCTTTGCCCAGAAATTGCTGCGTTGCATAAAGGGCGATGGCTGCCGCATTCGAAACGTTGAGCGATTTGATCTCGCCGGGCATATCGAGACGGGCGAGCGCCGAGACGGTTTCGCGCGTTTTCTGGCGCAGGCCCTTGCCTTCGGCGCCCAGCACCAGAGCGATTTTTTCACCGCTGAATGTCTGCTCGATGGGGGCGGGGCCTTCCGAATCCAGACCGACGGAGAAGAAGCCGAGCTTGTGCAGCTCGCCGAGCGCATCGGCCAGATTGGTGATCTGGATATAGGGAATGAGCTCCAGCGCACCGGAAGCCGATTTCGCCAGCACGCCCGACTCGGTCGGGCTGTGGCGCATGGTGGTGATGACGGCGCCGGCGTTGAAGGCGACCGCCGAGCGCATGATGGCGCCGACATTGTGCGGATCGGTGACCTGATCGAGCACGAGAATGAGCGGGCTGTCCTTCAGCGCGCCGAGACGCTTGACCGGCAGCGGCCGGGTTTCCAGCATCACGCCCTGATGGATGGCCTCGGGGCCGAGGACCCTGTCGATATCCTGAGGGGAAACCATCTCGACCGGGAAGGGCTGGGCATCGGCCTCGCCGATATCGAGACGCGCAAAGGCGTTCTGGGTGACGGAGAGCTTGACGATCTGCCGTTCGGGATTGGCGAGTGCGGCACGCACGGTATGCAGGCCGTAAAGATGCACCTGATCGGGCGCTAGCTGCGGCGGCTTCCAGTCGTCCGCGCCGCGGTTCTTGCGCCTCGGCTGCTGCGGGGTCGGAATTTCGCCGCGCTCCCGCTTGGCGTCGCGCACGGCGCGGCGCAGGTTGGCATAGTGCGTGTCGCGGGTGGATTTGTTCTTGGGATCGTCTTTGCTCATGGCGCCTTATATCTCCGCCGGGAGGCGCGCACCAGCCCCCGCGATAATTCACAGGGCCGTAAAGAGGTTTGAATTTTTTCCCGAAAATTCGTGAAAGGGCGTGTTGACAGAAACGAATGAGGCCGTCATATACGCGCCACAGACGACGCAACGGCGCTTCGCCGCAGCGAAATCTGAAGAGCTTGGTCGCTCGATCCTAGCAGAAAGCTGGAGGGATGCCCGAGTGGTTAAAGGGGACGGACTGTAAATCCGTTGGCTACGCCTACGTTGGTTCAAATCCAACTCCCTCCACCATTCTGCACGGATCGAAATCACCACCGCGGGTATAGCTCAATGGTAGAGCAGCAGCCTTCCAAGCTGAATACGCGGGTTCGATTCCCGCTACCCGCTCCAGCTAGCCCTGAAAAAATCGATAAATTCCCTCAATTGCTGGCTTCCCTTCGCTTTGCCGTGCGCGTGTAGCGCCTATTTCTGTGGGATGGTCCGGCACGCGAGCTTTTCACCGTCACGGTTCTGCCAACCATGAATCGCATTGACGTCATATGGGCGCCATTTCAACCTCTTGCCAAAACGAGCGTTTACATCTTCGCAATAATCAATAGGTTGGCGGCATCTTTTGAGCAGGTTGAACGTTCTTGCAAAGAGAGCGGCTGGAGAAAGTTATGAGTTCAAATACGCCGAAACTGGATAGTTGCGGCGCCGAGCCCATCCACATTCCCGGTGCTATTCAGGAACATGGGGCCCTTCTGGCTCTGTCCGCGCGGGAATTTTCCCTGGTGCAGGCGAGCGATAATCTTGCCGACTATATTGGTGTGGCCCTGCCAATCGGGGTCGTCGTCACCGAAAAAATCTTGCCTTTCATCTCCGCACTCTCCGTCTGGTATTCCTCCGAAGAGAGCAACTTCCGATATGCGTGGGCCGAAAAGAAACTCGATGTTTCGGCGCATCGATCAGGGACTTTGGTTATTCTCGAGGTGGAAAAGGCAAGAGAGGGCGAGTCGGCTGAAAAGCTGATGGGCGAACTTACCAATCTGGCGCAATATCTGAACAGCGCGCCATCGCTGGAGGACGCTCTTTCGCGGACCGCGCAATTGGTGTCCTCGATCAGCGGTTATGATCGTACCTTGATTTATGATTTCGGACTGGACTGGAGCGGCCATGTCGTGGCGGAAGCCGGAAGCGGGACTTTGCCGTCTTATCTCGGACTTCGCTTTCCGGCGGGCGACATCCCGCCGCAGGCGCGGCAGCTCTACACCATCAATCGCCTGCGGATGATTCCCGATGTCGATTATAAGCCTGTCCCGATCAGACCGCCGGTCAATGCGGAAACGGGAGCGGTGCTCGATATGAGCTTTTCGCAGCTCCGCAGCGTGTCGCCGGTTCATCTCGAATATATGCGCAATATGGGCACGGCCGCTTCGATGTCCGTGTCGATCATCGTTAATGGCACTCTCTGGGGCTTGATCGCCTGCCACCATGCGACACCCCATTCGGCATCCTTTGCCGTCCGTGAAGCCTGTGATTTTGCGGCACAGCTCCTGTCTATGCGGATCGCGGCCGAGCAGAGTTCCCAGGATGCATTCCGCCGGGTGGAGCTTGGCCAAATTCAGGCGCGTCTCTTGAAAGGCATGGCCGCCGCCGAAAAATGGGTTGATGGACTGCTTGCGGGTGACGACGAAAAAAACGACCTGCTGAAACAGGTGGGAGCGGACGGCGCTGCACTCGTCCTTGGCGACGACTATGAGCTTGTCGGCAGAACGCCGTCACGGCAGCAAGTTGAAGAGCTTGTCTTATGGTTCGCAGAGAAGGACGTTGTGGATGTTTTTGCAACCGACAATCTGACCGGCGATTACGCTGCCGCTGAGGCCTATGCTGCCGCCGCAAGCGGAATTATTGCGATGCGGGTTTCGGAATTGCACGGCAGTTGGCTTATCTGGTTTCGGCCGGAAGTCATAAAAACGGTGCGCTGGGGCGGTGATCCGCACAAAACGGTGCAGGAGAGCGGGCGCATTCATCCGCGCAAGTCCTTTGAAATCTGGAAGGAGCAATTGCGCAATACGTCATCTCCCTGGTCGGAGGCCGAGCTTGCGGCGGCGAGGGAGCTTCGCAGCGCGATCATCGGCATTGTCCTGCGCAAGGCCGAGGAGATGGCGGATCTGACGCGGGAATTGCAGCGGACCAACAAAGAGTTGGAGGCATTTTCCTATTCCGTTTCGCACGACCTGCGTGCCCCGTTCCGTCATATTGTCGGGTTTGCGCAGTTACTGCGGGAGCGCAGCAATGTTCTGGACGAGAAATCCCTGCATTATCTGCAGATGATATCAGAGGCGGCGCTGGGTGCCGGCAGGCTGGTGGATGATCTCCTGAATTTTTCACAGCTTGGCCGCACGCAACTCACCCTGAAACCGGTGGATATGCAGAAGGTGGTGAGCGAAGTTCGTCGCTCTCTGGCGCCCGCCGTTGCGGATCGCCAGATCGAGTGGCGCATCGGAGAGTTACCGGTGATATTCGGGGATGCGACCCTGCTGCGGCAGGTCTGGTACAATCTCATCGAAAATGCCATCAAATATTCGTCTCGGGAGCCGGTGTCGATCATCACCATTTCTGCGGTTGAAACCGAGGATGACGTCACTTATTCGGTCGAAGACAATGGTGTTGGCTTCGATATGGCCTATTACAGCAAGCTTTTTGGTGTGTTCCAGAGGTTGCAGCGGGTAGAGGATTTCGAGGGAACGGGCATTGGACTGGCGCTGGTGCGACGAATTGTCGAACGCCATCACGGTTCGGTCGGTGCCGAGGGAACTGTCGGTGAGGGAGCCACGTTCTTCTTCACATTGCCGGTTATGAAAGTTGAAGAGGAAAAAATTGCCTGAACTCAGACCCATTCTGCTGGTGGAAGACAATCCACGCGATCTGGAACTAACGCTGACCGCTCTTGAAAAATGCCAATTGGCGAATGAGGTGGTGGCACGCGATGGCACCGAGGCACTCGACTATCTGAATGTAACCGGTAGCTATCATAACCGCTCGGCTGGTGATCCGGCAGTAGTTCTTCTCGACCTCAAACTGCCGAAAGTGGATGGGCTTGAGGTGTTGCAGACGGTCAAGGGCAGCGATCACTTGCGGCACATTCCGGTCGTCATGCTGACGTCTTCGCGAGAAGAACAGGATCTCGTTAGGAGCTACGAACTCGGCGTGAACGCTTTTGTCGTCAAGCCTGTGGAATTCAACCAGTTCTTCAAGGCGATACAGGATCTTGGCGTCTTCTGGGCTCTTCTGAACGAACCGCCACCGGGTGCACATCGCAATGGCGGATGAGGCGGTGTCGCGAATGGAGGCAAGCAGACTTCTTCTCCTGGAAGACAGTTCTGTGGATGCCGAACTGATCGAAGAACAGCTTTCACGCCTTTCGCCGCCACCTGCGGTAACGAGAGCCGTCGGCAAGGCATCGTTCATTGAGGCGTTGGAAAAACAGCAGTTCGATATCATTCTCGCGGATTTCTCCTTGCCGGACTTCGATGGCATGTCGGCGCTCGATGTCGTTATGGCGAGAAGACCCGATACGCCGTTCATTTTCGTGTCCGGTGTCTTAGGCGAGGACGCGGCGATCGATGCATTCCGCCGCGGGGCGACGGATTATGTTCTCAAGCAGCGGCTTGTGAGACTGCCATCCGCTGTCGAGCGCGCGCTGGCGGAAGCCCGGGAGAAACAGGAGCGAAAGCGGGCGGAGCTGCACAAGGAGCTGCTCGTCCGTGAGCTCAGCCATCGCGTCAAGAACACGATGGCGATGGTCGTTTCAATCATTCGCAGAACGGCCAAAGGCAGCACCTCCATCAAGGATTACCAAGAACGGCTGGTGGCCCGTGTGAGTGCCCTTGCGGAAAGCCATGCGCTGCTTTTTCAGAGTAATTGGGGTGAGACGAATCTGAGGGATGTCGTGACGCGGGCGATCGAGCCGCATAATACCTTTGCGAGCAGGATCGAGCTCGACGGTCCGGATGACGTACAGGTGTCGCCGAAATCGGCGCTGGCGCTGGGAATGATCCTGCACGAGCTAGCCACAAATGCCCAGAAATACGGTTCTCTTTCCGGCGCAAACGGAAAGGTCGAGGTTGTCTGGAAAAAGATTCTGAACGGAGACGGCCATGACTGCATCGACCTGCGGTGGCAGGAAAGCGGCGGCCCGCCTGTTTCCGTGCCGCAGGATACCGGATTTGGAACAACCCTTATAACAAGGGGTGTGCAATACGAATTGCAGGCGGAAAGCGAAATTCGCTATGATCGCGACGGCTTGCGATATCAGGTCATTTTTCCCCTGGACTAAGTCGCCAGACGAAAAGAAGCGGAGTGGGGCATCAGACCGAGATTGGCCCCGCACTTAGTTGGTCAGTGAAAACTCGTTCGCCAGAACACGCGACAGATTGTCGAAATCGCAGGGTTTGGAGACGACCGTCAGCCCGTCGAGCTGCGCGCGGACCCCGGGTATCTCCGCATATCCGCTGCAGATGACGAAGGGGATGTTTGCCGCCTTGAGCTCTTCAATGACGGGTAAGGACAATTCGCCTCGCAAATTGAGATCGATGACGGCGCCATCCAGATCGGTGTCGCTTATTTTCTCCAGGGCGGCACCGATGTGCGAAACCGGCCCGACGACATTGACTCCCAGATCGGAAAGGAAATCCTCCATATCCATCGCCAGAAGCGCGTCGTCCTCCAACACGAGGATTTGTTTTCCCTGGAAACTATAGCTCATTGTTACCGCATTTTCGTCATTTGGACTCAGTCTGGCACCGCCAATCAACATTGCAAAACCCCTAAGTCCCCAACTGGTTCCTTCCATAAATAAAAAGAAAACAGTCGCCTGTGATGTCGTCGTACTCTAGTTTGCAAACTCAATTCGTGCCTACCGGGAATGTGTTTCTGTGACTGGTTTTTCACCGTTTGCCCAACGAAGCCTTTTGATGCTTGCCGTGGGTGTTGCGATTTTGATTGGCATGGTCTCCATGTCGTTGTGGCTTGTGCAGGTGAATAACCGCTATTCCCAGGAAACAGCGGAACTCCGACGTTTCCGTGCCGCTGTTTTGGATGTGCTGACGACGATGCAGGACATCGAAACCGGCCAGAGGGGATATCTGCTGACCAATAATCGCGATTATCTTCTGCCTTATGAAGAAGCCCTGCGTGGCTTGCCTCAACGCCAGTCAAGACTTTTCGATCTTCTGACGGAAGACGAGCAATACAAGCAGTCTCTTTCGGGCCTGAGGCAGGCAATCGACGCGAAGTTGGCCGAGACCCGCGAGACCATAGATCTGCAGCGTGCGGGCCGAATAACGGAGGCGGTTGAGGTCGTCCGCAATAATGACGGCAAACGCTTCATGAACGAGATCAGGAGTATTCTGTCTGACCTGCAATCGGACACAGATGATCGCTTGCGCATCATCGTTGCGGATCAGCTGGGGGCTGCCAATACGCTGCGGTGGGTGACGGTCGGCGGTGCGCTCGCCATCCTCATTGTGGTGGGTGGTTCGATCTTCCTTGTCTTCACCTATATCCGCGCCCTGACAAGGTCGCGGGAGGATGTCGATGAACTCAATCGTCATCTTGAAGAACGTGTAGAGGAAAGAACGCGCGATCTCCGGCGAGCCAATCAGGAAATTCAGCGCTTCGCCTATATCGTAACGCATGACCTGCGCGCGCCGCTCGTCAATATCATGGGCTTCCTCTCCGAATTCGATACATCGCTGAAGCCGGTGAGCCGTTATGTTCTCGCAGATGGCGAGTCGCTGCCGGAAGATGTTATCCGTGAGGCGCGGCTGGCTGTTGAAGAGGATATTCCAGAGGCTATCGGCTTCATTCGCTCGTCTACCCGCAAAATGGATCAGCTGATCAACGCCATCCTTAAAATATCCCGCGACGGCCAGCGAAAGCTACAGCCGGAAAAGGTTGATATCGAAATGTTGCTTTCGTCGCTGTCTGAGACGGTGCGTCACCAGATCAACGCCAATGGCGGTGAGATTGAGGTCGATACGCCGAAGCTGACGATCGTGACCGATCGAATATCCCTTGATCAGATTCTTGGAAATCTTTTCGACAATGCGGTGAAATACCAGATGCCTGGCCGTCCGCTGAGGCTGACGGCACGAGCCTATCCAGCCGGGCGGGGGGCGATTTGTATCGAGGTCGCCGACAACGGGCGCGGTATCGGCGAACAGGATCTTGAACGGATTTTCGAGCTCTTTCGCCGGGCGGGCAGTCAGGACCAGCCGGGAGAGGGCATTGGTCTCGCGCATGTTCGTTCGCTAATCAGAAATTTAGGAGGTGACATTAAAGTCGAGTCTAAACTCGGTGAGGGCAGTACATTCATCCTGCTGATGCCGAGCGATCTCAGACGAGTCACCAAGGAAGGCGAAAAATGAAAGCGACCGGTCAGGAAGTAACGATCGTGATGATCGAAGATGACGAAGGCCATGCCCGGCTGATCGAGAAGAACGTGCGGCGTGCCGGCGTGAACAACGAGATCGTGCCTTTTACGCTTGGCGCCAAGGCGCTGGATTTCATATTAGGCGAAAGTCGGGATGGGCTTGTCAGCAAGGACCGCTATCTTCTCGTCCTGCTCGATCTCAATCTTCCGGATATGTCGGGCCTTAACATTCTCGAGCAGATCAAGAGCAATGAATATACCCGCCGCTTGCCTGTGGTGGTTTTGACAACGACCGACGATGAGACTGAAATTCAGAAATGCTATGATCTTGGCGCGAATGTTTATATAACCAAGCCGGTCGACTATGAGGGCTTTGCCAACGCCATCAAAAATCTCGGCCTGTTCTTTTCCGTAATTCAGATACCTTGAAGGCATGATGGCTTTGCGCGTTTTGTACGTCGATGACGACCCGGCTTTGGCTCGGCTTTCGAGCCGCGTTCTTGGTCGTCACGGTATGGAGGTGGTTCACGCCACCTCGGTCGCTTCCGGTCTCGAGCTTTTTCAAAACGGGCAGTTCGATGTCGTCGTTCTCGACCACTATTTCCAGACGGCAACTGGCATGGAATTTCTTGCCGCGATCCAGACGATACCGGCAAGGGCTCCAGTTCTCTATGTGACGGGGTCCAACGAGGCCCAGATCGCCATAGACGCGCTCAAGGCGGGTGCTGCCGACTACGTCATCAAGAATGTCGGGGACGACTTCTTTCCGCTTCTGCTCACGGCAATCGAGCAGGCATTGGAAAACCATCGCCTGCGCCAGACCAAGGAAGAGGCCGATCGTTTGCTGGTAAAGGCCAAAGAACACGCGGAAATGATGGTGAAGGAGATGAACCATCGTGTCGCGAACAGCCTATCGCTGGTGTCGGCCATGATCCGCTTGCAAATAAACACCCTGAAATCGCAGGAAGCGGAAACCGCGTTGCTGGAAACGCAAAGCAGAATTTCGGCCATCGCCGGCGTGCACCGCAGCCTCTATAATACCGCCAATGTCGGGCTGGTCTCCTTGAGTTCCTATCTAACCTCCATCATCGGCGACCTGTTCCAGGCGGTGCCCGGCTCTTCTTCCGTCACGGTCGAGACTTCGCTTTGCGAAATCGATCTCAAGGCGGATCATGCCGTGGCGCTTGGTGTCATCATAACCGAGCTTCTGACCAATGCGCTGAAATATGCTTATCCTGACCAGACCGGTACGGTTCGCGTCAAACTCTCCGAAGATAATGGACAGTTTGTTCTGCTGGTGGAGGATGACGGCGTCGGCGTGCCGTCAAATTCGACTCCGCGTGGCACAGGCCTCGGTACCAAGCTGATCATGGCGATGGCGCAGAATATCGGTGCACGTGTCGAACAGACCCATACGCATCCCGAGCTGAGGCAGGGAACGCGTTTTACGATGACATGGCATGAGAAGCGGCAGGATTGATTTTCCGCTGTTACCACCGCCAATAATGAGAGCGGCGCAGAAGCTTCTCTCTGGCGGTGCTAAACCGGTTTGAAAACTCACAGATGCCGCGCCGTGCCGATAGCGATGAACGGGCCGGTTGCCTGACCGGTCGAAGAGCCTCCGAAAGGCTCCACGCTGATTGCGAAGGTCGTGCCATCCGTTATGCTGCCGTGCATGTCGGCGGGAATGACGAGGTCGCCGTTCGTGCCCGGCTGGAAAACGCCAAGCGAGAGTGTCTTGAACCATCCATGACGAGCCACAATTCTAACGATTTTTCGTCCGTCTTGCCGGTTGCGACCGGTACGATACGCATCCGGCCCGATTCCGCATCGTAGGACGCAAGGAGATTGACCTGACTGTCGGTTGTCGCAAGCTCAGCCACAAGCGGGTTGGTGCCTTTAGCCTCGGCGGAAACATGCGGCCGTCTTCTGGCATTTTCCACCTGTAGGAAGCGTTCTTCCTGAGCGCCCTGTTATGAGGTCTGACTGCGTCTGGGAGCTGCGGCCATGCAGAACGCGTGTTCAGGATGGCTCCAGCGCCGACTGGATCCGCAGTTTTTCCGCGTCCAGTTCACTCAGCCTTCCCATATGCGCCGTGATTTCCTCAAAGATCGAGGTGCGATCCGTTTTCGACAGGCGCTCCACGCGACGCAGGGCCGTGATGACCTCGATCAGATCAAGTCGCTCCTGCTCAAGCTTTTCCAGATTCCAGAACATCGCATTTTCCCCGTTGGCACGCGTTCAAACGGTTCGCCGGGCAAAAGGTTCAGATCAGTCGAATTTAAGGTAAATTTTATCTTGTCGGCAACGGCCCGGGCTGGAGATGTTCCCCCGGGCCTCACCGAATCAATAGGGTGAGCGGCACTGCGTCCGCGTGCCGGCAGGCGCCATATAGCTGTTGTCGGTGGGGTGGTAGGATGTGTAACGCGCCGCACACCATTTTATATGGTTGATCTCGGCTTGAGACAGGGCGTAGCCGTTAGGCACGGCTTCTTCGCCTTTGCCTGCCGCAAAGGCAGACGCCGGGTAGCCTCGCTGATTTGAATTCTGCGCCTGCGCCTGTGTTTCGTAGGCCGGCTGTATGAGGCTCAACGCATGGGCGGGCACGACAGCAGCGGCAGATATCGCGACGCCAAGAGCGAGCGCGGAGATGGTCTTCGGCATCCTCAACATCGATAAATCCTCGTTATTCGTTCGGTATGCTAACGAAAACTTAGGAAATTCGTTCCGGCGAAGGATTGACGCCACACGAACACGTGATTCTACAGGCTGGGCGCGGGAGGCGGTGGAAGCGGCAATGTGGGGATGCTGCGCGTCCTGCGACGGCTTTCATGATGACGGTGCGATGTTGCCTTCAACGGGAAAATGGCGTGTCCGGTGAGCAAGTTCCGTTCCCGCCTGCTTCGCTTCTCCGTCCTTTCGCACTGCTCGTTGACAAGCGGAAAATCCGGTCAGATAGTCGGCCGGCAATCATGCAAACGGGAGTCTTCAATGTTTAACAGGGTTGTCATTCTCTCATCCTTTGCGCTGCTGGCATCGGCGGCGTTTGTCTCCCCAGCAGCCGCACTCACCATGAAGGAGTGCAGCGTGAAATATCAGGCGGCGAAAGCCGACGGGTCGGCCAAGGACGTCAAGTGGAACGACTATCGCGCCAAGTTCTGCGGCAGCGAGGCGGCAGCCGAGGATGCGGCCGACGACAAGCAGGTCGCGGCCACCACCGAAAAAGAACCCGAAAAAGCGACGACAAAGGCCCCGAAGGGCGTCGCTTTCCCGAGTGCTGTCGATAAGAAATACTCAAGCGAGACGCCCGCAAAGGCGCGCCTGAAAACCTGTGTCGACTCCTATCACAAGAACAAGAATGACGGCACGCTCGGCGATCTGAAATGGATCCAGAAGGGTGGCGGCTACTGGAGCCTGTGCAACACGGCCCTGAAGAGCTGAGACAGGCGGGGGCGGATTACCTCTGGCGTTAGCGCGTTATCCGGCAGAGTTTCGGATAACGCGCGAGTCGATTCGGTCGCGATCGTTTCTCCTCGCCCCTTTTCTCCTTCCCGTCATTCGCCGGCAGATGCGGATATCCCTTCCTGGCCGCGATCAGGTCCTGATCGCGGATGAGTCCATTCCTTGAGGGGTGGAAACGTGTCGCATGGGGCAACCCCGTTTTCGGGCGGGTAAAATCTGCGAATGGCTTGCGATTCAGTCTCTTGATAGAAAGAATTGACCCTGCGGCTTGATCCGCATCCAGCAATTCAACGGCTGCGGCTGTCCGATGACGGCTCGTCGGCAATGTGGGCGGATGACCAGACGATTTCGAAACTATCTCACCGTGCTGGCCATATCGCTGCTGATGTGGACGGTGATCCTTGGCGTCGTTTATTGGCTGTTTCGATAGGTTTTATCACAGCTTGCCGCCCTGAATGAAAGTGCCGCAGGGCCTGTGCGGCGATAAAGCCGCCACATGCCTGCGAGGCCGATATTCCCGAAAATTTGATATGGTGAGAGGCGGCCGCCCCATTTCGGTTTTGCTGGCGTGACCTTATGGTTCGGTGAGATCAGGAAAGGGTCATCATGAAAAAATCCGTTGCCGCGACATGCCTTGCAGCTTTCTCCATGTCGGTCGCTACCGGCGCCATGGCTGAAGAGCTGGTGATTCCGCTTCCGAATGACACGACGGTTGAAAAGGTGGAGACCGTCTACCAATGCGCCGCCGACAAGGTGGAGGCCGTCTATTTCAATGCCGGTGAGATCAGCCTCGTGCGGCTTGGGCTGAAGGATGGCGTCACCGTTGCCGCAAATGTCATTGCCGGGTCAGGTGCCAAATATCAGGGCGGTATTTATGTCTGGTGGTCGAAGGGCGAGGAGGCGGATCTTTACGATCTGATGGCGGATCCGGAGATGAAGAAGCCGGTTCATTGCGTCGAGGCCAGGAAATCCTGAGCATCTGCTCCTTCCCGCAAAGGAGCGGCGGCAGGGCGGTTTTTTGAAAACCTTGCCATGCCGCCGGTCAGCGTGGGAGTGCGCGCGCGGCGCGTTCAGCCAAGAACGAGCGACGCAAGAAGCGCCAGCAGGATAAGAGAGCTGGCGACAACACCGAGCCTCACCCTGCGAAGGCGGCGGGTACGACCGCCGCTCCAGTCATAAGCCATTGGCAGCTTTACCTTTCTTTTTATTATTATGACTTATTGACTAGCTCCCTAGGCTTGCCCGTGGCTGACCTCAATTGCCAGAATCCATCGGCGAAAATTCACGATTTCCCTGTCTTCTCCCGATGTTGCAGCAAACGCGGCGATTGATTCTTCCTGTCCTGCGACGGCAAGGAGGGTGAGGGGGCCTGATGGGCGCAGGCCATGAAAAAAGCCCGGAACTGGCGTTTCCGGGCCTCGTGGAGAAGCGTGTCTGCTGGTCGTTTCAGCTCAGATAGGGCTGGAGATAGGGCAGAACCTCGAGCGTGCCGTGATACAGCATGTTGAGGGCGACGTAGATGATGACCATCAGGCCGAGATAGGAAATCCAGCGATAGCGGTGCAGCAGCTTGGCGACGAAGTTGGCGGCAAGACCCATGAGTGCAATCGAAACGACGAGGCTGATGATGAGCACCGTCACATGTTCCTGCGCGGCGCCGGCGACGGCAAGGACGTTATCCAGCGACATGGAAACATCGGCGATGACGATTTGGGTCGCGGCCTGGAAGAAGGTCTTGTGACCCTTCGTCAGGTCGGCCTCTTCGTCCGTCACCTCGTCTTCGATGGAGCCTGCGGCCTCACGCAGTTCCGTCCACATCTTCCAGCACACCCAGGCGAGCAGCAGGCCGCCGAACAATTGCAGGCCGACAATGGCGAGAAGCTGCACGGTGACGGCGGCAAAGCCGATGCGCAGAACCGTGGCGGCGATGATGCCGACCAGGATCGCCTTGCGGCGGAGGTGGGCGGGCAGACCGGCGGCGGCAAGGCCGATGACGATGGCGTTGTCGCCCGCCAGCACGAGGTCGATTGCGATGACCTGTAAGAATGCCGTGAAACCGGCGGCTGTGAAGATTTCCATGGGATGGTCCTGAAACGGATAGAGAGGTCGCGAGGGAAGCGACGGATCGAGATATGGCTTGGGATGGCGCGCCTGCGCCGGATTCCAGTCGCCCGTCTCCCCCCGGCGATGAAATGTCCTTAAGCCATCATGCCGGTGCAGGTAAAGAAGTTGTGATAGAAATATCTTATTTAGTGATCGGCTATTCGGGGGGAGGGGCTCGTCGGGCCGATGTCCGCTTCGCCCTTGCGAAGGTTTGAATGTCGCAAATCAGATACCATATACGGGCCTCAAGGCACGCTTAGGGCGCGCGCGAAGGCGCTTTCACAATTAAGTCTTGCGCATTCGCTTACAAAGCCTTAAACGGCGACACCAAACCGGTACGCCGGGGAAACTACTTCACGTTCACAGGAAGCAATTCACATGGCAAAGAGCAAGTTTGAGCGCAATAAGCCGCACGTCAACATTGGCACGATCGGTCACGTTGACCATGGCAAGACGTCGCTGACGGCAGCGATCACGAAGTTCTTCGGCGAATTCAAGGCGTATGACCAGATCGACGCCGCGCCTGAAGAAAAGGCCCGTGGTATCACGATTTCGACGGCACACGTTGAATACGAAACGCCTGCCCGTCACTACGCGCACGTCGACTGCCCCGGCCACGCCGACTACGTGAAGAACATGATCACCGGTGCTGCCCAGATGGACGGCGCGATCCTGGTTTGCTCGGCTGCTGACGGCCCGATGCCGCAGACCCGCGAGCACATCCTGCTTGCCCGTCAGGTTGGCGTTCCGGCGATCGTCGTGTTCCTCAACAAGGTCGACCAGGTTGACGACGCCGAGCTTCTCGAGCTCGTCGAGCTTGAAGTTCGCGAACTTCTGTCGTCCTACGACTTCCCGGGCGACGATATCCCGATCATCAAGGGTTCGGCTCTTGCTGCTCTTGAAGATTCTGACAAGAAGATCGGTGAAGACGCGATCCGCGAGCTGATGGCTGCGGTTGACGCCTACATCCCGACGCCTGAGCGTCCGATCGACCAGCCGTTCCTGATGCCGATCGAAGACGTGTTCTCGATCTCCGGCCGTGGTACGGTTGTGACGGGTCGCGTTGAGCGCGGTATCGTCAAGGTTGGTGAAGAAGTCGAAATCGTCGGCATTCGTCCGACCTCGAAGACGACGGTTACCGGCGTTGAAATGTTCCGCAAGCTGCTCGACCAGGGCCAGGCCGGCGACAACATCGGTGCACTGGTTCGCGGTGTTAACCGTGACGGCGTCGAGCGTGGTCAGATCCTGTGCAAGCCGGGTTCTGTCAAGCCGCACAAGAAGTTCAAGGCTGAAGCCTACATCCTGACGAAGGAAGAAGGCGGCCGTCATACGCCGTTCTTCACGAACTACCGTCCGCAGTTCTACTTCCGCACGACGGACGTAACGGGCATCGTTACGCTTCCGGAAGGCACGGAAATGGTTATGCCTGGCGACAACGTCACCGTTGACGTCGAGCTGATCGTTCCGATCGCGATGGAAGAAAAGCTGCGCTTCGCTATCCGCGAAGGCGGCCGCACCGTCGGCGCTGGCATCGTCGCTTCGATCGTCGAGTAATTTCAAACCCGCAAGGGATTGAAGAAAACCCCGCTGGAAACGGCGGGGTTTTTTATTGCCCTAAAAGGCTCAGCAGTCGATGCGGACGATATCGCCATCCTTGAGATGGAAGAATGCGTCCTGGGGCACATCAAGGCGCAATGCGTCCTCCTTTGGAAGGTTCGCATAGACGCCGCGCAACAGGCGGCTGGTGATGCCGTGGCAGATGACGATCGCGTCGCGCGCCTGTCGCTGCTGAATGGTCTCCAGGCTGCGGGCCACCCGGCTTGTCATTCTTTCGAATGTCTCACCGCCCGGCGCGTGGAAGAACCATTCGTATCGATCCAGCCCGTCGCGCATGCCGGGATATTCATAATCGATCTCGTAATCCGTCATGCCGTCCCATACCCCCAAGCCGATCTCCATCAGGCCGGGATCGAGGGTGATGCCGTCGATCATGCCGATTTCGCCTGCGACGATTTCGCAAGTCTGCCTCGCCCTGCCGAGCGGGCTGGAGAAAATATGGACTTCATCGGTTTCGATCAGCGCGGCGAGCCTGCGGCCCATGCGCATCGCCTGTTGTCGCCCCAGTTCCGTCAGCGGCGAATCGACCTGACCCTGCCAGCGGCGAACGGCGTTGAATTCGGTCTGGCCGTGACGGACGAGATAGATGCTCATGGGCGTTCCTGTGAAATGCGGGGAAGATCAGCGAATTGAACGATGTACCCGTGGGAGGGGCATGCTGGGGTATTTTGCCAGACAATGTGAAAAAACAAAAAACACACTTGCCATTCTTTTCCCTGCACCTTAAAGGAGCGCATACCGAATTGGCCAAGCGATTTCGCGGCCGGTTCAGGTGATTAAGGGGTATAGCTCAGTTGGTAGAGCGGCGGTCTCCAAAACCGCAGGTCGGGGGTTCGAGCCCCTCTGCCCCTGCCACTTTCCATTCGCAAGCGCGGGTTCTCGCTGCATGGCAGATGGGTGCCGGATTTCCGGCGAATTTCGCGGAATGTCGATTTCCTCTTGTTAAAAAGGGAATCGGTGTTTATGTAGGGTCAAAACAGACACGCGGTGCGTGGGGCTGATCAGTATCGGCTTTACGCGCCGTAATTGCGTGGGCAGTCAATGGCATCCAAAACCAATCCGTTTACGTTTCTGCAGCAGGTTCGCGCCGAAGCGTCAAAAATCACTTGGCCGTCGCGCCGCGAGACCATGATTTCGACGGCTATGGTGCTGGTGATGGTCATTTTTGCGGCTCTGTTCTTCTTTGCTGCGGATCAGCTCATCGGCTGGCTGCTCAGCCTGGTGCTGAACGTAGGCCGGTAACGGCGCGGTCAAAGGCCCGGTGGAAGGATCGAACGGAGAATAAAAATGGCAGCGCGCTGGTATATCGTTCACGCATATTCGAATTTCGAAAAGAAGGTCGCCGAGTCGATCGAGGAAAAGGCCCGTCAGAAGGGTCTGGATCATCTTTTCGAGAAAATCCTCGTGCCGACCGAAAAGGTGGTCGAGGTGCGTCGTGGCCGCAAGGTCGACAGCGAGCGCAAGTTTTTTCCAGGTTACGTGCTGGTGCGCGCCAATCTGACGGATGAGGCCTATCACCTCATCAAGAACACGCCGAAGGTTACCGGTTTCCTCGGTTCGGACAGCAAGCCTGTTCCGATTCCCGATTATGAAGCCGAGCGTATCCTCGGTCAGGTTCAGGAAGGTGTCGAGCGTCCGAAGTCTTCGGTTTCGTTCGAGATCGGCGAGCAGGTTCGCGTTTCCGACGGTCCGTTCGCGTCGTTCAACGGCGTGGTTCAGGATGTCGACGAAGAGCGTTCGCGCCTGAAGGTGGAAGTGTCGATTTTCGGCCGCGCTACGCCGGTCGAGCTGGAATACAATCAGGTCGAGAAGGTCTGATTGGCGGGGCGATGCCCCAAGCGCGTGGAAGGCTAACTGGCTCTTTAAGCCGGGGCAGGGCGCCGCACCACGCAACCGCAGCCGCCGGAGCAATCCGGCTTAAGAGAAGCCGGGTAACCGGTTTGAATTGAAAGGCAGAGAGATATGGCTAAGAAAGTTGCAGGCCAGCTCAAGTTGCAGGTAAAGGCCGGGGCGGCCAATCCGTCCCCGCCGATCGGTCCGGCACTTGGTCAGCGTGGCATTAACATCATGGAATTCTGCAAGGCGTTCAATGCCGCCACGCAGGAAATGGAAAAGGGTATGCCGATTCCGGTCGTCATCACCTATTACCAGGACAAGTCCTTCACCTTCGTCATGAAGCAGCCGCCGATGACCTACTGGCTGAAGAAGGAAGCGAAGATCACCTCCGGTTCCAAGACGCCTGGCAAGGGCGCCAAGGTCGGTTCCATTACCAAGGCTCAGGTCAAGACGATCGCTGAAGCCAAGATGAAGGATCTGAACGCAGCCGACATCGAAGGCGCAATGGCAATGGTTGAGGGCTCTGCCCGCGCCATGGGCCTGGAAGTGGTAGGTTGATCATGGCCAAGGTAGCAAAGCGCATTCAGAAGATCCGCGAAGGCGTGGATCCGAACAAGCTCTACGTCCTCACCGACGCCATTTCGATGGTCAAGGAACGTGCAGTTGCCAAGTTTGACGAAACCGTTGAAGTTTCGATGAACCTCGGCGTTGACCCGCGCCATGCGGACCAGATGGTTCGTGGCGTTGTCAACCTGCCGAACGGCACCGGCCGTGACGTTCGCGTCGCCGTCTTCGCCCGTGGCGCCAAGGCTGATGAGGCCACGGCTGCCGGTGCTGACGTTGTTGGTGCAGAAGAACTGGTTGAAATCGTTCAGGGCGGCAAGATCGACTTCGATCGTTGCATCGCGACCCCGGACATGATGCCGCTCGTCGGCCGTCTCGGCAAGGTACTCGGCCCGCGTGGCATGATGCCGAACCCGAAGGTCGGTACGGTGACGATGGATGTTGCCGGCGCCGTCAAGGCGTCCAAGGGCGGCGCTGTCGAGTTCCGCGTCGAAAAGGCCGGTATCGTACACGCTGGCGTTGGCAAGGCTTCGTTCGACGCCAAGGCTCTTGAAGAAAACATCAAGGCTTTCGCGGATGCCGTCATCAAGGCAAAGCCGACCGGTGCCAAGGGCAACTACGTCAAGCGCGTCGCGATTTCCTCGACCATGGGTCCGGGCGTCAAGATCGACCCTTCGTCGGTTACGGCTTAATCAATTCTCGCGCTTCCCGAGGGAAGTGTGAATAAAAGAATTTCCGGCTCCCAGGAGCCGGAGATTTCCGGGGAAACCCGGAACTCCTGTCCGAGATTGCGGGTGGCCATGTCTTTCGGGACCTGGCCTTAATCATTCAACCTGCATGAGACGGGTGAGGCTGGATTTGAGGCATCGTGGATGCCTGACTGTCCGGTTCGAACCTGGTGTGCCTGTGCCTGAAGCCGTTTGCGGCGACAGAGCGGGGGACAGGATCCTCGAGCGTCGCTCGGGATCTTTGTAAAAAGGTCCCTTGGGGCAAAGGCAAACCCGACGGGTTCACATGTTGTGTTCCCGTCTACTGGAGACAGACAGTGGAAAGAGCGGAAAAACGCGAATTCGTCACGGAGCTGAACGAAGTCTTCAAGGCTTCCGGTTCGGTTGTCGTGGCCCACTATGCTGGTGTCACCGTTGCGCAGATGAACGACTTCCGTTCGAAGATGCGCGCTGCCGGAGGCACCGTCAAGGTCGCGAAGAACCGCCTGGCCAAGATCGCTCTTCAGGGCACGGAGTCGGAAGGGATGACAGATCTCTTCAAGGGCCAGACGCTGATTGCATACAGCGTCGACCCGATGATCGCTCCGAAAGTCGTCATGGATTTCGCCAAGACCAACGACAAGGTCGTTGTTCTCGGTGGCGCCATGGGTGCAACCACGCTCAACGCCGAAGCAGTCAAGTCGCTTGCGACCCTGCCTTCGCTGGACGAGCTGCGCGCAAAGCTGCTGGGCCTTCTCAATGCCCCGGCAACTCGCGTCGCTACGGTTGT
Organism: Agrobacterium sp. CFBP 3001; assembly: GCF_027871605.1. NCBI lineage: Bacteria > Pseudomonadati > Pseudomonadota > Alphaproteobacteria > Hyphomicrobiales > Rhizobiaceae > Agrobacterium > Agrobacterium sp. CFBP 3001. The sequence goes on from NZ_JAQAHD010000010.1 coordinate 162,418, forward strand.
CGCCGCACCTGCAAGCCAGCTGGCACGGGTGTTCTCGGCTTACGCCAAGAAGGACGAAGCCGCTTAAGGCGGTTTTTCGCTGTAAATATTCAAACTGGTTCGAACTGAACAAAAGGAACTATCAAAATGGCTGATCTCGCAAAGATCGTAGAAGACCTCTCCTCGCTGACCGTTCTGGAAGCTGCAGAACTGTCCAAGCTTCTCGAAGAAAAGTGGGGCGTTTCCGCTGCTGCTCCGGTAGCCGTTGCTGCTGCTGGCGGCGCTGCTGCTGCTGCTGCTCCGGAAGAAGAAAAGACCGAGTTCGACGTTATCCTGGTTGACGCTGGCGCCAACAAGATCAACGTCATCAAGGAAGTTCGCGGCATCACCGGCCTCGGCCTCAAGGAAGCCAAGGACCTCGTTGAAGGCGCTCCGAAGCCGGTCAAGGAAGCCGTTTCCAAGGCTGAAGCTGCTGATCTCAAGAAGAAGCTTGAGGACGCAGGCGCCAAGGTTGACGTTAAGTAATCTTGCGATTGCTGGCGGGAAGGGGCTTCATGCCCCTTTCCGTCGTCATCGTTTTTAAAACTCATTACCCAAAAGCCGCGTGAAAATGGCTTTTGGGTAATGGGTTCTTCAAGAGAATGGTTCCGAACCGGCTCATCTAGGCAATCCGGCCTGATCGATCCGGGATGTGGAACGAGATTGATGACACCCATTGCTTGACGGGATCGACTGGCCATCGGTTCCCGTCCGTTGCAGGCCCGGATGCAATTTTAAAGGAGCGACGATGGCTCAGACCCTTTCGTTTAACGGTCGCAGGCGCGTACGCAAGTTTTTCGGCAAAATTCCAGAAGTAGCGGAAATGCCGAACCTCATCGAGGTTCAGAAGGCTTCGTACGACCAGTTTCTCATGGTTGACGAGCCCAAGGGTGGCCGTCCCGACGAGGGATTGAATGCGGTATTCAAGTCCGTATTCCCGATCACCGATTTTTCCGGCGCCTCCATGCTTGAATTCGTGTCCTACGAATTCGAAGCGCCGAAGTTCGACGTCGAGGAATGCCGTCAGCGCGATCTGACCTATGCTGCGCCGCTGAAAGTGACGCTGCGCCTCATCGTGTTCGATATCGATGAAGATACCGGCGCGAAGTCCATCAAGGACATCAAGGAACAGTCCGTCTACATGGGCGACATGCCGCTCATGACCAATAACGGTACGTTCATCGTCAACGGCACCGAGCGCGTCATCGTTTCGCAGATGCACCGCTCGCCGGGCGTGTTCTTCGATCACGACAAGGGCAAGAGCCATTCTTCCGGCAAGCTGCTCTTCGCTGCCCGCGTCATCCCGTATCGCGGTTCCTGGCTCGACATCGAGTTCGACGCCAAGGACATCGTCTATGCGCGTATCGACCGTCGCCGCAAGATCCCCGTGACCTCGCTGCTGATGGCGCTTGGCATGGATGGCGAAGACATTCTGTCGACCTTCTATACCAAGGCTTCCTATGAGCGCGACGGCGACGGCTGGCGCATTCCGTTCCAGCCCGAGACGCTGAAGAACGCCAAGGTCATCACCGACATGATCGACGCCGATACCGGTGAAGTCGTGGTCGAAGGTGGCAAGAAGCTGACCCCGCGCCTGATCCGTCAGCTGACGGAGAAGGGCCTGAAGGCGCTGAAGGCGACCGACGAAGACCTCTACGGCAACTATCTGGCCGAAGACATCGTCAACTACGAGACGGGTGAAATCTATCTCGAAGCCGGCGATGAAATCGACGAGAAGACCCTCGGCCTCATCCTGCAGTCCGGCTTCGACGAGATTCCGGTCCTCAACATCGACCACGTCAATGTTGGCGCCTATATCCGCAACACGCTGTCTGCCGACAAGAACGAGAACCGTCAGGAAGCCCTGTTCGACATCTACCGCGTCATGCGTCCGGGTGAGCCGCCGACCATGGAATCGGCGGAAGCGATGTTCAACTCGCTGTTCTTCGACGCAGAGCGTTACGATCTGTCGGCCGTTGGCCGCGTCAAGATGAACATGCGCCTCGACCTCGATGCGGAAGACACCGTGCGCACGCTGCGCAAGGAAGACATCCTCGCCGTCGTCAAGATGCTGGTCGAACTGCGCGACGGCAAGGGCGAAATCGACGACATCGACAACCTCGGCAACCGCCGTGTCCGTTCTGTCGGCGAGCTGATGGAAAACCAGTATCGTCTGGGCCTTCTGCGCATGGAACGTGCGATCAAGGAACGTATGTCCTCGATCGAAATCGACACCGTGATGCCGCAGGACCTGATCAACGCGAAGCCGGCAGCCGCCGCCGTTCGCGAATTCTTCGGTTCCTCGCAGCTGTCGCAGTTCATGGACCAGGTGAACCCGCTTTCGGAAATCACCCACAAGCGCCGTCTTTCGGCTCTTGGGCCGGGTGGTCTGACCCGCGAGCGCGCCGGCTTCGAAGTCCGCGACGTTCACCCGACCCATTACGGCCGTATTTGCCCGATCGAGACGCCGGAAGGCCCGAACATCGGTCTGATCAACTCGCTTGCAACCTTCGCCCGCGTCAACAAGTACGGCTTCATCGAAAGCCCGTACCGCAAGATCGTCGACGGCAAGGTGACCAACGACGTGATCTACCTCTCCGCCATGGAAGAGGCCAAGTATTACGTCGCGCAGGCCAACGCGCCGCTCAATGAAGACGGTTCGTTCTCGGAAGAGTTCGTCGTCTGCCGTCACTCGGGCGAAGTTATGCTCGCACCGCGCGACAACATCAACCTGATGGACGTTTCGCCGAAGCAGCTCGTTTCGGTCGCAGCGGCTCTCATTCCGTTCCTGGAAAACGACGACGCCAACCGCGCTCTCATGGGCTCGAACATGCAGCGTCAGGCCGTTCCGCTTCTGCGCGCCGAGGCACCGTTCGTCGGTACCGGCATGGAGCCGATCGTTGCCCGTGACTCCGGCGCTGCCATCGCAGCCCGTCGTGGCGGTGTGGTCGATCAGGTGGATGCGACCCGTATCGTTATCCGCGCCACGGAAGACCTCGATGCCGGCAAGTCCGGTGTTGACATCTACCGTCTGCAGAAGTTCCAGCGTTCGAACCAGAACACCTGCGTCAATCAGCGCCCGCTGGTTTCCGTCGGCGACAACATCTCCAAGGGCGATATCATCGCGGACGGTCCGTCGACCGACCTCGGCGATCTGGCTCTCGGCCGCAACGCGCTCGTCGCGTTCATGCCCTGGAACGGCTACAACTACGAAGACTCGATCCTGATGTCGGAGCGTATCGTTTCCGACGACGTGTTCACCTCCATCCACATCGAAGAATTCGAAGTGATGGCGCGCGACACGAAGCTTGGTCCGGAAGAAATCACGCGCGACATTCCGAACGTTTCGGAAGAAGCGCTGAAGAACCTCGACGAAGCCGGTATCGTTTACATCGGTGCGGAAGTTCAGCCGGGCGACATCCTCGTCGGCAAGATCACGCCGAAGGGCGAAAGCCCGATGACGCCGGAAGAAAAGCTTCTGCGCGCCATCTTCGGTGAAAAGGCTTCCGACGTTCGCGACACCTCCATGCGCATGCCTCCGGGCACGTTCGGTACGGTCGTGGAAGTTCGCGTCTTCAACCGTCACGGTGTGGAGAAGGACGAGCGCGCGATGGCTATCGAGCGCGAAGAGATCGAGCGTCTGGCGAAGGACCGCGACGACGAGCAGGCGATCCTCGACCGTAACGTCTACGGCCGTCTGATCGACATGCTGCGTGGCCACGTTTCCATTGCCGGTCCGAAGGGCTTCAAGAAGGGCGTCGAGCTTTCCAACGCCGTCGTCTCCGAATATCCCCGCTCGCAGTGGTGGATGTTCGCGGTCGAAGACGAAAAGGCTCAGTCCGAGCTGGAAGCGCTTCGTGGCCAGTACGACGAATCCAAGTCGCGCCTTGAACAGCGCTTCATGGACAAGGTTGAAAAGGTCCAGCGCGGCGACGAAATGCCTCCGGGCGTCATGAAGATGGTCAAGGTCTTCGTTGCCGTTAAGCGCAAGATCCAGCCGGGCGACAAGATGGCCGGCCGTCACGGTAACAAGGGCGTCGTCTCGCGTATCGTTCCGGTCGAGGACATGCCGTTCCTCGAAGACGGCACGCATGTCGACATCTGCTTGAACCCGCTCGGCGTGCCTTCGCGCATGAACGTCGGCCAGATCCTCGAAACCCACCTCGCATGGGCATGCGCAGGCATGGGCAAGAAGATCGGCGAGATGCTGGAAGAGTATCGCAAGACGATGGACATCAGCGAGCTTCGCAGCGAGCTGACGGAAATCTACGCGTCTGAAGCCAATGACGAGGTTCAGCGTTTCGATGACGACTCGCTGGTCAAGCTTGCCGAAGAAGCCAAGCGCGGTGTTTCCATCGCGACCCCGGTTTTCGACGGTGCGCATGAGCCTGACGTTGCCACGATGCTGAAGAAGGCAGGTCTGCATGAATCCGGTCAGTCCGTCCTTTACGACGGTCGTACCGGTGAGCCGTTCGACCGCAAGGTCACCGTCGGCTACATGTACATGATCAAGCTGAACCACCTTGTCGACGACAAGATCCACGCTCGCTCGATCGGTCCTTACTCGCTCGTTACCCAGCAGCCGCTGGGCGGCAAGGCGCAGTTCGGCGGACAGCGCTTCGGGGAAATGGAAGTCTGGGCTCTGGAAGCATACGGCGCGGCTTACACGCTGCAGGAAATGCTCACCGTCAAGTCGGATGACGTGGCGGGCCGTACCAAGGTCTACGAGGCGATCGTCCGTGGCGACGACACGTTCGAGGCCGGCATTCCGGAGAGCTTCAACGTTCTCGTCAAGGAAATGCGGTCGCTCGGTCTTTCGGTCGAACTGGAAAACTCGAAGATCGAGAACCAGCCCGAAGACCAGCTGCCCGACGCGGCGGAATAAGACGATAGAGGCGGGCGCCTTCAAGGGCGCCTGCCGGTTTCCCGGGCGGCATTGGCCGGTTCGGGACACTTTCGCCGCATTATGCGGTTAATCCGTATTTAAAGCTCTGGACGGTGACCCGGGAAGAAGCCGGTCCAGATGCAAACAGGGGCAGCAGCTAGCCTCTCAAGGAGACAAGGCATGAACCAAGAGGTCATGAATCTTTTCAATCCTCAGGTGCCTGCGCAGCATTTCGATTCCATCCGGATTTCGATCGCTTCGCCGGAAAAAATCCTGTCGTGGTCCTACGGCGAGATCAAGAAGCCGGAAACCATCAACTACCGTACGTTCAAGCCTGAACGCGACGGTCTCTTCTGCGCGCGCATCTTCGGACCGATCAAGGACTATGAGTGCCTGTGCGGCAAGTACAAGCGCATGAAGTACAAGGGCATCATCTGCGAAAAGTGCGGCGTCGAAGTCACGCTGTCGCGCGTTCGCCGTGAGCGCATGGGTCATATCGAGCTCGCAGCGCCGGTTGCCCACATCTGGTTCCTGAAGTCGCTTCCCTCGCGTATCTCGACCCTGCTCGACATGACGCTGAAGGATGTCGAACGCGTTCTCTATTTCGAGAACTACATCGTCACCGAACCGGGCCTCACTTCGCTGAAGCAGAACCAGCTTCTGTCCGAAGAAGAGTACATGATCGCCGTCGACGAGTTCGGCGAAGACCAGTTCACCGCCATGATCGGCGCTGAAGCCATCTATGAGATGCTGGCTTCGATGAACCTCGAAAAGATCGCCGGCGACCTGCGCGTCGAGCTTGCTGAAACGACTTCTGATCTGAAGCAGAAGAAGCTGATGAAGCGCCTGAAGATCGTCGAGAACTTCATGGAAAGCGGCAACCGTCCGGAATGGATGATCATGAAGGTCGTTCCGGTCATTCCGCCGGACCTGCGCCCGCTGGTTCCGCTGGATGGCGGCCGTTTCGCGACGTCCGACCTCAACGATCTCTATCGCCGCGTCATCAACCGTAACAACCGTCTGAAGCGCCTGATCGAGCTTCGTGCGCCGGGTATCATCATCCGCAACGAAAAGCGCATGTTGCAGGAATCCGTCGATGCGCTGTTCGACAACGGCCGTCGCGGCCGTGTCATCACGGGTGCCAACAAGCGCCCGCTGAAGTCGCTCTCCGACATGCTCAAGGGCAAGCAGGGCCGCTTCCGCCAGAACCTTCTCGGCAAGCGCGTCGACTATTCCGGTCGTTCGGTTATTGTGACCGGTCCGGAGCTCAAGCTGCACCAGTGCGGCCTGCCGAAGAAGATGGCGCTCGAACTGTTCAAGCCGTTCATCTATGCCCGCCTCGACGCCAAGGGTTACTCCTCGACCGTCAAGCAGGCCAAGAAGCTGGTTGAAAAGGAAAAGCCGGAAGTCTGGGATATCCTCGACGAGGTCATCCGCGAGCATCCGGTTCTCCTGAACCGCGCACCGACGCTGCACCGTCTGGGTATCCAGGCTTTCGAACCCATGCTGGTCGAAGGCAAGGCCATCCAGCTGCACCCGCTCGTCTGCACGGCCTTCAACGCCGACTTCGACGGTGACCAGATGGCTGTTCACGTTCCGCTCTCGCTGGAAGCCCAGCTGGAAGCGCGCGTGCTGATGATGTCGACCAACAACATCCTGCATCCGGCAAACGGCCACCCGATCATCGTTCCTTCGCAGGACATGGTTCTCGGCCTGTATTACCTGTCGATCATGAACCAGAACGAGCCGGGCGAAGGCATGGCCTTCTCGGATATCGGTGAGCTGCATCACGCGCTTGAAAACAAGGTCGTGACGCTGCATGCCAAGATCCGCGGCCGCTTCAAGACCGTGGATGCCGATGGCAAGCCGGTTTCGAAGATTCATGAGACGACCCCCGGTCGTATGCTGATTGGCGAACTTCTGCCGAAGAACGTCAACGTGCCTTTCGACGTCTGCAACCAGGAAATGACCAAGAAGAACATCTCCAAGATGATCGACACGGTCTACCGTCATTGCGGCCAGAAAGACACGGTCATCTTCTGCGACCGCATCATGCAGCTCGGCTTTGCCCATGCCTGCCGCGCCGGCATTTCGTTCGGCAAGGACGACATGGTCATTCCGGACAGCAAGGTGAAGATCGTCGGCGACACCGAAGCTCTCGTGAAGGAATACGAACAGCAGTATAATGATGGTCTCATCACCCAGGGCGAAAAGTACAACAAGGTTGTCGACGCCTGGGGCAAGGCTACCGAAAAGGTCGCCGAAGAGATGATGGCACGCATCAAGGCTGTCGAGTTCGATCCGGAAACGGGCCGTCAGAAGCCGATGAACTCCATCTATATGATGTCGCATTCGGGTGCTCGTGGTTCTCCGAACCAGATGCGTCAGCTGGGCGGCATGCGCGGCCTGATGGCGAAGCCGTCGGGTGAAATCATCGAGACGCCGATCATCTCGAACTTCAAGGAAGGCCTGACCGTTAACGAGTACTTCAACTCGACCCACGGTGCCCGTAAGGGTCTCGCAGACACCGCCCTGAAGACGGCGAACTCGGGTTACCTTACCCGTCGTCTCGTCGACGTCGCGCAGGATTGCATCGTCAACTCCAAGGATTGCGGCACCGACAAGGGCCTCACCATGACCGCCATTGTCGATGCCGGTCAGGTCGTTGCCTCGCTCGGCGCACGTATCCTCGGCCGTACGGCTCTGGACGACATCGATCATCCGGTTTCCGGCGAGAACATCGTCAAGGCCGGCACGCTGATCGACGAAGCCGACGTGGCTGCAATCGAGAAGGCCGGTATCCAGTCCGTCCGCATCCGTTCGGCTCTGACCTGCGAAGTGCAGATCGGCGTCTGCGGCGTGTGCTACGGTCGTGACCTTGCACGCGGTACGCCTGTCAACATGGGCGAAGCCGTCGGCGTCATCGCCGCACAGTCCATCGGTGAACCGGGCACGCAGCTTACCATGCGTACCTTCCACCTTGGCGGTACGGCGAACGTGGTCGACCAGTCGTTCCTCGAAGCCTCTTACGAGGGCACGATTGCGATCAAGAACCGCAACATCCTGCGCAACTCCGAAGGCGCACTCATCGCGATGGGCCGTAACATGGCTGTCACCATTCTCGATGAGCGTGGCCAGGAGCGGTCTTCGCAGCGCGTTGCCTATGGTTCGAAGATCTTCGTTGACGATGGCGACAAGGTTAAGCGCGGTCAGCGTCTTGCAGAGTGGGACCCCTACACCCGTCCGATGATGACGGAAGTGGAAGGTACCGTTCACTTCGAGGACCTCGTCGACGGCCTCTCCGTTCTGGAAGCCACCGACGAATCCACCGGCATCACCAAGCGTCAGGTTATCGACTGGCGTTCGACGCCGCGCGGTTCGGACCTCAAGCCTGCGATCGTCATCAAGGACGCTTCCGGTGCGGTTGCGAAGCTTGCCCGTGGTGGCGAAGCCCGCTTCCAGCTCTCGGTCGACGCCATCCTGTCGGTCGAGCCGGGTGCGAAGGTCTCCCAGGGTGACGTGCTTGCACGTTCGCCGCTGGAAAGCGCCAAGACGAAGGACATCACCGGCGGTCTGCCGCGCGTTGCCGAACTGTTCGAAGCCCGTCGTCCGAAGGACCACGCCATCATCGCAGAGATCGATGGTACGATCCGTCTCGGCCGCGACTACAAGAACAAGCGTCGCGTGATGATCGAGCCTGCGGAAGACGGCGTCGAGCCGGTCGAATACCTGATCCCGAAGGGCAAGCCCTTCCACCTTCAGGAAGGCGACTATATCGAAAAGGGTGAATACATCCTCGACGGTAACCCGGCACCGCACGACATTCTGGCGATCAAGGGCGTGGAGGCTCTGGCTTCCTACCTCGTGAACGAAATCCAGGAAGTCTACCGTCTGCAGGGCGTTGTGATCAACGACAAGCACATCGAGGTGATCGTTCGCCAGATGCTGCAGAAGGTTGAAATCACCGATGCCGGCGATAGCCAGTACATCGTTGGTGACAACGTCGATCGCATCGAGCTTGACGACAACAACGACCGCCTGATCGAAGAAGGCAAGAAGCCTGCCTATGGCGAGCCGGTTCTGCTCGGCATCACCAAGGCTTCGCTGCAGACGCCGTCCTTCATCTCGGCTGCATCCTTCCAGGAAACCACCAAGGTTCTCACGGAAGCTGCGATTGCCGGCAAGACGGACACGCTGCAGGGCCTCAAGGAAAACGTCATCGTCGGCCGCCTCATCCCGGCCGGTACCGGCGGCACCATGACGCAGATCCGCCGCATCGCCACCTCGCGCGACGACCTCATTCTTGAGGAACGCCGCAAGGGCACCGGTGCAGGTTCTGCGAACCAGATGCTGCAGGACATGACGGACCAGGCTCCGGCCGCCGAATAAGGCGGGAAGGGCAGGGGCTTTGCGAAGCCCCGCCAAAGTTCATAACAAAACGCCCGGAGCAATCCGGGCGTTTTTTTGTTTGAGCGGAATTTGGAAGCTTCTTGCCCTTTGCCGGTCAACCCGGAAATCCATCCGCGCAAATGGGTTAGGCCTGTCCGCGGATGTCATAGCGAGTGAGAACGGAAAGCCGGCGAACGAGGTCGGCCTTGCCGGTGCTGCCGGTCTTCGCGTAGATAGACTTGGCGTTGCTGCGCACGGTTTCGTGCGAAACTTTCAGCTGCTTCGCCACCGCCGGAAGCGAAAGCCCCTTCATGATTTCCAGCGCTACCCGCGCTTCGCCCCTGGTCAGATCGTAGAGACCCTTGAGCAATGTGTTTGCGTCGGCAATTACGCCCGTCGGCTGCGATACGAGCGCGATGGCGTTACCGTTGGGTGAGAAATCCAGTGCGCTCTTGCGCAGCGGTATGAGGTGGAGAATGCAGGCGCCGTCTTCGCTGGCGGGAAGAGGGAAGGAACCGGCGTCTTGCCCAGAGAGTGCCTTGTAAAGCAGCCGGTTCACTCTCTCATCGGCAATGGTGATTCTGTCGCGCGTGCGGGCGGAGAAGCATTTCTGTAATGACAGGAACAGATCGTTGGCCGAAATGATGTGGCCGCTCGTCTGCAGCACTGCGGCCGGCGCGCCAATGGCGTTGAGACCAAGTGTCATCGCATCGGCCTTCTGACGCTGCAGCTGTGTTGCGAGGGTGAGGCTGCGGGCGATATGCGGCCTCAGTCCGCCGAGTGCTGCCATGGTCTCGGGCGTGATAGTGCCGGCGTCGAGCCTGCGTTCAAACAGCACTGTCATCTCCGGATGGCCGGGTGGAGCAACCTGTGTCGCCGCGCCGTATCCCAAACCGCGGGGCATAAGAAAGTCACGAACGATCGGCAGCTCGGCCCATTCCTCATGATTGAAGACGTCCAAATCCTGCGCGAAGGAGAATTGGCCTTCCCGGGCGATGCGGCTGAGGCGATCATTGCGGTGGTTCCAGCCGCCCGCCGCGAAGTCCTTCATCAGCTCCTGAAAGCTCGGCGTGTGAAGCCACACCTGGTCTTCTCCCTTGCCCCAGGTAATCGCGCCGCCCCAGAAATTGAGATGACGGCAGATAGCTACCAGAACCTGCATCCAGCGGTCGGGAAAAAGCGCCGCTTCATAAATGTCATCGATAATGTCTGCCGACGATATAGTATCCAACCCGCCACCGAAAATTTGCGTCGGAACTATTCTAAGCTGATGTCGGCTGGATATTCAATGTATAAAGAATTAATACTACTGTATTTAAAGTATATAATCTATGAGTGACTTAATATATTGATGAGTTTGCCGAAAGGGTCGCGCACGAACAGGCGTCGTACACCCCACGCCTCGACTACGGGGCCGTATTCGATCGGCAGCTTGGCGGTCAGGATTCGGGCGTGGACCTCGTCGAAATCATCGACCTCGATGGAGAGGTCGGGCACATCCGTGCCGGAGCCACCTTCGCGCGCAAAACTCACCTGAGCCCGCGCTTCGAGCGGACTGGCATAGGTCAGGATCCAGCCGTGGTCCATGGCGACGGTCATGCCGAGAATATCGCCATAGAACGCCTTAGCCCGCGCGGGTTCCGGCGTTGCTATATTGGTGACGACACGTCTGACCGCCATGGCTTGGACCTCAGGCGAAGCGGATGATGGCGACTTCGCCTTCGAGTGCGCCCTGATAGGCGGAGGCGTGCGGCTCTTCGTCCGGGATGTCGGTCAGCATGCCGATCTGGTCGAGATCGGCTTCGATGAAGCCTTCCTCGGAAAGCGCGTTCAGCGTTTCGCGTACGGCGGTATCGTCGTCCGGCGCCCGCAGGATGACGTGGATATCGATGCCCTCGGAATTGTCCGTCTCGTAGGCCTTGCCGATGACGATGAAGACCATCGGCTCGTCGCGTCCGTTGTCGTTGTCGGGGAGGGTGCTCATGACGCGGTTCCTTGATCTGTCGTTGCTGTGATGCGGGCCGAGGGAATCGGTCCCACCCATGGCGGAGCCGCTCCGACCCGCCATGGGGAATCAATAGACGGATTTTATGAAAAGCCAAAGCGCGGAGGTCAAAATCGCTGCCTTCTGCGCCGACTTATGTTAAAGCGGGTTGGAAATGGCCCGGACGTGGGCTTTGCGGCCATGGGTGGCGGCGCAAAATGTGGATTCACCCTTGACGAAAGCTGGCTAAAACAGTAGTACGCCCGCCATCGGAGCCTCTGTGGGTGCTGGCCGTTCGGTAACCTTTTTCCCGAACATCATCTCAAACGGGTCTCCATTGCACGTAGAAGACACGAATGTTGCACGCAAGACGCCTCATCCGGTGTCCTCTGCTCTTGGTGGTCCATCCGTGAAAACGGATCGGGCCACGTTTTGCGCATGAGGATATATGCGTGCATCGTCGCCGGCAACGGCATAGCCGCCACCCGTGAGGGTGGCTAAAGTAGTTTTTGCAAGGGATGGTTATATGCCTACCGTAAACCAGCTGATCCGCAAGCCTCGCCAGGCACAGGTAAAGCGCAACAAGGTTCCTGCTCTTCAGGAAAACCCGCAGAAGCGTGGTGTTTGCACCCGCGTTTACACGACGACCCCGAAGAAGCCGAACTCGGCTCTGCGTAAGGTTGCCAAGATCCGCCTCACCAACGGCTTCGAAGTCATCGGCTACATTCCGGGCGAAGGTCACAACCTTCAGGAACACTCCGTGGTCATGATCCGCGGCGGCCGCGTAAAGGACTTGCCGGGCGTGCGTTACCACATCATCCGCGGTGTTCTCGATACCCAGGGCGTCAAGAACCGCAAGCAGCGCCGCTCCAAGTACGGTGCGAAGCGTCCGAAGTAATTCGGGTTTAAACAAATTCCGGCGCTGCGCGAGGTTCTCCGCGTGGTTTAGCGTCAATAACATTGAGAGACAAAGAATATGTCCCGTCGCCATAGTGCAGAAAAGCGTGAGATCAACCCGGACCCGAAGTTCGGCGATCTGGTCGTCACCAAGTTCATGAACGCCATCATGCTTCACGGCAAGAAGTCGGTCGCAGAAAGCATCGTTTACGGCGCGTTCGACGTCGTTCAGGGCAAGACGAAGCAGGAGCCGCTCGGCGTGTTCCACTCCGCCCTCGACAACGTTGCTCCGCACGTTGAAGTGCGTTCGCGCCGCGTTGGTGGTGCAACCTACCAGGTCCCGGTCGACGTTCGTCCGGAGCGCCGCCAGGCTCTCGCCATCCGCTGGCTGATCACTGCTGCTCGCAAGCGCAACGAAACGACCATGGTCGATCGCCTTTCCGGCGAACTCATGGACGCTGCGAACAACCGCGGTTCCGCTGTCAAGAAGCGCGAAGACACGCACAAGATGGCCGACGCCAACCGCGCATTCTCGCATTACCGCTGGTAATCTTAACCGGTCGCATATCGAAAGGCAGTCCATTATGGCTCGCGAATATAAAATCGAAGACTACCGCAATTTCGGTATCATGGCGCATATCGACGCCGGCAAGACGACGACCACCGAGCGTATCCTTTATTACACCGGTAAGTCGCACAAGATCGGCGAAGTTCACGATGGCGCTGCCACGATGGACTGGATGGAACAGGAGCAGGAGCGTGGTATCACCATCACCTCCGCTGCCACCACGACCTTCTGGAAGGGTCGCGACGGCAAGATGCGCCGCTTCAACATCATCGACACCCCCGGCCACGTCGACTTCACCATTGAAGTCGAGCGTTCGCTGCGCGTTCTCGACGGCGCCATCGCGCTGCTCGACGCCAACGCCGGTGTTGAGCCGCAGACGGAAACCGTCTGGCGCCAGGCTGAGAAGTATCATGTTCCGCGCATGATCTTCTGCAACAAGATGGACAAGACCGGTGCTGACTTCTACCGCTCGGTAGAAATGATCAAGACCCGTCTCGGCGCCATCGCCGTTGTCATGCAGCTGCCGATCGGCGCTGAGGCCGAGTTCAAGGGCGTTATCGACCTGATCGAGATGAACGCACTCATCTGGCGCGACGAATCGCTCGGCGCTCAGTGGGACGTCGTCGAAATCCCGGAAGACATGAAGGCCAAGGCTGACGAATATCGCGAAAAGCTGATCGAGACCGTTGTCGAGATCGACGAAGAAGCGATGGAAGACTACCTGAACGGCATCATGCCCGACAACGACAAGATCCGTGCGCTCGTTCGCCGCGGCACCATCGACGTGAAGTTCCACCCGATGTTCTGCGGTACCGCGTTCAAGAACAAGGGCGTTCAGCCGCTTCTCGACGCTGTTGTCGACTACCTGCCTTCTCCGCTGGACATTCCGGCGATCAAGGGTATCGACTTCAAGACCGAAGCCGAAATCGAGCGTCATGCCGACGACAGCGAGCCGCTTTCCATGCTCGCGTTCAAGATCATGAACGACCCCTTCGTCGGTTCGCTGACCTTCGCACGCATCTACTCGGGCAAGCTCGAAAAGGGTACGTCCGTCATCAACACGGTCAAGGACAAGCGCGAGCGCGTCGGCCGGATGCTGCAGATGCACTCCAACAGCCGTGAAGACATCGAAGAAGCCTTTGCCGGCGACATCGTTGCTCTGGCCGGCCTCAAGGAAACCACCACTGGCGATACGCTCTGCGATCCGCTGAAGCCGGTTATCCTCGAGCGCATGGAATTCCCCGAGCCGGTCATCCAGATCGCGATCGAGCCGAAGACCAAGGGCGACCAGGAAAAGATGGGCCTCGCGCTCAACCGTCTGGCTGCTGAAGATCCTTCGTTCCGCGTCAAGACGGATGAAGAATCCGGTCAGACGATCATCGCGGGCATGGGCGAACTTCACCTCGACATTCTCGTTGACCGTATGCGTCGCGAATTCAAGGTTGAAGCAACCGTTGGCGCTCCGCAGGTTGCCTACCGCGAAACCATCACGCGTCAGCACGAAGAAGACTACACGCACAAGAAGCAGTCCGGTGGTACCGGTCAGTTCGCTCGCGTGAAGATCATCTTCGAACCGAACCCCGAAGGCGAAGACTTCAAGTTCGAGTCGAAGATCGTCGGCGGTGCAGTTCCGAAGGAATACATCCCGGGCGTTCAGAAGGGTATCGAAAGCGTTCTGTCTTCCGGTCCGCTGGCTGGCTTCCCGATGCTCGGCGTCAAGGCGACGCTGGTCGATGGTGCATTCCACGATGTTGACTCGTCGGTTCTCGCCTTCGAAATCGCATCGCGTGCCTGCTTCCGTGAAGCAGCCAAGAAGGCTGGCGCACAGCTTCTCGAGCCGATGATGAAGGTCGAAGTCGTAACGCCGGAAGACTATGTCGGTGACGTTATCGGCGACCTGAACTCCCGTCGTGGTCAGATCCAGGGCCAGGAAAGCCGTGGTATCGCGGTCGTCATCAACGCGCATGTTCCGCTCGCGAACATGTTCAAGTACGTCGACAACCTGCGCTCCATGTCGCAGGGCCGTGCACAGTACTCGATGACGTTCGACCACTATTCGCCGGTTCCGTCGAACGTGGCGCAGGAAATCCAGGCTAAGTACTCCGGTCAGAAGTGATCGGGGTACGCCCCACCGAATTTTGAAGATTATTCCCGTCAAGGGACAAGAATGGAGAGCCACTAATGGCAAAGAGCAAGTTTGAGCGCAATAAGCCGCACGTCAACATTGGCACGATCGGTCACGTTGACCATGGCAAGACGTCGCTGACGGCAGCGATCACGAAGTTCTTCGGCGAATTCAAGGCGTATGACCAGATCGACGCCGCGCCTGAAGAAAAGGCCCGTGGTATCACGATTTCGACGGCGCACGTTGAATACGAAACGCCTGCCCGTCACTACGCGCACGTCGACTGCCCCGGCCACGCCGACTACGTGAAGAACATGATCACCGGTGCTGCCCAGATGGACGGCGCGATCCTGGTTTGCTCGGCTGCTGACGGCCCGATGCCGCAGACCCGCGAGCACATCCTGCTTGCCCGTCAGGTTGGCGTTCCGGCGATCGTCGTGTTCCTCAACAAGGTCGACCAGGTTGACGACGCCGAGCTTCTCGAGCTCGTCGAGCTTGAAGTTCGCGAACTTCTGTCGTCCTACGACTTCCCGGGCGACGATATCCCGATCATCAAGGGTTCGGCTCTTGCTGCTCTTGAAGATTCTGACAAGAAGATCGGTGAAGACGCGATCCGCGAGCTGATGGCTGCGGTTGACGCCTACATCCCGACGCCTGAGCGTCCGATCGACCAGCCGTTCCTGATGCCGATCGAAGACGTGTTCTCGATCTCCGGCCGTGGTACGGTTGTGACGGGTCGCGTTGAGCGCGGTATCGTCAAGGTTGGCGAAGAAGTCGAAATCGTCGGCATCCGTCCGACCTCGAAGACGACGGTTACCGGCGTTGAAATGTTCCGCAAGCTGCTCGACCAGGGCCAGGCCGGCGACAACATCGGTGCTCTCGTTCGCGGTGTTAACCGTGACGGCGTCGAGCGTGGTCAGATCCTGTGCAAGCCGGGTTCTGTCAAGCCGCACAAGAAGTTCAAGGCTGAAGCCTACATCCTGACGAAGGAAGAAGGCGGCCGTCATACGCCGTTCTTCACGAACTACCGTCCGCAGTTCTACTTCCGCACGACGGACGTAACGGGCATCGTTACGCTTCCGGAAGGCACGGAAATGGTTATGCCTGGCGACAACGTGACCGTTGACGTCGAGCTGATCGTTCCGATCGCGATGGAAGAAAAGCTGCGCTTCGCTATCCGCGAAGGCGGCCGTACCGTCGGCGCCGGCATCGTGGCTTCGATCGTCGAGTAATTTCGACCTTTGAAATTCTGACTGGCGGCGGTGTGAACAACACCGCCGCCGGACTTTTGGTAAAAAGCCTGGCGGCGTTGCATTTTTAGTGCTTGAAAAATTCGGTGAAAGCGCGTAAACGCGCACTCACACTCACCGCTGGATTCGCAAGCGATTGCGAAACGCGGTGTTTTAGCAATACAGACAATTGAAATGATTGGGATGCGACAGCGCATTTCTCTCGATTTTTGAAAATCTGCGGCGCCACGATCAATAGAAGTTCATGTGTTTCTGCGTGCGGAAACGAATAACAAAGAACAAGGACAAGACGAATGAACGGCCAGAATATCCGTATCCGCCTCAAGGCGTTCGATCACCGGATCCTCGATGCCTCTACCCGTGAAATCGTGTCGACCGCAAAGCGCACCGGCGCCAGCGTTCGCGGCCCGGTTCCGCTCCCCACCCGCATCGAAAAGTTTACCGTCAACCGCTCTCCTCACGTTGATAAGAAGAGCCGTGAACAGTTCGAAATGCGGACGCACAAGCGTCTTCTCGATATCGTTGACCCCACCCCGCAGACTGTCGATGCTCTGATGAAGCTCGACCTCGCTGCTGGCGTTGACGTGGAAATCAAGCTCTAAGACCCGGCCCGATCCATTCAAGGTGAGGGCTGAAGTAACAAGGCCGGACTTCACCTTTGGGTGAAGGCCAATAACAAGGAAGGTACGTGGAGTAATCCAACGACTTCCAAACCGGAGACCGGAAACATCGTGAGATGTCGAAGGGCACTCCTTAACAAAGGCCAGAGAGGGTTTTCCCTTCAAGGCTCGCAAGAGGATGAACCAATGCGTTCAGGTGTGATTGCACAGAAAGTGGGTATGACACGCGTCTATAACGACGCAGGTGAACATATCCCCGTAACAGTATTGCGACTGGATAACGTACAAGTCGTTGCCCAGCGCACGGAAGACAAGAATGGCTATACCGCAGTTCAGCTCGGTGCCGGCCAGTCCAAGGTCAAGAACACGACGAAGGCGCTTCGCGGTCATTTTGCCGCTGCCAATGTCGAACCGAAAGCCAAGCTCGTCGAGTTCCGGGTTTCCCCCGAGAACCTGATCGACATCGGTGCAACACTGACCGCAAATCATTTTCAGTCCGGCCAGCTGGTCGACGTCACTGGAACCACGATCGGTAAAGGTTTTGCCGGTGCTATGAAGCGTCACAACTTCGGTGGTGGCCGCGCTTCGCACGGTAACTCCGTATCGCACCGTGCACACGGTTCGACCGGTAACAACCAGGATCCGGGCCGCGTCTGGAAGGGCAAGCGCATGGCTGGTCATATGGGCCAGACGCGCGTTACGACCCAGAACCTCGAAGTCGTTTCGACCGATGAAGACCGTGGCCTCATCCTCGTGAAGGGTGCAGTTCCCGGCTCGAAGGGTTCCTGGATCATCGTCCGCGACGCCGTCAAGTCGGCTGCGAAGTAAGGGAGCCTTATCATGGAATTGAACGTCAAGACCCTCGAGGGAAAAGACGCCGGCAAGGTTTCTCTGTCGGATGAGATCTTCGGCCTCGACCCCCGCCAGGACATCCTGGCCCGCATGGTTCGCTGGCAGCTTGCAAAGAAGCAGCAGGGAACCCACAAGTCCAAGAACCGGTCGGAAGTTTCCCGCACCGGCGCGAAGATGTACAAGCAGAAGGGTACGGGCCGCGCTCGTCACCATTCGGCTCGCGCACCGCAGTTCCGCGGCGGCGGCAAGGCCCACGGCCCGGTCGTTCGCAGCCATGCACACGATCTTCCGAAGAAGGTTCGTGCGCTCGCTCTGCGTCACGCCCTGTCTGCAAAGCTGAAGGCTGAAGAACTGATCATCGTTGATCAGCTCGTCGCGTCCGAAGCAAAGACCAAGGCTCTGCTGGGCAGCTTCGCTTCGCTTGGCCTGACCAACGCTCTCGTTATCGGCGGCGCCGAACTTGATGGCAACTTCAAGCTCGCTGCTCAGAACATCCCGAACGTGGACGTTCTGCCGGTTCAGGGCATCAATGTTTACGACATCCTGCGCCGTGGCAAGCTGGTGCTTTCCAAGGCTGCTGTAGAGGCTCTGGAGGAGCGGTTCAAATGACGGATCTTCGCCACTACGATGTGATCGTATCTCCTTCGATCACGGAAAAGTCGACGCTGGTATCCGAACAGAACCAGGTCGTATTCAACGTCGCCAAGAATGCTTCCAAGCCTGAAATCAAGGCTGCCGTGGAAGCTCTCTTCGGCGTCAAAGTCACGGCTGTGAACACGCTTATCCGCAAGGGTAAGACCCGTCGTTTCCGTGGATTCGCCGGTAAGCTGAAGGACGTCAAGAAAGCCGTCGTCACGCTCGCCGAAGGTCAATCCATCGACGTGTCCACCGGACTCTAAAGGTTAGGCCCAAGCGGGCAAAGACCCAAAAGGGAACAAGAAAATGGCATTGAAAAGTTTCAATCCGACCACGCCGAGCCAGCGCCAGCTGGTTATCGTGGACCGCGCTTCGCTCTACAAGGGCAAGCCGGTAAAGGCTCTCACCCAGGGCCTCAGCTCCAAGGGTGGCCGTAACAACCAGGGCCGGATCACCGTCCGTTTCCAGGGTGGCGGTCACAAGCGGACCTACCGTCTGGTTGACTTCAAGCGTCGCAAGTTCGACGTAGAAGGCACCGTTGAGCGTCTGGAATACGACCCCAACCGCACCGCGTTCATCGCGCTGGTTACGTATACCGACGGCGAACAGGCTTACATTCTCGCGCCACAGCGTCTCGCTGCCGGTGACAAGGTGATCGCCTCCGACAAGGCAGTGGACGTGAAGCCTGGCAACACCATGCCGCTTCAGTACATTCCGGTCGGTTCGATCATCCACAACGTCGAGATGAAGCCGGGCAAGGGCGGTCAGATCGCTCGCTCCGCCGGTACGTATGTCCAGCTCGTCGGCCGCGATGCCGGCATGGCCATCCTGCGTCTCAACTCGGGCGAACAGCGTCTGGTGCATGGCTCCTGCCTCGCATCGATCGGTGCTGTTTCGAACTCGGACCACGCCAACATCAACGACGGCAAGGCCGGTCGTTCCCGTTGGCGCGGCAAGCGTCCGCACGTTCGCGGCGTCGTCATGAACCCGGTCGACCACCCGCACGGTGGTGGTGAAGGTCGCACGTCGGGTGGTCGCCACCCGGTTACTCCGTGGGGCAAGCCCACGAAGGGCAAGCGCACCCGTTCGAACAAGTCGACCGACAAGTTCATCATGCGCTCGCGCCATCAGCGTAAGAAGTAAGAGAGGTAGTCACTAATGGCTCGTTCAGTATGGAAAGGTCCGTTTGTTGACGGCTATCTTCTCACCAAGGCTGAGAAGGTGCGCGAGAGCGGACGTAACGAAGTAATCAAGATCTGGAGCCGTCGCTCCACGATCCTGCCGCAGTTCGTTGGTCTGACCTTCGGCGTCTACAACGGCAGCAAGCATGTGCCCGTCTCCGTCAACGAAGACATGGTCGGACACAAGTTCGGTGAATTCTCTCCGACCCGTACCTATTACGGTCACGGCGCGGACAAGAAGGCAAAGAGGAAGTAATCATGGCGAAGGCTAAGACCGAACGCCGGCTGAAGGACAACGAGGCTCAGGCCGTTGCCCGTACGCTCCGCGTCAGCCCCCAGAAACTGAACCTGGTTGCCGCTCTTATCCGTGGCAAGAAGGTTGATCGCGCTCTCGCCGAGCTCGAATTCTCCCGCAAGCGCATTGCAGGCACCGTCAAGAAGACGCTGGAATCTGCGATTGCCAATGCGGAAAACAACCACGACCTCGACGTCGACGCTCTCGTCGTCGCCGAGGCCTATGTTGGCAAGTCCATCACCATGAAGCGTTTCCACGCTCGTGGCCGTGGTCGTGCTTCCCGCATCGAAAAGCCGTTCGCTCACCTCACGATCGTTGTTCGTGAAGTCGAGGAAAAAGGGGAGGCCGCATAATGGGTCAGAAAATCAATCCGATCGGCTTCCGCCTCGGCATCAACCGTACCTGGGATAGCCGCTGGTACGCTGACACCGCAGAATACGGCAAGCTGCTGCATGAAGACCTGAAGATCCGGGCTTACCTGATCAAGGAACTCAAGCAGGCCGGTATCGCAAAGGTCGTCATCGAGCGTCCGCACAAGAAGTGCCGCGTTACGATCCACTCGGCTCGTCCGGGTCTGATCATCGGCAAGAAGGGTGCGGACATCGAGAAGCTTCGCAAGAAGCTTTCCGAGATGACCAACTCCGAAACGCACCTCAACATCGTTGAAGTGCGCAAGCCGGAAATCGACGCGACGCTGGTTGCCCAGTCGATCGCTCAGCAGCTCGAGCGCCGCGTGGCTTTCCGCCGTGCGATGAAGCGTGCTGTTCAGTCCGCAATGCGTCTTGGCGCCGAAGGCATCAAGATCACCTGCGGCGGCCGTCTCGGCGGTGCAGAAATCGCTCGTACCGAATGGTACCGCGAAGGTCGCGTTCCGCTGCACACGCTGCGTGCGGACATCGACTACGGCACGGCTGAAGCTGAAACCGCATTCGGCATTTGCGGCATCAAGGTCTGGATCTTCAAGGGCGAAATCCTTGAGCACGATCCGATGGCTTCTGAGCGTCGCGGTCTCGAAGGCGACGCACAGGGCCCTGCAAGCCGTGAGCGTGGCGATCGTCCCGATCGTCGTCGCGAAAACGCTTGATTGACGCTGGCGAAAGATAAGCTCGGAGAAGTAAGAAAATGTTGCAGCCAAAGCGTACTAAGTACCGTAAGCAGTTCAAGGGACGCATCAAGGGCGTCGCCAAGGGCGGCTTTGACCTGGCATTCGGTGAATTCGGCTTGAAGTCGCAGGAACCGAACCGCGTGAATGCACGCGAGATCGAAGCGGCCCGCCGCGCGATCACGCGTTACATGAAGCGCGCAGGTCGCGTGTGGATCCGCGTATTCCCCGACGTTCCGGTCACGGCAAAGCCGACCGAAGTTCGTATGGGTAAGGGCAAGGGTTCGGTCGATTACTGGGCATGCAAAGTCAAGCCCGGTCGTATGATGTTCGAGATCGACGGTGTGTCCGAGGAGATCGCCCGTGAGGCGCTTCGTCTCGGCGCTGCCAAGCTCTCGGTCAAGACGCGCTTCGTACAGCGCATCGCAGAGTAAGGAGCAAGGCACATGAAAGCCGATGAAGTTCGCGGCCTCAGCGCCGACCAGCTCAAGGACAAGCTCGCCGATCTGAAGAAGGAGCAGTTCAACCTGCGCTTCCAGAAGGCAACTGGTCAGCTGGAGAAGTCCTCGCGCATCAACGAAGTCCGCAAGGATATCGCCCGCGTTAAAACCATTGCCCGCCAGAAGGCGGCAGAAGCCAAGGCCTAAGGAAGAATAATATGCCGAAACGCATTCTGCAGGGCGTCGTTGTGTCCGACAAGAACGAGAAGACTGTCGTAGTTCGTGTTGAGCGCCGATTCGCTCACCCGCTGCTTCAGAAGACCGTTCGTCGTTCGAAGAAGTACAAGGCACACGACGAAAACAATCAGTATAAGGTCGGCGATGTCGTTTCCATCGAGGAATGCGCACCGATCTCCAAGGACAAGCGCTGGACGGTCGTTTCCGCCCAGGCTTAATTTCATCAGAATCGCGCCAGGTGTCTTGCACTTGGCGCGAATTCCTGTATGAAGCACCGCAAGGACGCTCGTGAATCGAGCGTCTTTTGCTTTGATGCGCACGGAAGGTCCTTCGGGAAACCACCCTGTCACGACATTTCCGCGCAAAAAAAGAGATATTCATAAGCTGGGGCAGGGGGCTTACTCGGGAGAGTTTGCCCAACCGTTCCGGTAACAACAAGAAGGCGACCTGACATGATTCAGATGCAAACAAACCTCGACGTGGCGGATAATTCCGGCGCACGTCGTGTCATGTGCATCAAGGTGCTGGGCGGCTCGAAGCGCAAATATGCTTCTGTTGGCGACATTATTGTCGTTTCCATCAAGGAAGCTATTCCGCGCGGCCGCGTCAAGAAGGGCGACGTGATGAAGGCGGTTGTCGTGCGCACCGCCAAGGACATCCGCCGCGCTGACGGCAGCGTCATCCGTTTCGATAACAACGCAGCCGTTCTTATCGACAACAAGAAAGAGCCCATCGGCACCCGTATCTTCGGACCGGTTCCGCGCGAACTTCGCGCCAAGAACCACATGAAGATCATCTCGCTGGCTCCGGAAGTACTGTAAGGAGCGACAAGCGATGCAGAAAATTCGTAAAGGCGACAAGGTTGTCGTATTGACCGGTAAGGACAAGGGCCGTACCGGCGAAGTAATCCAGGTTTTGCCGAAGGAAGACCGGGCCGTTGTGCGTGGCGTCAACATGGTGAAGCGTCACCAGCGCCAGACCCAGGCCCAGGAAGCCGGCATCATCAACAAGGAAGCATCCTTGCACATCTCCAACATCGCCATCGTCGACAAGGATGGCAAGCCGACCCGCGTTGGCTTCTCGGTTGTGGATGGCAAGAAGGTCCGCGTGGCCAAGCGTTCGGGAGAAGTGATCGATGGCTGATAAGTACGAGCCGCGTCTCAAGACGGAATACGTTTCCCGTATCCGTGGCGCCATGCAGGAGAAGTTTTCCTACGCGAACGTCATGATGATCCCGAAGCTTGAAAAGATCGTGATCAACATGGGCGTTGGCGAAGCGACTGCTGACTCCAAGAAGCCCACCATCGCTGCCGGTGACCTGGCTGCGATTGCCGGCCAGAAGCCGGTCGTTACCCGCGCTCGCAACTCGATCGCTGGTTTCAAGGTTCGCGAAGGCATGCCGATCGGTGCGAAGGTTACCCTTCGTGGCGCCCGCATGTACGAATTCCTTGATCGTCTGGTCAACATCGCGCTGCCGCGCGTTCGCGACTTCCGGGGCCTGAACCCGAAGAGCTTTGACGGCCGTGGCAACTTCGCCATGGGCATCAAGGAACACATTGTGTTCCCTGAGATCAACTACGATAAGGTTGATCAGATGTGGGGCATGGACATCATCGTTTGCACGACGGCGACGTCGGACGACGAAGCTCGGGCTCTGCTGACAGAGTTCAACTTCCCGTTCCGTCACTAACCGTAACGACGAGCGTAGAAAAGGAACTCCGATATGGCGAAAACAAGCGCAGTTGAAAAGAACAAGCGCCGCCGCAAGTCGGTCGCTCAGCAGGCCAGCAAGCGCGCTGCCCTCAAGGCGATCGTGATGAACCAGTCCCTTCCGATCGAAGACCGGTTCAAGGCCACTCTGAAGCTCGCTTCGCTGCCGCGTGACGGCTCGAAGACGCGTATCCGCAACCGCTGCGAAGTAACGGGCCGTCCGCGCGCGTTCTATCGCAAGCTCAAGATGTCGCGTATCGCGCTTCGTGAGCTGGGCAATTCCGGCAAGGTGCCGGGCATTGTCAAGTCGAGCTGGTAAGGAGACGGGCACATGACCATGACTGATCCTTTGGGTGATATGCTCACCCGCATCCGCAATGGTGCTGCTCGCCGCAAGTCTTCGGTAAGCACGCCGGCTTCCAGCCTCCGCGCACGCGTTCTCGACGTGCTGCAGGCTGAAGGCTACATTCGCGGTTATTCCAAGGTCGATTTCGAAAACGGCAAGTCCGAATTCACGATCGAGCTGAAGTACTACGAAGGCGCGTCCGTGATCCGTGAGATCGGCCGCGTTTCCAAGCCGGGCCGCCGGGTTTATGTCTCGGTAAAGTCCATTCCGCAGGTCGCGAACGGCCTCGGCATCACCATCCTTTCGACCCCGAAGGGCGTGATGGCCGATCACCAGGCTCGCGAACAGAACGTTGGTGGCGAGGTTCTTTGCTCGGTCTTCTAAGACCCGAGCAAGGATCTCCATAACGAACAGACAGGATTGAATAATGTCTCGTATCGGTAAAAAGCCCGTTCCGGTTCCAGCAGGTGTGACGGCCAATGTCGACGGCCAGAAGGTTACTGCTAAGGGCCCGAAGGGTGAACTGTTTTTCGTCGCTAACGACGACATTCAGCTGAAGCTCGAAGATAACGGCGTTTCCGTAACGCCGGCTAACGGCACCAAGGAAGCTCGTTCGAAGTGGGGCATGTCCCGCACGATGATCGAGAACATCTTCAAGGGTGTTAAGGACGGCTATGAGCGCAAGCTCGAAATCAACGGCGTCGGTTACCGTGCCGCCATGCAGGGCAAGAACCTGCAGCTGGCTCTCGGCTTCTCCCACGACGTTGTTTACGAGCCTCCGGTCGGCATCACCATTGCCGTTCCGAAGCCCACGGAAATCATCGTTTCCGGCATCAACAAGCAGCAGGTTGGCCAGGTAGCCGCGGAAATCCGCGAATACCGCGGTCCCGAGCCCTACAAGGGCAAGGGCGTGAAGTACGCTGAAGAGCGTATTGTCCGCAAAGAAGGCAAGAAGAAGTAAGGATCACGCGAAATGGCTAGCAGGAAAGAAGCACTTGCACGTCGCGCGAGCCGTGTGCGCCGCCAGATCAAGGCGGTTGCCAACGGCCGCCCGCGCCTGTCGGTTCATCGCTCGTCGAAGAACATCTACGCCCAGATCATCGATGACGTTGCTGGTAAGACGCTTGCGTCTGCCTCCACGCTCGAAGCCGATCTGCGCGGCTCGCTCAAGACCGGCGCCGACGTTGCAGCAGCAACTGTTGTCGGCAAGCTGGTTGCCGAGCGTGGCGTCAAGGCTGGCGTCAAGGATGTCGTATTCGACCGTGGCGCGTTCATCTACCACGGCCGCATCAAGGCTCTGGCAGACGCTGCCCGCGAAGGCGGCCTGAACTTCTGAGTGCATGACCCTTTCGATTTTTTGAGATCGAAAGAAAGGATCATGCACCAACAAAGATGCTGTAGCGCTTTTCGCGCTGCAGTTTCCGCCCGGACAACGATCCGGGCGGAATTTCACCGGACCATGCGGATCTCTTCATCGGGACCGCTGGTCTTTTCGTTTGCCGTTCCACCCGCAAAAGAAAAAGGACAAGGACAATGGCACAGGATAAAAGAGGTTCCCGCGAAGAGCGTCAGAACCGCGAAGAGCGCGATAGCGAATTCGTCGACAAGCTGGTCGCGATCAACCGCGTTGCAAAGGTTGTTAAGGGTGGCCGTCGCTTCGGCTTCGCCGCTCTCGTTGTCGTTGGCGACCAGAAGGGCCGCGTTGGCTTCGGTCACGGCAAGGCTCGTGAAGTTCCGGAAGCGATCCGCAAGGCAACCGAAAGCGCAAAGCGCGATCTGATCTTCGTTCCGCTGCGCGATGGCCGCACGCTGCACCACGACGTCAATGGCCGTCATGGCGCAGGCAAGGTTCTGCTGCGTTCGGCCAAGGCCGGTACCGGTATCATCGCCGGTGGTCCGATGCGCGCCGTTTTCGAAACGCTCGGCGTTCATGACGTTGTTGCCAAGTCGACCGGTTCTTCGAACCCGTACAACATGGTTCGCGCTACGTTCGACGCTCTGAAGCATCAGGTTCATCCGAAGGACATCGCTGCACAGCGCGGTCTGAAGTATGCGACCCTTCAGGCTCGTCGTGCCGCTTCCGGCAACGCTTCTGAAGAATAAGGAGCTGGATCATGGCCAAGAAGACTACTGAAGCCAAGAAGACTGTTACGGTCGAACAGATCGGCAGCCCCATTCGCCGCCCGGCAATCCAGCGCCAGACGCTGATCGGCCTGGGTCTCAACAAGATGCATCGTCAGCGCACCCTGGAAGACACTCCGGCGGTCCGCGGCATGATCCGTGCGGTCCAGCATCTCGTTCGCGTCGTTGACGAGAAGTGAGACGGAGTAACCTATCATGAAACTCAATGAAATCAGAGACAACGAAGGCGCCTCCAAGGATCGTATCCGCGTAGGTCGCGGTATCGGTTCCGGCAAGGGCAAGACCGGTGGTCGCGGTGTGAAGGGTCAGAAGGCTCGTTCGGGCGTCGCCATCAACGGCTTCGAAGGCGGTCAGATGCCAATCTACCGTCGTCTGCCGAAGCGCGGTTTCAATAACATCTTCGCTTCCGAATATGTTGTCGTATCGCTCGGCCGCATTCAGACCGCCATCGACGCCAAGAAGCTTGACGCTTCCGCAACGATCGATGCCGCTGCTCTCAAGGCTGCCGGCGTTATCCGTCGCGCCAAGGACGGCGTACGCATTCTCGCCGACGGCGAGCTGAAGGCCAAGGTCGCTTTCGAAGTTGCCGGCGCTTCCAAGCCCGCAATTGAAAAGATCGAAAAGGCTGGCGGTTCGATCAAGCTTCTCGCAGTTGCAGCAGAAGCCGCCGAGTAATATATAGACTTCAGACGCCCGGGGCTCGTCGCTCCGGGCGTTTGCGCTCCCTGGCCTATGGTGCTTTCGATCTAAATCGATTTATAGAGCATCAGGGCAATCTCTTCGCGGTGTGCTTCCACGGCCCCGCTTGCGGCAGAAAGTGCTGCAGGGAGAGCCTCACAGTTCTTGAACTTCCGTAGGGGAGGGGATAGGACATAAAAAACAGGGTGAGGCATGATGGCGGCTCAGAGCCGCATTTGTCCGAAGCCCGGTTTTGACCAGTATCTTTTAGACCTTTCCGCATCGGCCGGTTGCGCTGGCTGGCAAGGGTCATTCGGAGAAATTTATGGCTTCAGCAGCGGAACAACTGGCTTCGAACCTGAATTTTTCGACCTTCGCTAAGGCGGAGGATCTGAAAAAGCGTCTCTGGTTTACTCTTGCCGCACTTCTCGTCTACCGTCTCGGCACTCACATTCCGCTTCCGGGCCTGAACCCCGAAGCCTATGCGCAGGCCTTCCGTGGCCAGGCCAACGGTATTCTCGGTCTTTTCAACATGTTTGCGGGTGGCGCCGTCGAGCGCATGGCGATTTTCGCCCTCGGCATCATGCCTTACATCTCCGCTTCGATCATCGTGCAGCTCATGACGTCGGTCGTGCCCTCGCTCGAAGCGTTGAAGAAGGAAGGCGAAGCCGGCCGCAAGATCATCAACCAGTATACGCGCTACGGCACGGTGCTGCTCGGCACGCTGCAGGCCTATGGCATTGCGGTAGGCCTCGAAAGCGGCAACGGCCTCGTGGTCGATCCGGGCTGGTTCTTCCGCATTTCCACCGTAATCACGCTGCTCGGCGGCACGATGTTCCTGATGTGGCTGGGTGAGCAGATCACCTCGCGTGGTATCGGCAACGGTATTTCGCTGATCATCTTCGCGGGCATTGCCGCAGGCCTGCCCAAGGCGCTGGCCGGCACGCTGGAACTCGGCCGTACCGGTGCGCTTTCCACCCCGCTCATCCTGACGGTCGTTGTGGTCGCCATCGGCGTCATCGCGCTCATCGTCTTCGTGGAACGCGCCCAGCGCCGCCTGTTGATCCAATATCCGAAGCGACAGGTCGGCAATCGCATGTTCCAGGGCGATACTTCGCATCTGCCGCTGAAGCTCAACACGGCTGGCGTCATTCCCGCGATCTTCGCATCTTCGCTGCTGCTGCTGCCGGCAACGGCTGCGGGTTTTGCCGGCAACACCAACCTGCCGGGCTGGGCAACCTCGATCATCGCGTCGCTGCAGCACGGGCAGCCGCTGTTCATGGCGCTCTATGGCCTGCTGATCGCGTTCTTCGCATTTTTCTATACGGCGATCGTCTTCAATCCGAAGGACACCGCAGATAACCTCAAGAAGCATGGTGGCTTCATTCCGGGCATCCGTCCGGGCGAGCGCACCGCGGAGTACATCGATTACGTCCTGACCCGCATCACCGTGGTCGGCGCGATTTATCTTGTCTTCGTCTGTATCCTTCCTGAGACACTTATCGCACGCACGGGCATTCCATTAGCCCTTGGTGGTACTTCGCTTTTGATCGTTGTCAGTGTAACTCTGGACACGGTTGCGCAAATTCAGGGTCACCTGATCGCGCAGCAGTATGAAGGGCTGATCAAGAAGTCGAAGTTGCGTGGAGGAAAGAGGGGACGATGAGACTGATATTTTTGGGTCCGCCGGGTGCGGGCAAGGGAACCCAGGCCAAGCGGCTGACGGACAAGTACGGGATCCCGCAGCTTTCCACCGGTGACATGCTTCGCGCTGCGGTCAGCGCGGGCACCGAAATCGGCAAACGCGCCAAGGCCGTCATGGATGCCGGCGGGCTTGTTTCCGACGATATCGTCAATCAGATCGTTTCCGAACGCATCGAAGCACCGGACTGTGCCAAGGGCTTTATTCTCGACGGCTATCCGCGCACCGTTCCGCAGGCCAAGGCGCTTGCCGAGAACATGCGCAAGAAGAATCTGGTCCTCGATGCCGTCATCGAACTCAAGGTGGACGAAGAGGCGTTGATTCGCCGAATCGAAAACCGCGTGGCTGAAACCATTGCCGCCGGCGGTACGGTTCGCTCGGATGACAATCCGGAAGCGTTCCGCAAGCGCCTGACGGAATATCGCGAGAAGACCGCGCCGCTGTCTGCCTATTACAGCGAACAGGGCGAGCTCGTGACGCTGGATGGCATGGCTGATGTCGATGCCGTCACCGAGGCTATCGAGCGCGTTCTCGAGAAAGCCTCCGCCTGATCGACCGAGCGGATGGGCGAGGCTGTTGCGCTCTTGCCCATATCTCGCTTGCGCATGGCGGCAGATCCTTTGGATCGTAAAAGAATCTTGGCGGAGCCGGTTGCTTTTTTGCGCTGATTCCGTTAAACACCGCGCCAACTCGCGACATCCCAAGCGACTGGCGCGGATTTCCCTAAGGGAAGGGAGATCCGGGTTCGGTCGTTTTGACTTGTCACGGACACCAATTTGAACTGGCGGTCTTGTCGGCCGCTCGAATGGAATCACCACTTGCCGGATGGCAACTGGAACCAAGGAGAAGAGACGTGGCACGTATCGCTGGCGTCAACATCCCGACCGCGAAGCGCGTTGTTATTGCGCTGACCTACATTCACGGGATCGGTCCGAAATTCGCGCAGGAAATCATGGACAAGGTCGGTCTTCCGGCTGAGAAGCGCGTTCATCAGCTGACGGATGCTGAAGTTCTTCAGATCCGCGAAGCCATCGACCGCGACTACCAGGTCGAAGGCGACCTGCGTCGTGAGACCTCGATGAACATCAAGCGTCTGATGGACCTCGGTTGCTACCGCGGCCTGCGTCACCGTCGTGGCCTTCCGGTCCGCGGTCAGCGCACGCACACCAACGCCCGCACCCGCAAGGGTCCGGCGAAGGCTATCGCTGGTAAGAAGAAGTAATTTTCCGGTTCTCCGGAAAGGGGAGGCTGGTGCAGTCCGCGCCAGCCTTTCTGAGTTTGGCGTGAAGCTCCGATGGGGTTGATCGCCGGTGTAGCCGCTGGTGTTACGGCGGTGAAGAGATCAATGAAAGGTATAAAATGGCCAAGGAAGCCGCACGTATTCGCCGTCGCGAACGTAAGAACATCACGTCTGGCGTCGCGCACGTCAACTCGACCTTCAACAACACGATGATCACCATCACCGACGCACAGGGCAACGCCATTGCCTGGTCGTCTGCTGGTGCCAAGGGCTTCAAGGGTTCGCGCAAGTCGACCCCGTTCGCTGCCCAGATTGCTGCTGAAGATTGCGCGAAGAAGGCTCAGGAACACGGCATGAAGTCGCTTGAAGTTGAAGTTTGCGGTCCGGGTTCCGGCCGTGAATCGGCACTTCGCGCCCTGCAGGCTGCCGGTTTCATGATCACTTCCATTCGCGACGTGACGCCGATCCCGCACAACGGTTGCCGTCCGCGCAAGAAGCGCCGCGTCTGACGCGACCGTGGTTCGGAAATTCCGCCTTACCTCAGGTCTGGCGGAATTTTCGTGTATCTGGCGTGTGCGCGTCGATTTCGATCGGCGGACTTGCGCTCAAGAACCCACCGATGAACCGCTGAATTAGGTTCCTCTCGGTGTTTTCATGCTCGGTCCGTCACGATTGGATGGTGGCGGCGAACGGAAGGTTTAAAGATGATTCAGAAGAACTGGCAGGAACTTATCAAGCCGAACAAGGTCGAGTTCACCTCGTCCAGCCGCACCAAGGCAACCCTGGTTGCCGAGCCGCTGGAGCGTGGTTTTGGTCTTACCCTCGGCAACGCGCTGCGTCGCGTTCTGTTGTCTTCTCTGCGTGGCGCCGCTGTGACGGCCGTGCAGATCGACGGTGTCCTGCACGAATTCTCCTCCATCCCCGGCGTTCGGGAAGATGTGACGGATATCGTGCTCAACATCAAGGAAATCGCCATCAAGATGGACGGCGATGATTCCAAGCGCATGGTCGTGCGCAAGCAGGGCCCGGGCGCCGTAACCGCTGGTGACATCCAGACGGTTGGCGACATCGAGATCCTGAACCCCGACCACGTGATCTGCACGCTGGACGATGGCGCTGAAATCCGCATGGAATTCACCGTCAACAACGGCAAGGGTTACGTACCGGCTGAGCGCAACCGCGCGGAAGATGCCCCGATTGGCCTCATTCCGGTGGACAGCCTCTATTCTCCGGTCAAGAAAGTGTCCTACAAGGTGGAAAACACCCGTGAAGGCCAGGTTCTCGACTATGACAAGCTGATCATGACGATCGAGACCAACGGTTCGGTTTCCGGCGAAGACGCCGTTGCCTTCGCCGCTCGCATTCTTCAGGACCAGCTGGGCGTCTTCGTCAACTTCGACGAGCCGCAGAAGGAAGCAGAAGAAGAATCGGTTACCGAACTCGCGTTCAACCCGGCGCTTCTCAAGAAGGTCGACGAGCTCGAACTGTCCGTTCGTTCGGCAAACTGCCTGAAGAACGACAACATCGTTTATATCGGCGACCTGATCCAGAAGACCGAAGCCGAAATGCTTCGCACGCCGAACTTCGGTCGCAAGTCGCTGAACGAAATCAAGGAAGTTCTCGCTTCCATGGGTCTGCACCTCGGCATGGAAGTGCCGGCATGGCCGCCTGAGAACATCGAAGATCTCGCAAAGCGTTACGAAGACCAGTACTAACAATCAAAAAGGCAGACCCTTTAAAGACTGCCTTTCCCCGTCAAACAGCAGATAAGTCATCTGCATGTGCCAGGAAACGGCAGGCCTTAGAGAAGGAACCTGCGAAGAAGGAGAATAGCAATGCGCCACGGTAATTCAGGCCGCAAGCTCAATAGAACCGCCAGCCACCGCAAGGCAATGTTTGCCAACATGGCTGCTTCGCTCATCACCCATGAGCAGATCGTCACCACGCTTCCGAAGGCGAAGGAAATTCGCCCGATCGTTGAGAAGCTCGTCACCCTCGGCAAGCGCGGCGACCTGCACGCTCGTCGTCAGGCGATCTCGCAGATCAAGGATCAGGACGCCGTCCGCAAGCTGTTCGACGCGATCGCAGCCCGTTACGCAAACCGCAACGGCGGCTACCTGCGTATCATGAAGGCCGGCTTCCGCCAGGGCGACAATGCCGCTCTCGCCGTCATCGAATTCGTCGAGCGCGACGTTGACGCCAAGGGCGCAGCCGACAAGGCGCGCGTTGCCGCTGAAGCTGCTGCTGCCGAAGCTGCATAAGGTTTGACGCCGTTCAGGCGTCATGAGTTTAAAAGCCGGGCGAGAGATCGCCCGGCTTTTTGTGTTCAGATCTTAGCCGACACAATGACTAAGGTTTTGCCGTCGCGGCGAAGGGTTTGGGAGGGAATAGTTAAATCCATACCCTAGGGATGCTACTACTCGTATCCACCAACCATCATTAAACCCTCATCAGGCGTGAACCGCCCCAGGTTTCTGGACCATCTGAGGCTAGAGTTTTCCGGCTTCATTCAGGGAGGCGGGCTGGTTGAGCCTCCTGATTTCATCAGCGAGATCGGTACCTTATTGC
>NZ_JAQAHD010000011.1:0-183779 GCF_027871605.1 Agrobacterium sp. CFBP 3001
GCAATAAGGTACCGATCTCGCTGATGAAATCAGGAGGCTCAACCAGCCCGCCTCCCTGAATGAAGCCGGAAAACTCTAGCCTCAGATGGTCCAGAAACCTGGGGCGGTTCAGAAGCCGGAAAACTCTAGCCTCAGATGGTCCAGAAACCTGGGGCGGTTCAAAGATGGGCCGGACTCTAATCCAATCTGGAGGAAATTCTCAGTGGCAGGTCATGCCAAACCGAGACCATCCTCAAATTGGGCTTGGAAGGTTCTCTGAAAAGCCTTCATTTCAAAGGTGGTCGAACTACTCTCTTCAACCTCCTTGTGGATTGGGAGGAAGTCAGAGCCTACTTGAACCGCTCTATTCCTGACGTGGCATCGTTGAATGGCAACGTTCAAAACGATAGTCATAGACACCTCAATGTCCGAGACACAGAACGCCGGATCGGGACGGCAAGAGGCACGATCAGCGAACTGCTGCACCTCGGTTATCTAAAGACGGAAACCCGGATCAATCCTGCTACTCGGCGTGAGCAACAATACATCCTCGCTCATTCCGTGGATGCCTTCATCGCCGAAAATATTTGTCTCGCTCTTTTGTCGGACCGTGCCGGTGTCTTTCCCGGCATCCTTCGTCAAAAACTCGAGGCCGAGGGAGTGCGACCCATTTATGAACCGACCGGTAGAAACTCGAGATTCTATCGGAGATCGGACGTGGCGCACTGGCAATAAAACGAAGATCATCTTTCGATGAACACATACAATCTTAGTTTGGAAGGCCCGCTTCGGCGGGCTTTTTTATGGCCTGCAGTTCCAGCACTTTAGTTTCTGGACACACCTATCGGAGCAATTCGCCCTGACCTTTGGGATACCTTCTAAAATTCCTCAATGAAATCAGGGGAAATTACCGTCACAGCGACAAATCAACGGAGCGCAATCATTGAGCGCGGCCCAGCGCGGCTGATAGCCGTTTGGCAGGTCTCTACTTCGACCGGAGTCTTAGTGACATCCTTCACGAACACGAGAAATTAAAAGCTTCAAAAGGGAACGTTGAAAGCGGGCAATTGCTTCCTATTTCCTATCTGTGATGATGAAGCGCCTGTCAAAATTAGTTGCGCTAGAGGAAGGAGATTTGATGATCGACGAATATGGTCCATATGTGCAGATGTCCACGCTTGGAGAACAGATGGCTGCCTGCTATCAGACGGATGCAAATCTCGTATTGGAACCGCATCTGGCGCATTACATGGACGAGGTGGAGATCAATATCGCCGCCGATAGTTTTAATCACGTTGGCTTTCTGAACAACATCACAAGCCGGCTACAGGTGACACTGACGGCAACGACCAATCCCAGGCGCCGGGAATTTCTACAAGCCGTTGTGGCTTCGCTTCAGCAGCGGATCCACCGCCATTCACTCGATGTGGCGTAATAGAACTTAGGCACATCATCTTCGTCGTCACTCTTGTACAATTGCTTGCTACATATCTTTGTCAAGACGGCGAAAAAGAACTGACGAGACGCTCGAGGCGCTGTCTGACACAAGCCCGGGGCAACCCCTTGTGGAGTTGGACATCCCTGCTATTCGACGAAAACCCGCACGCTCGAGGCGCGGCCGTCGGCGTCGATAACCGTCAGTGTGGAAAATCCCTGGCCTTCCGGCCGCCATTCGCTGTTGCGGCGATGGGATGCGTTCGGCAAGGGCAAACCATTGGCGAGCCAGCGGAAGGGTGCGCGCCCGCCCTGCAACTTCAGTACCAGCGGCGAGATGCCCGACTGGCCGGAAAGCTCCACGCGCGCGCCTTCCGGCGGGTAAACGATGCGCGGGGCGCTTTCACGTCTTGAAGCAGAAAGCAGGCCGCTGGCCGTCGTGGTGAAACGCCGCTGGTTGGCAGGGAGTTCATTGACCGCGACCCGCGCGACACCGGAAGGTGCGGCCGGCATCGGCGTGATCGCCACGCCGGATTTTTCGAAAGCCTCGAACAGGATCGGGGCGGCCGTCGCATAACCGGCAATGCCCGGCACCGCGCCATTATCGGCCCGGCCGACCCAGACGCCGACCACATGCCGCCCGTCATACCCCACCGACCAGGCATCGCGATAGCCATAGCTGGTGCCGGTCTTGTAGGCGATGCCGCGCTGTTTCATGCCGAGCGGCGGCAGCACGCCGGACAGGATGTCGGAGATGTTCCAGATCGCGGCATCGGAGAATAACCGGTCCCCCTCCAGCCGTTCCGGGTCCGAGCGGACGCCGTCTCCAAGCCGCACGGGATCGCCGCCGCCGGCAAGCCCCGCATAAAGCTGCACCAGATCGACCAGCGAAACACCCGCGCCGCCAAGGGCGATGGCAAGCCCGGGCGCTTCATTGGCGGGAAGCACGAGTTTGACGCCCACCCGCCGGAACCGCACCATCAGCGCCGAGGGGCTAACGGCATCCAGCAGCTTGACGGCAGGCACGTTGAGCGACAGTTGCAGCGCTTGCCGGATGCTGACATCGCCCTGATAATGCATGTCGAAATTGCGCGGCCTGTAACCGGAAAAGTCGGCCGGGCGATCCTCGATGATGGTTTCCTGCCCGACAAGACCGTCTTCGAAGGCAAGGCCGTAGATGAATGGCTTGAGGGTGGAGCCCGGCGAGCGAACGGCCCGGCTCATCTCCACGAAACCGCGTCTTGCCGTATCGAGATAATCCGCCGAGCCCACTTCCGCCAGAATATCGCCGCTCTGCGCATCGGCCATGACGATGGCGACGGAGACCCTGTCGCCAAGCTTTTCCGCCGCGTGGCGGGCGACACCCTCCAGCTCCCGCTGGATCGGCAGCGTCAGCGTGGAGCGCACCTCGGCAGTATTCGGGAATTTCACCCGTGCGGCGACGGCCATATGCGGCGCATAAGCCGGCAGGTCTCGCCGGTTGGCGGGCACATTCGCAAGAGCCGACCGTTCCGCTTCCCCCTCACCCACCACGCGCTCCACGGCAAGCCGTTGCAGCACACGCTCCCGCGCCTGCTTCGCCGCCTCCGGAAAACGATCCGGACGGCGCTTTTCCGGCAATTGCGGCAACGCGACAAGCAGGGCCGCCTCCGCCGTATCGAGCCGGCCCGGTTCCTTGCCGAACCAGGCGAGGCTTGCGGCGCGAATGCCTTCGAGATTGCCGCCATAGGGCGCGATATTCAGATAGAGATCGAGGATTTCCGCCTTGCTGAGCCTTCTCTCGATCTGGAGCGCGCGCGCGGCCTGCAGGAATTTCGCCGAAAACGACCGGTCGGCGCGCGGCTCGATCAGCCGCGCCACCTGCATGGAAAGCGTCGATGCGCCGGAAACGATCCGGCCGTTGCTGGCCAATTGCCAGGCGGAGCGCAAAAGCGCCCAGGTATCGACGCCGTGATGCTCATAGAAACGCTGGTCTTCATAGGCCACCAGCATGCGCAGGAACTGTGGGTCGACTTCGGCGGCCGAGGTTTTCAGCCGCCAGCGGCCATCGGCTGTCGCAAAAGCGCGCAACAGCTTGCCGTCACGGTCCAGAACCTCGAAGGATCGTTGCTGCGCAGCGTCCAGCGGCGGCGGATAGGCCTTGTCCAGCGCATCGAGACCGAAGGCCGCGCCGCCCATAAGCAACGCGGCCGTCATCATGCCGACAATGATCGCCTTCTTCCGCCTCATGGGTTTGCCGAGCGCACCTCCATGCGGCCGGTTGCCGTGCGGGCGGCAAATTGTGGCCGGTACATATCCTCAACCGAAGCTGCCGGATGATCGTAGGTGCCGGGGGTAACGGCGCGGACCACATAGGCAAGGGCAATTTCCGAACTGTCGCCGGCCGAGCGGTCGAAGGCCGCCACGAAACGGTCGTAGCGGAATTCCGTATGCGCCGCTTCCGTTTCCGGCAGCCAGTCGAAATTCGAAAGCTCAGCCGAATTGACAAGGCTCGGATTGTCGATTTCGAAACCGGAGGGCAGCAGGTCGGTCACCAGAATGCGCGACTGCCAGTTATTCTGCGGCACCACATTCAGCACCACGACATAACGTTCGTTCTGGACCACCTCGCTCGGATTCACCTCCTCGCCATCCATGGAATAATAGGTGCGGGTGATGGTGAAGCCTTCACCGCCGGCGGCAAGCGGCTGCGCCGGCGGCGCCACCGTGGTGACGACGGCCGTGACCGGATCGGCCGAGGCATTGGCGATCTTCAAGGGTGCGGCCAGCAATTCATCGCCGCTCATCCGCTTGCCGAAGCCGCCGGTCTGCAGATCGCCGTTCACATCGAGACGGATATCCTTGTCCTCGCCTTTCACGGCGCGGGCGGCCAGCAGCATCCATGCCTGTTCCTGGGTGCTGGTATAGGGCTTCTTTTCCCATTCCTTCGCCACCGCACCGGCAAGCTGCGGCACGACGGCCGGAACCGGACGGCTTTCGGCCGCAAGCGCAAGCGTTGCAGCACCATCACGCAGGGCCGAGCCATAATCGGCGCGGGCGAAGCTGACATTGGTTGCACGGCTTGCCATATCGAGCGAAGCGCCGAACACACTCTTCGAACGGGTCTGGTCGCCATAAAGCGAAAGGGCAGCGGCAACCTGCGCCTTGGCAAGCGGTGTGGCGAAATCGGCAAGCGCCGTATCGGCGTAATAACGCAGATCGTTGATCGCCGCCTTGCGGTTGCGCGCCAGCACATAAAGCGAATAGGCGATCTCGTTGCCGCGATCCTTGACATTGCTGTCATAGGAAAGACCGTTTTGCAGGTTGTTCAGCGCCTGCACCATGGCGGCTTCGGGCACATCGTAATTCTGCTCACGCGCCCTTGTCAGGAAGTCGCTGATATAGGCGTCGAGCCACAGATCGCCGTAACCCGGCGACCAGAGGCCGAAGCTGCCCGAACTCGACTGGAAGGACAGCACGCGGTAGATCGCCTCCTGCACGCGCTTGCGGGTATCGGGGTCTTCTGCAAGGCCGCTATCCTTTGTCAGTTCCGAAACGTAAAGCAGCGGCAAAGCGCGGCTCGTCGTTTGTTCGGCGCAGCCGTAAGGATATTTGTCCAGCATCATCACCAGCGCCGGAATATCGAAGGCGGGCGAGCGCGTGACATTGACCGCGACGGAAGAGCCGAGCAGCATGCTGTCGGCCAGAAGATCGCCATTGATCGTCAGGCTGCTATTGGGCGCGATCTTGATTTCGCGCCGCGTTGTGACGGGCAGAACGGCCGGACGCACCGGAACGTTCAGAACCTGCTCCAGTGAAAGACCGGCGGCATTGGAAACCTTGATGGTGATCGCGCCATTGCCGGGCTGTTCGCCCGTAAGCGGGACCGTCAGCGAAGACTTGCCGCCTTTCTGAAGCGCGAGAGTTTGCGACATCTCACCCTGATCGACCGTCAAGGCCGTATTGCTGGTCACATCCAGCCGGTAATCGCCGGGCTCGCCATCGGTATTGGCGATATCGAGCCGCAATTGCGAGACATCGCCGGGAGCGAGGAATTTCGGCGCGCTGGCCGTGACCACGACAGGATCGCGAATGATGGCGTCGGAGACGGCATGTCCCACGCCTGTCTTCGTCCAGGCCACCGCCATGATACGGGCCGTGCCGTTGAACTGCGGAATATCGAAGCTCACCGTCGCCTTGCCGTCTGCGTCGAGTTCGACCGGACCGGCAAAGAAGGCCACGAGCTTTTCCGTGGGTGGGCTGCCCTGAAGGGCTGCCTGCCCGCCGTCACCACCAGTGCGCAACCGGCCGGTGGCGCCGAGCGAACCGTCGATCAGGCGGCCATAGAGGTCGCGGATTTCCAGCCCCAGCCGACGCTGGCCGAAATACCATTCATCCGGCTTTGGCGGCTCATAGCGGGTAAGGTTCAATATGCCGACATCGACTGCCGCAACGATGACATAGGCCTTTTCGCCCACGCCGGCACCGGCGACGGTGATCGGAATTTCAAGCGGCTGGCGCGGCAGCGTTTTCTGCGGCGCGCCAAGCGTGACGGCAAGTTTGCGCTCGGCCGGATCGACGGCGAGCCATTTGATGCCGATGGCGCGCATCGGCATACGGCTTTCCTGCGCGTCGCCGGGACGAAATAGCGTGGCTGTCACATAAGCGCCCGCACCCCATTCCTCGGTGACGGGAATGTCGATCTCGCCGCCATCCTCGCCGATCTCGGCATTCTGCACGGCAATCAGCTTTTCCGAACCGGAAGTCACCATCAACTCGCCGGCAAAACGCGAGGAAACCTTGAGTTTGGCCGTATCGCCGATCTTGTAGCTCTGCTTGTCGAGAGCGATTTCCAGCGCATCCGGCGTTTCCGTCGAGCTTGCCTCGACATAAAAACCGGCATCGAACTCAACGCTGGAGACAGGCGCGCCATTGCCGGCGCCCTCCACTTCCAGCCGATAGCGACCCCAGGTGACAGGCACGGAAATCTCGCCGCCATTGGCATCGACGGACAAGCTGCCGGCTTCCTGCTGCTTGGTATATTCCACCGGCTCGTAACGCCAGGAATTGCCCTGACGATACCATTGATAGTTCCGCTCGACCTTGATGAGCTTCCAGTTGAGGCCGCTCATCGCCTGTTTGGCACCGTCAGCATTGACGCCGATGATGTGGAAACGGCCAACGGAATTCTGGGCGAGATCGCCGGAAAATTGCGGTTTGATACCGATGACCGGCGCTTCAGCCTTGATGGGTAGCGTCAGGGAGCGCTCCACGGCGCGGCCGCCGGCCTCGCGCATGCGCACGGTGATGTTGGCGGAAAGAAGCTGCGTTGTGGAGGGAAGGTCGGTCAGATCGATATTGAAGCTCGCCTTGCCCTCTTCGTCCAGCGCCGGCAGATCGGCAAGCGTGGTGCGGTTTTCCTCTTCGCTTTCCTCATCGGCCAGACCGAAGAAATAACCTTCGAAATCGGCGCTGGTGCGCGTCGGTTTGATGGCGACCTCGCCCTCCAGCGTCAGGCCGGCTGCGGGCGCGCCATAGAGGTAACGGCCATCGACATCGATTGCCGTTTCCGCGCCAGGGTCGATCTGTTTTGCCTTGCTCGAGAGGTCGAACTCTGTGCGGTCAGGCACGAAATCATCGACGAGGAAGCTCTTTTCGCTGATGGCAGCCGTCTTCGGATCGGTATGGATGCGCAGCGTCCAGGTGCCGCGCATGGCATTTGCCTGCAACGGCAGATCGACCGCATGGCCGCCGAGCGCCTTGCCGTCGCTGACGAAACGCCGGTCCTCGACACCATCCGGGCGCGAGAAGATGAAAGTGAGCGGCAGATCCTCGATTGCCTTGCCGTCGACATCGCGGGCAAGGGCTGCGGCATGCACGGTCTCGCCGGCGCGGTAGATGCCGCGTTCCGTCCAGCTGAACACGTCGATGGCGCCGGGGGCTGCACGGCCCGTCACGCCGCGATCCGAAAGATCGAAGCCGGCGCGGGTCATGTCGAGGAACACATAGTCGTTGTCGCCGTTGCGCGCCGTCAGAATCGCAGGCGCCTGCGCCGCCGTGCCGCGCATTAGGCCGGCTGAGAACACCGCGCGGCCGTCCGCATCGGTCTTCGCAGTGCCCAGCACCTCGTTATTCTTGGCGAGCAGCTGCAAATCCACATCTGCCAGCGGCTTGGCGCTGCCAAGTGCACGGACAAAGACATTCAGCCCATCGGTTCCGGCATAGGTGGTTATGCCGGTATCGGATACGAGGAACCATTGCGTGGCGCGCGAATCCCAGGTTTCCGGCGCGGTGCCCGGCGGTACGGCGGTCAGCACATAGATGCCGGGCTTGCGCTCGGGCAGGGCCTCATCCACCGGGAAGCTCGTCACCACATCCTTGTTGAGATCGGGCTGGATATCGATTGAGCCCTGCCAGACAAGCTCGCCAATTTCGTTTTCGATACGGTCGGCGTTGTAGCCGTCCATCTGCGTCAGAAACTGCGAGTTTGAAAGAAGCGAGGTGATGTTGCGGTCGCCGACGCGATAAAGCTTCAGGTCGGCTTTGTCGGCATTGACAGAGACGATTGGAATGCCGCGGCGCGCCGTGCCCGGCAGCACGAAATTCTCGCCGGTGAAGCGCACGCTGGCGGCACGGTCACGCACGTATATATCGAGATCGACCTGCTTTTCCAGAGGCTCTTCCACCGAAGACGGCAGGCCGGCGCGAAACGCGATCTTGTAACGCTGGCCATGGGTCAGGCCTTCCACGCAAATCTCGCTGCCCTTCGCCTCGATGGCCTTGGGCGCTGCCCCATCCAGCGTGATGAAGGAGGAGTAATCGACGCCGTTCTTCACCAGCGGCTCGGAAAACTGCACGCAGGCGCGCGGGCTGATGCTATCGGTATCCACGGTATTGTTGATGACGCGGAAACCCTGCCGCGTGCGCAGATCGGCATAGGCCGCCTTGGTCTGCGCATTGTCGGTAAGCGCAAGGCTTTCCTTATAGGCATTGAGTGCCGCGCGATAATTCTGGGTTCGCTCAAAAGCCTTCGCCAGCCGGTTCAGGGCCTCAGTACGAGCGCTGACCGTGCGGCTGAGCTGATAGGCATTGATGGCAGCGGAAGCGGCTTGTCCCGCTATCGAATAATTATCGGTGACCTGCGCGGCCTTTTCCGACAGTTCCGCCCAGAGCGCCCCATCGTCAGGTGTGATCGCAAGGGCCTGTTTATAGGTCGTGACCGCATCGGGAATATTGCCGGCGGCTGCCTGCTGGCGCGCCGTTTCCACGAGGGCTTCCAGGCCCTGTTCGCCCTCACCCTCATTTGCCGCAAGGCCGGATTTCAGCCGGCGCGCTTCCTGCTGCAGGCTGTCGATCACGAAGGACAGGCGCTGCGGCGCGCCGATATCGGCTTCCGCGGCCACTTCCACGATCTTGCCGGCAACCGCGCCGGGGAAGGCGTTCAGCTGATTGAAATCCGATTTGAGGAAGCACCATTTCACCTTGGGATTGTAGGTAAAGGCCTTGCAGGCGGTATCGCCGACGCAAATCTCGCCGCATTGCTCCAGCGAGACATTTTGCTCCGTCCTGAGATCGAAGCCGAAATAATCGCCATTTTGAGTCGTAACGACCTTGCGGGAGGGTTCCGCCGCCATGGCTGGCTGAAAAAACAGGGCGGTTGAGACCGCAACCAGCGAAATCCGGACGAGCGCGCGCAACGACATCAGTTTTCTCCCCGCAACAGACATGTCGGGCGGGACTCTGGTCAAATCCACGCATGGTTGTCAACGCATCTTCGTCAATTCGCGACACGCAATGTGTGAAGGCGGGCAAGCGGGAAGGTTAGTCTTCTATTTTTCTCGCTTCCGAAATCAGCATGATCGGCACGCCGTCGCGGATCGGATAAGCAAGCCTCGCGCTCTCGGAGATGAGTTCATTGCGGGCGCGGTCATAGGCAAGACGCCCTTTCGTCAAAGGGCAGACCAGAAGCTCCAGCAGCTTGGGATCGACATTGCTCATCCTGTCGTCCATGGCGGCGGTCCTATTGCAGCACGTTGCCGCCCTCGCCCGATCCCTGGGCAAGAACGATCTCGGTAATGGCGATCAATGTTTCGGCCCGCGTCTTCAGGTCCGGCGCTTCCAGCAGCGCCTGTTTTTCAGCCGGTCCAAAGGGAGACATCATGGAAAGCGAATTGACGAGAACGCGATTGCCCGCCCTTTCCACGCTTTCCCAATCCGCCTCCAGCTGGTTGGCATCCAGAAACGAGCGGAATACCCGGAGCAGGTTTTCGCGGTCCACCGCATCCTCGTCATACTCGCCGGAAAGATCGGCGATGAAGGGCGCATGCCGGAAGCTGCGATAGGGTTTGCCCGCCTCCACCTCTTCCAGCAGGCGGAAACGGCACACGCCGGTGAGCGAAATGATATAACGGCCATCGCCGGTTTCGGAAAAGGACGTGATGCGGCCGAGGCAGCCGACCGCGCTAAGCGGACCGCCCTCAAGCCCCGCCTCGATGACATGCAGCGCGGGCTGCACCATGCCGATGATGCGATGGCCGGCCAAAGCCCGGTCGATCATGGCGAGATATCGAGGCTCGAAAATATTGAGCGGAAGATGGCCTTCCGGTAGAAGCAGCGCGCCCG
The DNA here is from genome assembly GCF_027871605.1 of Agrobacterium sp. CFBP 3001. Lineage (NCBI taxonomy): Bacteria > Pseudomonadati > Pseudomonadota > Alphaproteobacteria > Hyphomicrobiales > Rhizobiaceae > Agrobacterium > Agrobacterium sp. CFBP 3001. The sequence continues at coordinate 10,015 of NZ_JAQAHD010000011.1, forward strand.
GCAATGGAAAGACCGGCACGGTTTCCGGCAGATCGTCGTTCTTCACATATCTCGCATTTCCGACATGCATGGGAATCAAGCCCCCTGTTCACTGCTGCCCGGCCGGCGGATCAACCGCCACGGCCGGGATATGCCCGCATTACGAAAACAGTATCGCCGAAAGCTTCCTGCGGCCGGCAACGGTTGCCGGATCCTTGAAGCCCCAGGCCTCGAAAAACTCCAGAAGCTGGCGGCGCGCGCCGTCATCGTCGAAGGTCCGGTCCTTGCGCATGATGTAGAGCAGATGGTCCGCAGCCTCATCGCGCCGGCCTTGAGCATTCAGCACCTTGGCAAGCTTCACCCGCGCCTCGTGACGATCGGGATCGAGCGCAAGCTCGCGCTCCAGCGCCACGGGGTCGCCGATTTTACGGGCTTCCTCATATTGCGCGATCTTTTTCGAAACGAGCTGAATACCCGCATCCTCATTGAGTTCCGCGGGCAGCGAAGAGAGCAGTTCGCTTGCCCGCTCATATTGACCGGCGGCGATCATGCATTCCGCGATACCGGCAATCGCTGCCGGATTTTCCGGATCGGCCTGCATGACGGCGCCGAAAAGCTGCGCCGCGCCGTTGAAATCGCCATCCGCCAGAAGCTGCTTCGCTTCCGTCAGAACAGCCTCGATCTCGGCCTTGGGATCGCCCGCGTCAGGCCCGGCGATCTTCTCAATGAACTGCTTGATCTGGCTTTCCGGCACGGCACCCATGAAGCCATCCACCGGCCGGCCGTCGGCAAAGGCGACGATTGCCGGAATGGACTGGATGCCGAGCTGGCCGGGGATCGACGGGTGGTCGTCAATATTCAGCTTCACGAGCTTCACGCGGCCATTCGCCTCGTTGATGACCTTCTCGAGCACCGGCGTCAGCTGCTTGCACGGACCACACCAGGGCGCCCAGAAATCCACCAGAACCGGCTGGCGGCGCGATTCCTCAAGAACGTCCCTGGAGAAACCCGCCGTCGTGGTGTCCTTGATGTGGCCGGAGGCCGCACCGTTCAGCTCGCCATTATGATGGGCGCTTGCGGTCATCTGCCCGCTATAGGAACCGCCGTAAGGATTATTTTCGCCGCTCATGCCGGTCTCCCGTAAACCTCTGTCATATGTCTTATTTGAAGCAAAGATCGTATCTCACTCGGTGACTTTCAAGACAAGCGGCGCATGTCCGGTTGCCTCGAGAAAGCGAATGAGATCCGTGGACGCGATCGTTGTCGTCTGGTCGTTGGAAAGCGGATGGCCATTGACCAGCTCGTTTTCCAGAAGCCCGCTGTCGAGCACGAAGGTGACCTGCCTGTCGGTGTCGTTGATGGCTCCGAACACCGTCACCGAGCCCGGCGCGACGCCCAGATATTCAAGCATCTTTTCCGGTTTGCCAAAGGACACGCGGCTTGCCGCACCGATGGTCTTGTGAACGCTTTTCAGATCGACGACCGCATTTTCCTCAACGGTCAGAACGAAATACTGATCCTTCTTGTCCTTTACAAAGAGGTTCTTTGTATGGCCGCCGGGAATGAGGTCGCGCAGCGACTGGGATTCGGCGACGGTAAACACCGGTTCATGCTGCTTCGTGGTGTGGGAAATGCCGAGTCCGTCGAGAAACTCGAACAGCTCCGATGCCGTCTTTCGGGAATTTTCCGCCATATCCTGCCACCTGCCTCTGCCGATTCCACTATCCTTGTTTCCTGATTAAGCGGGCAACCGACGCTTGGCAACGCAGGAAAAAACAGCGGGATGAAAAATTCTCAATCATTTCCGCCGCTTGTCGCATTTCTCAAAGAAATTTTCGCGTTTTTGTCATTTCCCTGTTGCATTCCAAAATCGATTGAGCGATATAGCGCCCGTCGCCGCTTGGCGGCCCACGGTTCAGCGAACTACCCCGGACCGGTGGATTTGAGCGGGTGTAGCTCAGGGGTAGAGCACAACCTTGCCAAGGTTGGGGTCGAGGGTTCAAATCCCTTCGCCCGCTCCAAACTTCCCTAAAGATAGAATCATCATCAAAGTATCGTCGTTCGCGCGTGTCGCATCGTTCCGTGTCGTGCGGCTTGAAACTCGGCCTGCGCAGCCCTTGTCGGCAAGGTGCGACGGAAATTATTCCGCAAGTGGAACTTATGACGAAGATGTCCGTTTCAGACCCGAGGCTCCTAACCTCAGTTCCCCTCTGATTGCCCGCGATGAGCGGGCATTTTTTTGCCGATGTCCCTGGAACAGCTTATGTGCGCAGCACGTTCTCCTGCGTTGTTCAACGCGGGGAAGAGCCATGTCCGCACATCCTGGAAGAATTCTCTTGATTGCCGCAGTCGCGACCTTGTCGATACCCGGCATATCGCCTGCCGCCGATATGACGGTTTATCGTGAGGAACGGGTTTCACCGCACAAAGCACATTATCGACCGCAGCGGATCGAAAATACCTATTCCAATTGCGCGGAAATGCGCTGCACCGAAAATATCGTGTCCTATCGCTCCCCTTACGAACGGCACACGGAACAGGTCACGCTCTGCCATCCGCCACTAAACTGGCGAACAGGGCCATCAACCGCAACAATATGGTCGCCTTGATCTTGCCATAATTCATTCAATGTGCTTTTGTGCAGCCGCCCTTGTGGGAGGGGGTAAAGGTTGAGGCCCGCTGGCTGCGTTTTGGCAGTAAGCGGGTTTCCCTTTTTTTGGGCATAACTTACCGGCAGGCACCATCGGATCCATTGTTTCTCCGGCTCGGAAAATCAATGAAACATGGGCGCATAATCGTTCGGTTTGGATTTTTCGCATGAAGGAAAGTGGTAGCGGGAGAGGGACTTGAACCCCCGACACGCGGATTATGATTCCGCTGCTCTAACCACCTGAGCTACCCCGCCACAGGGGAAACGTGACAGTCATGTGACCGGCCGTTCCATCAGGATGAGCGGCTTATAAGGTGCCGCTCCCCAAGGTGTCAAGCGCAAGATGCGCAAAAAATTCGCTTTCCGCATCGCTGCAAAAAGCGAATGGTTTCAGGCGGCAACCGGCTTTTCCAGAAGCGCCTTCAGCGACGCCTCGGCTTCCGCCGAGCGTTCCGACCGTTCGATGAAACCGCCGCCGTAAACGCGGGCATCGGCCCCCGGTGCGGAATAAAGCACGCAGGCCTGACCGGGAGCGACACCGGCCTCTCCGGTCATCAGGTCCACATAGATACCGTTTTCGTCCGCATGCAGCATCGCTTCCGTCGGCGGGCGGGTGGAGCGCACCTTGGCGAAACAGGCAAAGCCCTGCCCGGCATCGCTCGCCAACTCGCCGTCGCCCAGCCAGTTCATGTCACGCAGATAGACCCGGCGGGTTTCCAGCGCTTCGCGCGGGCCAACGATGACCCGGCGGCCGCGTGCATCGAGATGCACGACATAAAGCGGCTCCCCGGTCGCGACACCAATGCCTCGGCGCTGGCCGATCGTGTAATGCACGATACCATCGTGGCGGCCGAGCACGCGCCCGTCGAGATGGACGATATCGCCCGCCAAAGCCGCATTCGGCTTCAGCTTGTTGATGATATCGGTATATTTGCCCTGCGGCACGAAACAGATGTCCTGGCTGTCAGCCTTCTTGGCGACGACCAGCCCCATATCTTCCGCCAGAGCGCGCGTCTCGGCCTTGGAGAGGCCGCCGAGTGGAAAGCGCAGATAATCGATCTGTTCCTGCGTGGTTGCAAACAGGAACCAGCTCTGGTCACGGTCGCTGTCGATCGGCCGATAAAGCGCACGCCGCCCCGGCTGGCCGGAAACGGGATTGGGACGCGAACGAATATAATGGCCGGTCGCCAGCGCATCGGCGCCCAGTTCCTGCGCCGTGGCGAGCAGATCGGCGAATTTTACCGTCTGGTTGCAGGCCACGCAGGGGATCGGCGTTTCACCCATCGCATAGGCTTCGGCAAAGGGGTTGATGACGGTTTCGCGGAACCGCGCTTCGTAATCCAGCACATAATGGGGAATGCCGAGCGTTTCGCAGACCCGGCGCGCATCGTCTATATCCTGCCCCGCGCAACAGGAGCCCGCGCGGTGCACGGCAGCACCGTGGTCATAGAGCTGGAGGGTAATGCCGAGGACATCATAGCCCTCGCGCTTGAGGATACCGGCCACCACCGAAGAATCGACGCCACCGGACATGGCGACAACGATCCGGGTATCTTCCGGCCTCTTGTCAAAATCGAGCGTATTCACGTTTTTTCCCATCGTCAGTCATAACGGGGGTAAAGGCCCCGCCGCCTGTCGGTCATCCGCCGCGAGAAACCTGGCCATCAATGGGGCCGTCCTGTCTCGTCATCCTGCGGATTTAAGGGCTGCATATAGAAAGGAATGGCCGCGCACGCAAGTACGGGGCGGAAAACCGCCCCGCAAAGCCGTCAGATTCGGGCTGGGACCGGCCCTCAGGCGCCGGCCGTCTTCTGGCCGCTGCTGCCGAACCACTTGTCGCGCTCCCGCCACAGGGCTGGCAGGGCCAGCAGTCCGATAGCCGTGAAGGCGATCAGGGTCTTGTTGAGCTGAGACAGTTCCGCCGTGCGGCCGTCCAGATAATAGACGCCATAGACGATGGCCACGTGCCAGACATAGACCTGAAGCGAATGGCGGCCGAGCAATTGCAGGAACTTCAGCGACAGCACCCAGATGACGCCCTCGGCGATGGAGCGCACGAGCGGACGATGATGCTTCGGACCTGCGATCACCAGCCAGGTCAGGCCGACGCCGACGGCGAGGAAGTTGATGAGATAGACCGGACCGAAATCGGCGCGGATTTCCATGGTGGAGAATTTGCCCATCATGAATTCCGGCATCAGGCCCCAGGCTGTAGCGATGCGCAGCGGCATGAAGAACAGGCAGATGACGAGCGCCGCTTTCGGCAGCCACGTATGCTCAGGCGAGAAGATCGCCTTCCACGGAATGCGGTTCTGCGCCGTCATCGCGCCCATCACCAGCGCTGAATAGAATACGAGCTGCCAGCCGAGCAGGTTGAAGCTGACGCGAATGCCCTGCTCGTCCGCACCCTTCACGAGTTCGTTGAGGGGGGTCGTCACGATCTGCTGCAGGCCGAGCTGACCGGCCATCCAGACCAGCAGGGAGCCGGCCATGACATAGGCCCACTTGCCGTCAAGGCAGAGCTTCACCAGCACAGGCGCAAAGATCATGTAGACGATATATTGCGGCAGAATATCCATGAAGGTCGGCTGGAACAGGAATGTCGCAATCGCCGCCAGTCGCAGCGGGTCGTCGAACGACGTCATGCCGAGCCAGTTGTACCAGATATAGGGTGCATGCGGGATGACCATGCGGAAGAACAGCACGGCGATGACGAGACCCATCGCGTAACGATAAAGCTCAAGCGCCCGGTTCCAGATCATCTGTTTACCGGCATCATAGCCGTATTTCATCATCTTGCGCGCATAGACCATGCCGATCAGCAGGCCGGACAGGAACACGAAGCCTTGGGCGTCCTCGACAAAGGCAAACTGCCGGTGATTGATTTCCACCATCCAGAAACCGCCGGCAAACACCAGATGGTTGATCAGCATGAAGACGAGGAAGTAACCACGCATCCCGTCGATCAGGTCAAAGCGTTTCATCTCGATAGCTCTCCGTTCTCGCAGGGCGTGCATTGCCCAGCCACCCAGCCCGGCTTGGGAAGGGCCGGGGATTGGATTGTCAACGCTGTTTTGCGCCTGAGGTTCCCTTTCCAAAGCGGTTTAGAACCGGCACGAAAAGTCACATTGACGTGTATGCATTCTGGTTAGGATGCAGGAACTGAATGCCGGATGAATAAAAAAAGGCAATTCCGTGGAGCGGATGAGCCACGCGCGGGCAACATGCCCGCGACAGGCAGCGCTCAAAGCGTTGCATAGCAGGGCGAAGCGGAATTCACCGCCGATGAGCGGTGGAGATATCACCCATTAGATTTATCAGTCGTTTTTTTGACCGCATCTTTCCGCCCCTTTTGCGGAGCGAGCCTCGGCGTGACCATGCTTTCTGGAAGCGAGACGAACAAAGGCCCGGCGGTCGCCAAACCGCCGGGCCTCTATCTGTTAAACACATTCCGATTCGTCAGGCAGCGGCCTGAATAGCGGCCACCTGCCAGTTGTCGTTTCCGGGGCGACGAACGAAGGTCCACATCTCCACCGCTTCAGAAGGCTGGTGCTCGTCACCTTCGATTACCTTGCCGGAGGTGCGGTCGCGCATCACGTCGATAGCGGAGTAGCGCATCGCCACCGTTGCATAGTCTTGGCCCTCTTCGTGCCATGCTTCGGCGACATCGCCCTGTAGCAGCGTCACATCGCGAACGTCGTTTTTCACGCCGCTCGTGGCGTTGTCGCTCAGTTCTTCTGCGAGGTAAGACATGGCTTCCGGCGTCGTCAGCTTGCGCAATGTGCCGTAATCCTCGGCGGCATAGGCGGCCTGCACGTCTTCCAGCATTTTCTGGAAAGTTTTGAGATCGCCTTGGGTGATGCCAATTTCATCGCCTTCCGACATGGCATTGGCATGGGGCGCGGAGGCATGAGGCGCAGGCTTTGCCGTTGCGGCAGTGGCGGCCACACCGCCCGCAGCGCCGGCCAGCGCGCCGATCTTCGGAATCTTGAACGAGGAAGCGGCAGAACCCGCCTGCGAACCGCCATTATAGGAGGAACCGGAATGATCCGTGCGCTGCGACCCAACGGCCGAGCCATAAGCGGGCTGGCCCTGACGGCGCGAGGCGAAGAAACGCATGGCGAGCATGACCAGAAGACCGATCAGCGCCACCTGCAACAGCATGCCGAAGAAACCGGCCATGCCGCCAAAACCGCCACCCAGCAGCATGCCGAACAGACCGCCCATCAACAGGCCGCCCATCAAACCACCCATCATGCCGCCGAACAGGCCGCGATTCTGTTGCGGCGCCTGCGCGCCCGGACGGGCCGGCTGAGCAGCACTCGGCGCTGCCTGATTGGTATTGGGGGTCATGCTGCGGTTGATCGGCGCGGTCTGGCCGGGGGCCGTGCTGGTCGAAGGCGGAGCGGAATAGGTCCGCGTGCCGCGGCTGCCGAAACCGCCGCTGGCGCGACGCGCTTCCGCCATATCAACCGCCACGAAAGACACCGCGATACCGAGCGCGGCGACTGCGAACAAACCCTTGAAGCGCCGAAAGGCAGCAAACATCGTTATCTCCTGTTGGCCGCCCTCCCATGAGCGGCATGTCAGCAGGCGATATAGCAACTCATGATCATCATTTTTAGACCAGTTGGCTTAAATTTTTTGTGATATGCAACCAATGCGATAGTAGCCCGTATTTTGCGACGAAACAGACACGGGAAATACGAAAAACCCGGCACAGGGTTTCCCCTGCGCCGGGTCTTATTGTCCCCTTGGGAGGAACGATAGATCAGTCGACGTTAAACGTCAGCGGCTTGACCTGGCGGATCGCCGGGTTGGCGCGCAGCTTGTCCAGCACGGCTTCGGAAACCGGGCCGTCGACATAAAGCAGCGCGATGGCGTCGCCGCCTTCCTTTTCACGGCCGAGCTGGAAGTTGGCGATGTTGACGCCAGCCTCGCCGAGCGTGGTGCCCATGAAGCCGATCATGCCGGGAACGTCGGTGTTGGTGATGTAGATCATATGCGACCCAACATCGGCATCCATGTTGATGTTCTTGATCTGGATGAAGCGCGGCTTGCCATCCGAGAACACCGTGCCGGCAACCGAGCGGATCTGATTTTCCGTCTTGACCGTCAGCTTGATGTAGCCGTCGTAAACGCCGGTCTTGTCGCGCTTGACCTCGGAGAGGATGATGCCCTTTTCCTTGATCATGACCGGGGCCGAAACCATGTTCACATCCGCAACCTGGCTGCGGATCAGGCCGGCCAGCAATGCACTGGTCAATGCCTTCGTGTTCATGCTGGCAGTTGCGCCGTCATAAAGGATTTCGATTTCCTTGGTGGCGCTTTCCTGCACCTGACCGACGAAGGAGCCGAGAACATCCGCCAGACGGATGAACGGCTTCAGGCGCGGCGCTTCCTCAGCCGTGATCGACGGCATATTGATGGCGTTGGAAACCGCACCCTTGACGAGGTAATCCGACATCTGCTCGGCAACCTGAAGGGCGACGTTTTCCTGCGCTTCCGTGGTCGAAGCACCGAGATGCGGTGTGCAGACGACGTTCGGCAGGCCGAAAAGCGGGCTCTCCGTGGCGGGTTCGACTTCGAACACGTCAAAACCGGCGCCGGCGACATGGCCGGACTTGATGGCATCGGCAAGGGCCGCTTCATCCACCAGACCGCCACGGGCGCAGTTGACGATACGCACGCCCTTCTTGGTCTTGGCGAGGTTTTCGGCATTGAGGATGCCGCGTGTCTTGTCGGTCATCGGCACGTGCAGGGTGATGAAATCGGCCTGGGCCAGCAGTTCGTCCAGCTCAACCTTGGTGACGCCCATTTCCTGCGCGCGTTCCGGGGACAGGAAGGGGTCATAGGCGAGAACATGCATCTTGAGACCGAGTGCACGCGAGCAGACGATGGAGCCGATATTGCCGGCGCCGATGACGCCGAGCGTCTTGCCGGTAATTTCGACACCCATGAATTTCGACTTTTCCCACTTGCCGGCCTGCGTGGAGCTGTCGGCTGCCGGAAGCTGGCGGGCAACTGCGAACATCAGCGCAATCGCGTGTTCTGCCGTTGTGATGGAGTTGCCGAAAGGCGTGTTCATGACGATGATACCGCGGCGCGAGGCGGCCGGAATATCGACATTGTCGACGCCGATGCCGGCGCGGCCGATGACCTTGAGGTTGGTCGCAGCCTCGATCAGCTTTTCGGTTGCCTTGGTGGCGGAGCGGATGGCGAGACCATCGTAGTTGCCGATGATTTCGGCAAGCTTGTCCTTGTCCTTGCCGAGCTTCGGCTGGAAATCGACTTCGACGCCACGATCGCGGAAGATCTGGACGGCGGTTTCCGACAGTTCGTCGGATACGAGTACGCGAGGTGCCATGGTTCACGGGCTCCTTGAAAAGCGGTGCAGTTTTGAAAGCGGGGAATGTGCGGCCCTGCATCAGCGCAGGGCCGGTACAAAAATCAGGCGGCAGCCTTGGAAAGGGCTGCCTTCTGCGTCTGGTAGGCCCAGGCGAGCCAGGGCATGACGGCTTCCATATCCGCCGTCTCGATGGTGGCGCCGGCCCATATGCGCAGGCCGGACGGGGCGTCACGGTAAGCGCCGATATCGAGGGCGACATTTTCCTTTTCGAGCAGGGCGACAACGCCCTTGGCGAAATCGGCCTGTGCGGCGGCATCCAGCGCCTGTACCTCGGGATCAACGATCTTCAGGCAGACGGAGGTGTTGGAGCGGGTTTCCGGCTTGACGGCCAGGTTGGCGATCCAGTCGTTCTTCTCGATGAAGTCGTAAATGACCTTGGCATTGGCATCGGCACGGCCGATCAGCGCCTTGAGGCCGCCGAGATTCTTCGCCCACAGCAGCGCGTCGATGTAATCTTCAACGCAGAGCATGGACGGCGTATTGATGGTTTCGCCGGTGAAGATGCCTTCGATTAGCTTGCCGCCGGAAACCATGCGGAAGATTTTCGGCAGAGGCCATGCCGGCGCGTAGCTCAAGAGACGCTCGACAGCGCGGGGCGAAAGAATGATGACGCCATGGCCGCCCTCACCGCCCAGAACCTTCTGCCAGGAGAAGGTGACGACGTCGAGTTTCGTAAAATCCATGTCCTGTGCGAAGGCCGCCGAAGTGGCGTCGCAGATGGTCAGACCCTTGCGGTCAGCCGGGATGAAATCGGCATTGGGAACGCGAACGCCGGAGGTGGTGCCGTTCCAGGTGAAAACCACATCGCGGTCGAAATCGACTTCGGCAAGGTTCGGCAGCAGGCCATAATCGGCCTCGAATTTGCGGACGTCCTTCAGCTTCAGCTGCTTGACGACGTCGGTGACCCAGCCCGCACCGAAGCTTTCCCAGGCGAGCATATCGACGCCGCGTTCACCGAGCAGCGACCAGAGCGCCATTTCAACGGCGCCGGTGTCGGATGCGGGAACGATACCGATACGATAATCGGCAGGAACGTTCAAAACTTCACGGGTGAGATCGATGGCCTGCTTCAGCTTGGCTTTGCCAACCTTGGCGCGATGCGAGCGACCGAGCGGCGCATCAGAGAGAGCATCTAGCGACCAACCGGGACGCTTCGAGCAGGGACCAGAGGAAAAATGCGTATTGCCCGGACGGACGTCCGGCTTCACGATATCTGTCATTTAACTACCCTTTCAGATAGGCGCCTCTCGTTAGGGAGAGGTGTCCTGACGCCGTTGCTATTCCTCTGGCCGATCCCAGTCAAGCGGAATATGTCGCTACGCAGAAGAATTTTGGTCCATATGCGTCATGCCCCCGTGTCAGATGCCGGTAAAACAAAACCGCCCGCACCCGGAGGATGCGGACGGTCTGAAACTACCAGCTGGGCGTGACGTTTATTTATAAACGGCAGGCTGCAGAGGAATATCGGCGGGCGGCATGTATTGTGCGGTATCGCAGCCGTTGAAGACATAACGGCCACCGACGCGCACTTCATGCGAATAAAGGCCCTTGTCACGGCCCGGACCGCCGCCATTCTCATAAGCGAACATATCGCCCTTGTTGATGTGGCGGAAACGATAGCCGATATCGGCCTTCAGATTACACGTGACGTCGATGGATGCGCCGGCCATCAGAGCATAGGCGAAGCGCCATTTGCCCTTGCCACCATGTTCGGTCGTGGGGTCACAGCCTAGGCCATTGACGCTGCAGGATGTGTTGCGCAGCTTGTCCCACTTGACGTAGGAGCCGCCGATACCACCACCGACATAAGGCGTCACCCGCCCGTAAGTGCCGAGATCGACGTAGGCATTCGCCATCAGAGTATAGGCGCGAACCGAGCTAAGGTCCTCCGAGACGCAGCGGCCGGGAACGGAACCGCAGAAACCGCTCGTGGAGCCGCGGAAATCCGACTTACCCATATAGTCGAAGGTCACGTCACTGCGGAAATAGTTGTTGAACTGATAACCGACACCGGCACCGATGACATAGCTGTCCTTGATCGTCGCGGTATCGAAATCCGCGAGGTAGCCGCCGGGGCCGCCCTGATAATAATGGGCGCCGCGCAGCTTGTTGAAGGAATAACCGACATCGCCGCGCAGATACCAGCCGCTCGCCTGGGTAACAGTAACCTCGGGTGCATCGACGTAGGCCGGTCTAGGCTCAGCTTGATAAAGATCGGCAGCGATAGCGCTTGTACCGGTCAGCAGGACGGCCAGAAATCCGGCCAGGGCGTTTTTCATGACTTCCACTCCAGAAGAGGCACGTGCGGTTTCGGCAGCAGATGCCAGTGAACTGTTCAGTCATGGAGATTGACGTAAAATGGTTAAGTCCCGATTAACCACGATCATTCACTATATTTATTAGGAAATACTCAAAGAAAAAGCCGGCTGCAGAGCCGGCTTTTTGGGCGTTACTGTCTCGAAGGCTCACGCCGCCGAGCGGGCATTGGCGATGACGCCGACGAGATCATTGACGATCTGCTCCACCTTCGCGCTGTCGTCGCCTTCCGCCATGACGCGGATCAGCGGCTCCGTGCCCGAGGGGCGGATGACGAGGCGACCATTATTGGCCAATGCGCTTTCCGCATCCGCAATCGCCTGCTGCACGACAGGGTTTTCCAGCGGCTTGCCGCCGGAAATACGGACATTCTTCAAAAGCTGCGGCACCGGCTCGAACTTGCGGCAGACTTCGCTGACCGTGAGCCCGGAGCGCTTGACCTTAGCGAGAACCTGCAAGGCCGCAACAAGACCATCGCCCGTCGTACCATAGTCCGACAGCACGATATGGCCGGACTGCTCACCGCCGACGTTGAAATTGTGGTTACGCATGTGTTCGACGACATAACGGTCGCCCACCTTGGTACGGGCAAGGGTAAGGCCCTTGTCGCCCAGGAAGCGTTCCAGCCCGAGATTCGACATGACAGTCGCCACGATACCGCCGCCGCGCAGCGTGTTGTCGGCAGCCCAGCTATCGGCGATGACGGCCATCAGCTGGTCGCCATCGACGATCTCGCCGCGTTCATCGACGATGATGACGCGGTCCGCATCGCCGTCGAGCGCGATGCCGATATCGGCCCGTACTTCATGCACCTTCTTCTGCAGCGCTTCCGGGTGGGTGGAGCCGCATTCCAGATTGATATTGATGCCGTTCGGCTCATTGCCGATGGTGACGACTTCTGCGCCGAGTTCCCAGAGCGCAGCGGGCGCCACCTTGTAGGCCGCGCCATTGGCACAGTCGATAGCGATCCGCAGTCCGCTCAGCGTCACGTCGCGCGGCAGGGTGCGTTTGACGAATTCGATATAACGATAGATGTCGCCGTCCACGCGCTTGGCGCGGCCGATCTCGCTCGGCTTGGCAAGCTGCGCATAGATATCCTTGTCAAGAAGGTCTTCGATCTCCAGTTCCAGCTCATCGGAAAGCTTGTAACCATCCGGTCCGAAAAGCTTGATGCCGTTATCGGAGAAGGGATTGTGCGAGGCCGAGATCATCACGCCGATATCGGCGCGCAGCGAGCGGGTTAGCATGGCGACGGCCGGCGTCGGGATGGGGCCAAGGAGGAATACATCAAGGCCGGCTGCGGTGAAGCCGGCAACCAGAGCGTTTTCCAGCATATAACCGGAAAGACGCGTATCCTTGCCGATGACGACGCGATGGCGATGATGGCCACGGCGGAAAATCGTCCCGACGGCAATGCCCACCCGCATCGCCAGATCAGGCATCATGGGGAAGACGTTCGATTGTCCGCGGATACCATCGGTTCCGAAATAACGGCGTGCCATTTGAACTCCAAATCTTTTCCAGCATTCCGGCAAAAGCTGAAACAGCCGGAAGCGTTTTGGCTAGATGCCACAAACCACGATAAACAGCACGTAAATTAGCGCAAAAATGGCTTATATCTTGTTACCAAAATGAAAAGGCCACCCGGAAACCCGGATGGCCTTTTACAATTTTTAGCTTGCGCGAACGATCAATGCGGCTGCGGCTCCATGCCGCCCTCGGCCTCGCCGTCGCCCTTGGCTTCGGTCGGGCCGTCCTTCTTGGTGCCTGCCTTCGGCACGGCCGAACCACGGCTGCCCGGAGAATCGTCACCCAGGTCGCGGGCGGGCTTTTCGCCCTTCAGCAGGGCCTTGATCTCGTCGCCCGTCAGGGTTTCGTATTCAAGCAGACCCTCGGCAATCGCAACGAAACCATCGTGGTTTTCCGTCAGGATGCGGCGAGCCTCGCCATAAGCCTCGTCGATCAGGCGGCGAACTTCCGTATCGATAGTCTGGGCCGTCGCTTCGGAGACGTTCTTCGACTGCGAAACGGAATGGCCGAGGAAGACTTCCTGCTGGTTTTCACCATAGGACACCTGGCCAAGAGCATCGGAGAAGCCCCATTGGGTTACCATGGCGCGGGCAAGCTTGGTGGCCTGCTCGATATCCGAAGACGCGCCGGAGGTGATGTTTTCCTTGCCGAAGGTCAGCTCTTCGGCAACGCGGCCACCCATCATGATGACGAGGCGCGATACCATCCACTTGTAGCTCATGGAGTAACGGTCGCCTTCCGGCAGCTGCATGACCATGCCGAGCGCGCGGCCACGCGGGATGATCGTCGCCTTATGCAACGGATCGGCCACGGCAACCTTCAGTGCGGTGATGGCATGTCCGGCTTCGTGATAGGCGGTCAGCTTCTTTTCGGCCTCGGTCATGGCGGAAGAGCGGCGCTCCGCACCCATCATGATCTTGTCCTTGGCGTCTTCGAATTCCTGCATGGTGACCACGCGCTTGTTGCGGCGGGCAGCCATGAGGGCGGCTTCGTTGACGAGGTTCATCAGGTCCGCACCCGAAAAACCGGGGGTACCACGGGCCAGAACCTTAAGGTCGACATTCGGCGCCAGAGGCACGTTGCGGATATGCACCTTGAGGATGCGCTCGCGGCCGACAATATCCGGGTTCGGCACGACGACCTGACGATCGAAACGACCGGGACGCAGAAGTGCGGGGTCAAGAACATCAGGACGGTTGGTGGCGGCGATGAGGATAATGCCTTCATTTGCCTCGAAACCGTCCATCTCGACCAGCAGCTGGTTCAGCGTCTGCTCGCGTTCGTCGTTACCGCCGCCAAGACCGGCGCCACGATGGCGACCGACGGCGTCGATTTCATCGATGAAGATGATGCAGGGCGCGTTCTTCTTGGCCTGCTCGAACATGTCACGCACACGGCTTGCGCCGACGCCGACGAACATTTCCACGAAATCCGAACCGGAAATGGTGAAGAACGGCACGTTGGCTTCGCCGGCGACGGAACGCGCGAGAAGCGTCTTACCGGTACCCGGAGGGCCGACCAGCAGCACGCCGCGCGGGATTTTACCGCCGAGGCGCTGGAACTTCTGGGGATCACGCAGGAATTCCACGATTTCCTCGAGGTCCTGCTTGGCTTCGTCCACGCCTGCAACGTCATCGAACGTCACGCGGCCATGGGCTTCCGTCAGCAACTTGGCCTTGGATTTGCCAAAGCCCATCGCACCACGCGAGCCGCCCTGCATCTGCCGCATGAAGAACAGCCAGACGCCGAGAATGAGGAACATCGGCAGAAGCGTGCCGAGATAGCTCAGGAAACCTGAGGAACCGTCGCTTTCGGGACGCGCCACGATGGTCACGTTCTTGCTCTGCAAGCGCTCCATCAGGCTGTCATCGATGACGGGGGAATAGGTCTGAAAGGCCGTGCCGTTTTCGGTATAGGTTCCGAGAACCCGGTTACCGGTGACGGTCACGTCGCGAACTCGCCCGGAATCCACATCGCGAAGAAACTGGGAATACGGAATTTCCCGCGAACCCGTTTGCGTCGGCGATGTCTGGAACATGCTGAACAATGCGATCAGCAAGAGGGCAATCACGGCCCACAAGGCGAAATTTCTGAAATTTGGGTTCATCGAACTCCCCGAACTCACACGGACAAATTTGCTGCCCGCTATAATGTGCCCCTAACATAAGGACGACATCTCCCGTTGCCAAGGCGAACGGCGTTATCTGATGCGTTTTGGTGTAAAAACTATTCCAAGGCAATTCACGAAAAAGAGGCCGGATTTAAACCGGGGGCTGTGGGTATGCCGTCCGCCCGAATAAATTGGCGATTGCATTCGCCAACTCAAGGTCGAAACGCGACAGGAACAGATCGAAAGGTGCGAGCCTCGGCGTGACGGTTACGGCCTCGGCCCGCGAACCCGGCTCATCGGCCGCTGCGGCAATTTGCGGCAGCCCCGCAATCGCCTGTTTCGCCACCCCGGCCGGTACCGACGGAAAAAGCGAAGCCGCTTCCGCAGCATCGCTCGCCCTGCGCGCTTTGACGTGGACTGGAAAAGCCGATCCGTTCTTCACGAGGAAACGATTGTCCCACAGTCTCTGTTCATGTGCGCCAATATCAAGCTCCGGCAGATTTCGCTGCTCACGGAACATATAAAGCCCGTCCCGCCGGCGATCGAGCAGGACGCGACCGACCGTCAGTCGCCCAAGTTCAGCCGTTTTGAGAAACAGCAGAACGCGTTCCATGCTGCTTGCGGCCGGAAAATATGCCCTTCCCCCAAGGGTTGCGATCAGCGCCGCCAGCCCATGCCGGAACTCGGGAAGATCAGGATTGACGCCATCGCTGGCCAATCTGGCGAGCGCAACATGGAAAACCTGTGTATGCCCCCGCAGGAAAGCAGCCGTTGTTTCGGAAAGCACCTGCCTTTTGAGAGAGGTTTCCGCATCGATCCGGACAGGAGAGACGGGAAGCGTCTGCCGTACACGCACCCTTTCATATCGGGTATTTTCATTGCTCGGATCGTCAAACCAACCGCGCGAGCGGGAGGACACATAGCCACGGATCGCCTGCCTCTCACACATCAGGAACGGCCGCATGATCCAGTGGCGGCCATCGTATAAGACCGCATCCGCCATGCCGGAGAGACCGAGATTGTCAGAGCCGCCGCTGCGGGCAGCGCGCATCGCCACGGTTTCGCGCTGGTCGCCGACCGTATGTCCCGTCACGACAAGATCGGCGCCCGTCTCGCGGGCGACCTCGGCAATCAGGCGGTAGCGGGCAAGCCGGGATGCTTCGGAAAGGCCCGAGGCCGGTTTGATGCCGTCCCATCGGCGGGTAACGTGGGGGATGCCTAGCTCGGCGCAGAGCATCGCCACCTTGCGCGCCTCATCGGCGGCTTCCGCTCTCAGCGCATGGTCTATGGTGACAGCGGAAAGGCGCAAGCCATCCCGATCCGTCTCCGCCATTGCCTCATGCAAGGCCAGCAACAGACCGGTGGAATCACTGCCTCCGGAGATTGCGATGAGCATATGGGCGGGTGTGTGGAGATTTTTGACAAAAGACCTTGCCGCCGCGAGCGGCGCAACAGTCTTTTCGTTCAGAATGCGGGCATCAACCGGCATGGAAATACCCGCCACGGCAGGGAAAAATCAGCAGCTCAGCCGTTTCTGTTCGCTGGCAACCTTGCTCAGCACAGTCTTGGAAGCATTGGGATAACGCTTCGGCACCTCGCGCAGCGTGGCGCAGGCGGTTTCGGTATTGTCGAGAGCGGCAAGCGACATGCCGAGCTTCATCAGCATTTCCGGCGCCTTCGGCGATTTGCCATAGGCCTGATGGCCGTTCAGGAAGGTCTTTGCGGCCTCATTGAACTTGCCCTGGGAATATTGCGCTTCGCCCAGCCAGAAGCTCGCATCGGCGGCCTTCGTGCCCTTGGGATAACCCTGCAGATATTGCTGGAACCCCTGTTCCGCCAGCTTGTAGTCACCGGAAAGAACATGGCCGTAAGCGGCCTGATAAATATCGCCTTCGCTGGTAAGCGCCGCCGTATTCACCGGATCCGTCTTGCGTTGGCTATTGCCCGTGCTGACGCCCGGAAGGCTGGCAGAGGAATTATTAGCGCCTTGATTCAACGTGCCGCCAACCGGCATTCCCTTGGAATCAAGCTCGATGGAGCCGAGCGTCGTCTCTCCCGGTGCGCCTGTCGGAGCGGTGGAGGGAGCAGACGAAGAAACGGAAGCGCCACCCTCGGGTGGCGTTTCGATGATCGTTGCAACGTCGTCGGTCGGCGGTGAGGCCGGATTGACCGGACTGGCTTCCGCCTTCTTTTTCGGCGCAGCGGTCGGGCTTGCACCCTTGCCGCCGGCATTACCGCTCTCCAGTTCCTGGAAGCGGAACTCATTGTCTTCCTGCGCCTTGCGGATCGTTTCCTGCATCTGCAGAAGCTGGAAGCTCATTTCCTCGATACGGCCGTTGAGTTGCCGGATCTGTTCTTCAAGCTGCTGAACCCGATAGGCTTCATTGGCCTGAACCCGGACGACCGGGGGCTGCTGAGAGTTGATCGTGCCGAAGCTACCCCCCGCACCGAACAGCGGACCCGAAACGGCGATGCCGCTCAAGCCGGTGCAGGCTGCAAGCCCCAGCATTCCCGCCACGACAAGTTTCTTCATCTCATTCGTCCTGCCCTAACTGATTTGCACCGGAATGGCGCAAGCCGGATTTTTTCCATATCAACCGAAAAAGCAACTTAACTTCGGCCAAACTATGAAAAAAACAAAAGGCGGCCCAAAGACCGCCTTTCATTCAAGATCACAATAACGTCAGGCAATCACATGCCCGCGCCACCGAGAACCGTCACGGCGCGGCGGTTCTGCGACCAGCAGGAGATGTCGTCGCAAACGGCGACCGGCTTTTCCTTGCCGTAGGAGATCGTCTTCATGCGGTTAGCCGGAACGCCCTGGGAAGCCAGGAAGTCGCGGGTTGCAGCCGCACGACGGGCGCCAAGCGCCAGGTTGTATTCGCGCGTGCCGCGTTCGTCGGCATGGCCTTCAACGGTGATGGCGTAGTTCGGGTAACGGGCGAGCCACTGAGCCTGGCGCTGCAGGGTCTGCTGGGCGTCAGCGCGGATAGAGGTCGAGTCGGTGTCGAAGAAGATGCGGTCGCCGACATTGACCGTGAAGTCCTGCTGGGAGCCCGGCGTTGCGGAGCCCGCGCCACCAAGGCCAAGTTCACCGGCGCTGTTCGGCATGTTCTTCTTGTTCGCGCAGCCTGCGAGAGCGAGCGCGAGCGTCATGGCGATGACAGCCGGGTTACGGGCCAGTTTCTGCATGGGGCTGAGTGCCGAAATGTGTGTACGGCTCATCGCCGGTCTCTCCTTAGGATTTCAATAACGTTGCCGGACACTAACTGATCGCGGTTAATAGCCGGCAAACGCTTATGGTTAACAGAAAGGAAATGTCCCATTTTTTTGCTCCCTCACAACACTTTGCGGCAAGAAAGAGGCGCACTTCCCCATGGTATCAAGTAAAACATGACGGCGCCGGCATGAACCGGCGCCGTCATGGCAGTCATATCAGTCCAGAAGCGGCGACCATGCTGGATCCGAAGCGAAAGTCGGCGTCTTGATGAGCTGTTCGTTGTAGCCCGTCAGGTCGATCGAATAGAGCTGCGGACCGCCCGCACCGGCGTTCTGACGGAAGAACATCAGCACGCGGCCGTTCGGCGCCCAGGTCGGGCCTTCATTGTGGAAACCGCTGGTCAGGATGCGCTCGCCCGAACCGTCGGTCTTCATCACGCCGATCGAGAACTTGCCGCCCGACTGCTTGGTGAAGGCGATCAGATCGCCGCGCGGCGACCAGACCGGCGTGGAATAGGAACCATCGCCGAAGGAAACGCGCTGCTGGCCGGAACCATCGGCATTCATGACGTAAATCTGCTGGCGGCCGCCGCGGTCGCTTTCGAAGGCGACGCGCTGACCGTCGGGCGAATAGGACGGCGCCGTATCGATCGCCGACGTGTTCGTCAGCCGTGTCGTGGTGCGAGAGCGCAGGTCCATCGTGTAGATATTGGCGTTGCCATCCTGCTGCAGACTCATGATGACCTTCTGGCCATCCGGAGAGAAGCGCGGCGAGAAGGTCATGCCGGGGAAATTGCCGACAACTTCGCGCTGTCCGGTTTCCAGCTGCAGCAGGTAGACGCGCGGCTGCTGGCCTTCGAAGGACATGTAGGTCACTTCCTGACGGTTCGGCGAGAAACGCGGCGTCAGGACAATGTCGTTCGAGTTGGTGAGATTGCGGACGTTGAAACCATCCTGGTCCATGATCGACAGCTGGCGCTTGCGGGCCGTCTTCGGGCCGCTTTCAGAGACGAAAACGACGCGGGTGTCGAAGTAGCCCTTTTCACCGGTGATCCGCTCATAGATGGCATCAGCGATGATGTGGGCGACGCGGCGCCAGTTTTCCGGCTGGGTAAAGAACTGCTGGCCAGTCATCTGCTGGTTGGCGAACGTATCCCACAGGCGGAATTCGGCGCGCAGGCGGCCATCGCTTTCACGCGTGACACGGCCAGTCACGAGCGCCTGGGCGTTGATGACCTTCCAGTCCTCGAAACGCGGCTGCTGATCCGGATTGCTGATCTTTTCGATGAAGGCGTTCTTGTTGACCGGCGCAAAAAGGCCGGAACGCTGCAGGTCGGCGGCAATGACCGCGGAAACCTGCGCGCCGATGCCGTCGCTCGACATGAAGTCGGTGATGGCGATGGGCAGCGGCTCGACATTGCCCTTGTTGATGTTGATTTCCACCCGCGCAAAAGCCGGTGCGGAGAAAACCGACATGAGGGCCGCGACAGCGAGCACCAGCCGGATCGGCGAAAATATCTTCATGTTGCCAGGCCTTTCAGCATTCATAGCAATTCACTGGGATCGAAGTTCACGACAACTTCGTTCCATGCGTCATATTTGTCGGCAGGAAGGTTGGTGAACGGAGCAGAACGCATGATGGCGCGATAGGCTCCGCCGGAAAGAGCACGGCGCGTTCCTTCGGAACCGCCGGTCGCCTCGATCTCGGGCCGACCGATGATGGTTCCATCACGGTCGAGCTTCATGGTGACCCGAACGCGAACGTCCGAGGCATCCGCCATGCCGGGAATGATCTGCCAGTTCTTCTGGATCGCGCCACGCAGCGCATCCATTTCCGTCTGGCTGAGCGTCGAACCGCCCGTCGTTTTCTTGCCGCCAAGCGAGGCCTGCTGGGTGGAGCGCTTGGCGCCGCCACCCGAAGGCGCCTGCTTGTTCAAAAGCGCAGCGATATCGTCAGCGTTAAAATCGCTTTCCTTCGAGGAAGCCGATTTCGCAGTCTCCTGCTTCTTCTCGCCGGGCTTCTTGTCGGAAGGCTTGTCGGTGGACTTCGCCTGATCGGGCTTGGTCTCGGCCGGTTTTTCCGCGGGCTTCTGCTCGGCAGGCTTGGTCTCGGCCTGCTTCGGCTCTTCCGGCTTCGGCGGCTCGGGACGGGAATTCGGGCGCGGCACGTTCTGCGGCACGGGAATTTCGGCCGGTTCCTGCTGCGCGGGCGGCGGCTCTTCGGCCTTCGTTTCCTGCGGCGGCGGCTCCGTCTTCGGCTGCGGCGCGATCTCGGGCTTGGTCTGCGGCAAGGCGGCCATTTCCTGCGGCTTCGGAGCCGAGGTTTCTTCCTTGACGATTTCCTTCACCTCGTTCGCCTTGGTGTCGACGACGGGTTGCGGCTTTTCCTGCTTTGGCGGAGCGGCAGCGCTGATATTGTCGTTCGGCTTGGTGGTCGGCGTCGGCGGCGCGTCAAGATCGACCGTGTTGTTGCCGACGTTCTGGGCGTTCTCGACGATATCCGGACGCGTGGTCGGAACGGGGGCCGACTTTTCCGCTTTCGGCGCGTTCTTGTCCCCCTGCTGGATCTGGCTCAGCTCCTCGATGGGCACCAGTTCCACCGGCAGAGCCTCGGCCTGCGACACGTCAAGCGGCTCCGGCGAGCCCAGGGAAACGAGGGCGAAAGCCAGAAGCGACGCATGCACGATCGCGGATGTGGTAAGGCTGCCCTTCATCGTTTTACGTCAATTGTCCTGTTTCTGCTGGGTCACAAGGCCGATATTCTTGAAGCCCGCCGCCTGGATGCGCGCCATCACATCGGCGACGACGCCGTATGCGGCAACGGAATCCGCGCGCACGAAGATGCGCTCGTTATAACCTGTCGTGGCGATTGCCTGCAGCTTGTCGGCCACTTCTGCCGCCTGAATTTCCGTTTCCTGCAAATGGATCTGGCCATTGGCGTTGACGGAAATGGTGATCGGCTGCGTGTCCGAGTTCAGCGCATTGGCGGATGTCTGCGGCAGATCGATCGGCACGCCGACCGTCATCATCGGCGCTGCCACCATGAAGATGATGAGCAGCACGAGCATGACGTCGACCAGCGGCGTCACGTTGATCTCGCTGATCGCGCCGCCCCTGCGTCGTCCGCCGCGCCCCCGGCGTCCACCGGAACCGCCGCCGCTGCCACCTGCTGACATACCCATATCATTTACTCCATTTTGCCTTGCGGCAAATTACTGCACAGCATGCGGCCGCTTACTGGGCGGCCTGCCGCGTCTGAAGTTTTTCATCGATCTGGCGCGACAGGATCGCGGAGAACTCATCGGCGAAACCTTCCATGCGGGCGGAAAGCTTGTGCGCGTCGGCCGTGAACTTGTTGTAGGCGATAACGGCGGGAATAGCCGCGACAAGACCGATGGCCGTTGCCAGAAGCGCTTCGGCGATACCCGGCGCCACGACCGCAAGGTTGGTGGACTTCGAACCGGCAATCGCCTGGAACGAGGTCATGATACCCACAACCGTACCGAAGAGACCGATGAAGGGACCGGCCGAACCGATGGTGGCGAGCGAACCGAGGCGCGCCTCGTATTGTTCGCTTTCACGCGCCATGGTCACGTCCATCGCCCGGTCGATGCGCATCTGCAGACCGATGGGCGAGCGTGCGCCGCGCTCGAAGGATTTCTTCCATTCGCGCATGGCGGAAACGAAAATCGCCGCAAGACCGCCGTTCTGGCGTTCCGCCAGCGTGCGATAAAGCTCTTCGAGCGACTGGCCCGACCAGAAGACCTGTTCGAACTGGTCGAACTGGCGTCTTGCCTTGCCGAAGCTCACATATTTGTCAAAGACGATCGCCCACGTCCAGACCGAGGCGGCGATAAGTCCGATCATCACGAGCTTCACGATGAGGCCCGCCTGCATAAACAGTGCCCAGAGACTTACATCGTGCGTCGCCGCTGCCAAACCTGCCTGTTCCATAAATATCCAATCCCCGAATCCAAACGCCCGGTACGGGACCGGGCGATTCAAACGCGTGTTAACGCTCGAAGTCCTGCGGCAACAGCCGCCAACCCCTTAGCCATACCCCGATACTTGCCAGTAAGCCTTACTTGCCAATAAATTTGGTGAAAGGAAGGCGTGCGCCGCACAAATGCCAGTTGCTAAAGTAAGACACCATTATGGTTAAAGGAGTGTTACAACCGGGCCACGCCAGATGGATTTACTGGATGGAACCGCCAATTACTTCAGGAATTTTTCCGCCACTGTCTCCGGAAGACGCCTTGGGCGACCATTGGCGTTGATGACGGCGATGATGACCTTGGCGGCGACCAGCAGTGTTTCGCCGCGCCGGATTTCCTGATTGAGCACCATTTTCGCGCCGCCGGCCTTCTCGGTGATAGTCGTGATCGTCAAGACGTCATCCATCCGCGCCGGGCTTTTGAAATCGATCTCCATGCGATGCACGACGAAGACCAGACCTTCTTCGTCAGCGGTCAGAAGCGCGCTTTGCTCGCAGCCGAGGCAGCGCAGGTAATCGGTGCGGCCACGTTCGAGAAAATGCAGGTAGCGGGCGTGATAAACGAGGCCGGAGAAATCCGTGTCCTCGTAATAGACACGCTGCGTCAGGCGGTGGCCATGTTCGATAAGCTCACCCGAAAGCGAAACCACAAGCTCGCTCATACTATCTCCTTGGGAATTTCAACTGCATCGCGGCGTCCTTCGCGGACAATAAGATGCTCATGCCGTTGCGGCAGCGCTTCGATACGCTCCGCGATGAAACGGGGCCTCAGATCGCTCTTCAGAAGTGCTGAAGGCTGCGCGGGCAGCCAGCGGAACTCCACCTCGACACCATCCAGCACCCGATGCACGATATCGCTTTCATGGAACGGCAGGGGCTGGCGAAGCGAAACGAGATAATAAAATCCGAGTTCATGCGCCGCAAAATCGTCATAGGCGAAAAAATTCTCGGCCGACCAGAGAAGACGTTCGACCGAACAATCCCGGTCAAGCTCCTCGCCGATCTCGCGGATGATGGTTTCCTGCGAGCTTTCGCCGATTTCGGCACGGCCGCCGGGCAAGGCCCAGTAACTGTCCTTCGCACCGCGCTGGACGAGAACATGGCCGTTCTGAAAGATCAGCGCCGCCACGCGCATGCTGAAAAGCTGCGGTTTCCGGTCCAGCCGGATCATGTGACGTTCAGGGGCAGAGGTCATTTATCGTCCAGATCGCCGTCATGCCAGACGAGGTGTCTCGTGGCCTTCGGCAGGTGCTCTATTTCGTCGGCGATGAAATAGGGCGGAATATCAAGCTCGGTCAATGCCTGACGGGTTGCGGCGACCCAGCGGAACTCCAGCTCGTTATCGCCGTCCTGAACGCGGTGAATGATATCGGTCGGATGAAAGGCCAGCGTCTCCGGCAGGTCCATCAGGTAATAAAACCCGAGTTCGTGCCAGTCCTTGCCTTCGTAGTGGAAGAAATTTTCGACCGCCCAGAGAAGCCGCCCGATCTTGGCCTCGACGCCAAGCTCTTCCACCATTTCGCGCGCCAGCGTTTCTTCGGAGCGTTCGCCCATTTCGGCGCGGCCGCCCGGAAAGGTCCAGAATTTTTCATGCGACGCCCGGTGCACGAGCACGTGGCCATCGCGAAACGCCAGTCCCGCGACCCGCATCTGAAAAATGCGCTTCGGCTTGAACTTGATGCGGATGCGGGTGTCCTGCTTGGTATCGTGTGTCATGGCGCTGACCTGCGGGCTGGAAACATCAAATCGGTTTCTGTCCACCCTAGCGCATCCATCTCATCTTTTCTCGCCTTTGCGTCATCTCCCACAATGAATTCATCCAGTTGCGGCGGCTTGAGCGCGGTGCCGGACAACATCGCATGCGCCTGCCCGCGATGATGCGTCTGGTGCTGGAAGAGATGCGACAGGATATCGTCGCAGCGATCATGCTGTATACGCGCACCGCGGTGAACATTGACGTTAGCCACAAGGCCGTCTTCATCGAGGCTGTCGACAAATGCGATCAGCACCTCGTCCAACTCCGTCTGGTCGACACGCAGATCCGCCATGGTGGCGAAAGGCTCTTCTTCAGCAAAGGCCGCAAGGCCGAGCGTGCCGCCTTGCAGGGCATCGATATAAAAACGGTCGACGGTGTAGATGTGGTTCAGCGTCGCCCGCAGCGTTGGAAAGAAACTCACGCGGGAGGCGACGAACGCTTCCTGCGAAAGCTGAAGACAGGCCTGATGCAGCCGAAAATTGGCCAGCCGGTTGTTGCGCGCGAGTTTGCGGAAGACCCGCAGCGGATCGTAAGACATGAAGGCTCCTCCATTGCCGCCGAAGGGCGGCGTCGTTCAATCGACGCGCTCAAGCTCCGATCTGCTTTTCAGAACCCTGGCGCCGTCTTCCTGTTCGATCAGATAGGCAGGCTCCTGCCTGCTCGCCTTCCGCTTTATTCTGGAGCCGGCGATGGTGCGTTCGACATCATCCGTGAAAGTCTCGACAATTTTACCTTCACCGGTGCCACTGCCCCAGTTCCACCGGACCTTCGTGCCCTTGCGATACACCGACATGATCATCTCCGTGCCAAAGACGATCAAATGCCGGCACGCCGGGCTTGTTCCCTCAATCCTCCTCCAGGGTCAGCCGGAACTGCGCCGCCTCAAGATCCTTGGGTGGCTGCATGCCCAGATGTTTCCAGGCCGTGCCGGTCAGAATGCGACCGCGCGGCGTGCGCTGGATGAAGCCCTGCTGAATCATATAGGGTTCGATAATATCCTCGATCGCGTCGCGCGGCTCCGAAAGGCCGGCGGCGATGGTTTCGATGCCAACCGGGCCTCCGCCGAAATTGACCGCGATCATGGTGAGATACCGCATGTCGAGCTGGTCGAGACCCATTTTGTCGACCAGAAGCCGGGTCAAGGCCTCATCGGCGATCTCGCGGGTAACGGCTTCCGCCCGCGCCACCTCGGCGAAATCGCGCACGCGGCGCAGTAGCCGTCCGGCGATACGCGGCGTGCCGCGGGCACGCCTTGCCACCTCGCGCGCGCCCTCGTCGGTCATGTTCAACCCCATCAGCCGTGCGCCGCGCCGGACGATCAGTTCCAGCTCATCCACAGTGTAGAAAGCCAACCGGACGGGGATGCCGAAGCGGTCACGCAGCGGCGTCGTCAAAAGCCCAAGACGGGTCGTCGCGGCGACAAGGGTGAATTTGGAAAGATCGATCTTCACCGAACGGGCCGCCGGTCCTTCACCGATGATGAGGTCGAGCTGGAAATCCTCCATTGCCGGATAGAGAATTTCTTCCACCGCCGGGTTGAGACGGTGAATTTCGTCGATGAAGAGAACGTCGCGCTCCTCGAGATTGGTCAAAAGCGCGGCGAGATCGCCTGCCTTGGCGATGACGGGGCCGGAGGTGGATTTGAAGTTGACGCCAAGTTCCTTGGCCATGATCTGCGCCAGCGTGGTCTTGCCGAGACCGGGCGGGCCGACGAACAACACGTGATCCAGCGCTTCGCCACGGTTCTTGGCCGCCTCGATAAATACCTTGAGATTGGCGCGGGCCTCCGCCTGGCCGGTAAAATCGTCCAGCGACTGCGGGCGCAGGGTGGTGTCGATGTCCTCACCGCGCTTGTCCGCCGAAATCAGTCTGTCCGCATCGCTCATTCAGGGCATTCCATTGTTCTAAACGAATTCATGAGGTGGTCTTCGCCGCTATATCATGACTGTCACGCCAAGGCGCTTCACGAAATTCAACATCGCGCCCGACCAGCATGTGTACCGCGCCCAGCCTACCGCGAAAGCTCTTTCAGCCCGAGCCGGATCAGCTTGGCGCTGTCGCCGCCCTCCCCGCCGTTCTTCAGCGCCGCGGCAACCGCGTTGGCGGCCTGGTCGCGCGAGTAGCCGAGATTGGTGAGCGCGGAGACGGCATCCGCTACCGGCGCGGATGCGACGCCTTCGCCAAGCTCCTGCTTGAGGCCGATTGAGGCGGAAGCCTCTCCCGCAAAGGCCGGAGCCTTGTTGCGAAGCTCGGTCACAAGACGCACCGCCACCTTCGGCCCGACACCGGGCGCGCGCGAGATCATCGTTTTGTCCTGTAGCGCAATGGCATTGGCCAGTTCGGAGGGTGACAGCGTGGAAAGAACGGCCAAGGCCACTTTCGAGCCCACGCCCTGCACGCTCTGCAGCAGGTTGAACCATTCCCGCTCCAGCGCCGAGAGAAAACCGAAGAGCTTCAGCTGGTCCTCACGCACATAGGTTTCGATGAACAGCACCACCGCCTCCCCCACGGAGCCGATTTTCGACAGCGTGCGCGCCGAACAATAGGCGACGTAACAGACGCCGTGCACATCCACCAGCACATAGTCCGCGCCGATTTCCTCGATGCTGCCCTTCAGTTTTCCGATCATGATGCCGCCCGCTGCAATGAGACTTTAAATATTCAACCGGCCGCCAGCAGTCGCCGCATCCTGTCACCGCCGCGATTATGGGCGTGGCAGATTGCGATGGCGAGCGCGTCCGCCGCATCGTTACCCTTGAATTCGGCCTTCGGCATCAGGATTTTCAGCATCATGTGAATTTGCTGCTTTTCGCCGTGCCCGACACCGATGACGGCTTTCTTCACCGCGTTCGGCGCATATTCGAAGACCGGCAACCCTGCGCGCGCCGGAACCAGCATGGCGATGCCGCGCGCCTGGCCGAGTTTCAGGGTCGCAACCGCATCCTTGTTCACGAAGGTCTGCTCCACCGCCGCCTCGTCGGGCTGGTGGCTGTGCACGATATCCGCCAGCCCGTCATGTAGCTGGCAGAGCCGCGAGGCCAGATCCATATCGCCGTCCGACGTCACCGTGCCGGAGGCGACAAACCGCAGGCTGTTGCCGAGGGTGTCGATCACCCCCCAGCCGGTGCGCCTTAATCCGGGGTCAATGCCGATGATTCGAATCGTCTTTTGCATGAGGCACCTTATCTTTCCGGCTGCGACCCTGCCAGCGATAAGTGAACAAAACGACAACATTCATCAAATTTGCAGTGCAGCATTTACCTCTGCTTAAATCGCGTACCGCATTGTTCCCCCCACAAAATAAAAAAGGGGAGCTGCGGACATGATGATCCGCAGCATAATATCTGAGCCATATCAGCCATCCGGTGGCGCCACATGCATGGCGCGGGAACTGATACGGGCATTGGGGGCTGCATCGGCCATGCTGAACCGTTTTCATTCCATATCCACCAAAGTGCTGGCGATTTTCCTGGCGCTGATGGCGATCTCGACCGGGGCTCTGACGCTTCTCGGCTACCAGAGCAGCAGCGGCGTTCTGGAAGAACAGGCGTCGAAATCCATGGAGAGCATTCTCGTCTTTCGCGGCGACATGCTTCAGGAGCGTCTTGAGCAGCTGAAAACGCAGGCGGATTCCATCGCCAAGATCGAATCCCTTCAGATGGCTGTCGTTTCCATGCGCAGCGGCTGGGCGACCGTGCAGAAAAACTCCGGTGACGCGAAGGCGGAACTGCAGCGCGTCTTCGTCACGGAAAACCCCTTCGGCGAAAAGGAAAAGCTAATCAAGCCGGAAAGCCCGAGCGGCTTTTATTATTCCACCCATGAAAAAACCCAGACGGATATTGGCGGTTATCTGCAGGGAACGCCGTTTAGCGACGTTCTCTTCATCGATCCCGCAGGCACGGTCTATTACTCTTACCTGAAAGGATCGGCTTTCGGGGAAACCGTCACCGGTAGCGCCTGGGCGGAAAGCGGCCTCGGCGCGGCCTTCGCACGCGGCGCCGCAAATGCCGAAAAGGCCGTGAACGACGTGGCCCAGACCAGCTTCTCCGGCCTGCGCATCGATGCCGCCACGAAAGAGGCCGGCATTTATTTCGGCGTTCCCGTCGTCAAGTTCGGCGCTTTCAAGGGCATCGTCCTCTTCCGGGTCAAGGAAGAGGTCTTCAGCCAGATCCTCACGAAGGGTGTGACGGCCGGCAGTTCCGAACAGTCCGCGATCGTTTCCGCCGATGGCAAGGTTATCGGCGTGGAGGGCAACAGGCTGGTCGGCCTCGATCCGGCAATCTATGGCTTCCATGTACAAGCGCTGAATACGACGGGCATGACGATTGCCAAGATCGACCGTGCCGATGGCGAGGCCAATGCCTATGCCTGCCCATTCTCCTTTGCCGGGGAAAAATATCTCGCGGTGGAAAGCATGCTGCGCAGCGAATTGAATGCGGGCTCGGTTTCGATTGCCGGCACGCTCGCCGTGATCGGCCTTTGCGTTCTGGCGGCCATGTGCGCGGCGACGGCCTTCTTTGCGCGACGCCTGTTCGCACCGCTGGAAAAGCTTGCAGGATTGACCGGCGAAGTGGCCGCAGGCCGTCTCGATGCGGAGATCGGCAATCAGGACCGGAAGGACGAGATCGGCCGCATGGCGCAGGCGCTTGGCAGTTTCCGCGAAAAGCTCATCCTGCAGCGGGAGATGGAAGAAACCGCATCGCGCACGCGGGAGGAAGCCGAAACGGCCCGCCGCGCGCATCTTGCGGAACGGGAGGCCGAGGCCGGCACCCTGCAGATGGTCGTGCATTCCCTGGATCAAGGTCTGGACCGGCTGGCGAACGGCAACCTCGCCTATCGTATCGAAACCGTCTTCCCCGACGATCTCGAAAGCCTGCGCCATAACTTCAACACTGCACTTTCCCGGCTCAGCGAAACCATGCAGGCCATCGGCGGCAACTCCGCCGCCGTTCGTGGCGGTTCCGAGGAGATGCGGGTGGGTGCCGACCAGCTCGCCGAACGTACCGAGCGACAGGCAGCTTCCATCACCGAAACGGCAAGCGCCATCAAGGCGATCACCGAAGCCGTCCGCGACCAGATCGAACGCGCCGAACAGGCAACGCGGATAGCCCGCGACGCCAGCGCGGAGGCCACGGCATCCAGCCGCGTGATGGAGCAGACCATCGCCGCCATGGAGGCGATCCAGACCTCGTCACGCCAGATCAACCAGATCATCGGCGTCATCGATGAAATCGCCTTTCAGACCAATCTTCTCGCCCTCAATGCCGGCGTTGAGGCAGCCCGTGCGGGCGAAGCCGGCAAGGGCTTTGCGGTCGTGGCGCAGGAGGTGCGCGAACTGGCGCAGCGTTCGGCAGCGGCCGCAAAGGAGATCACCAGCCTGCTGAAACGTTCCACCGACGAGGTTTCCGCCGGCGTGGCGCTGGTGGAAAAAGCAGGCACGTCGCTGTCCGGCATCGGCAAGCATGTGCAGACCATCAGCACGCGCATCGAGGAGATCATGGACTCCACCCGCGAGGAAGCGAACACGCTCTCGGAAATCAACAGCACCGTCGCCAGCCTTGACACCATGACCCAGCAGAATGCCGCCATGGTGGAAGAAACGACGGCCGCCATTCACAATCTCGCCTCCGAAGCGGGCGAAATGGACGGCAGGCTTGGACAATTCACGCTGGCTTCCGACCGGGATGCGGCGGGCGATCACAATGCCCGACAAATTCGGCGGGCAGGCTGAAAAAGCAAAGGGGCCTCTTCGGAGGCCCCAATTTTTTTGAACCATCCTTCAATTCTGCGCGACTTCACTGGTAAATCGGGACACGCGCCTTACATCCGCAGCTAAAGATTTCAATTTCGCAGGAGCGTCGGATGATCCCCTTTTCCATTCTCGACCTTTCGCCCATCGGCGAAGGCGAGAGCGTCAGCGAGGCGCTTGAAAACTCCCGCCGAATGGCGATAAAGGCCGAAGAACACGGCTATAACCGCATCTGGCTGGCGGAGCACCACGGCATGCCGGGCATTGCCAGTGCGGCAACATCGCTCGTCATCGCCCATGTGGGCGCGGCCACGAAACATATCCGCGTCGGCTCCGGCGGCATCATGTTGCCCAACCACTCCCCGCTCGTCATCGCCGAGCAGTTCGGCACGCTTGCGGCGCTGCTTCCCGGCCGTGTCGATCTCGGTCTTGGCCGTGCGCCCGGAACCGACATGCGCACGGCACGGGCGCTGCGCCGCAATCTCGATGCCGGCGCGGAAAACTTCCCGCACGATATCGTCGAACTCCAGCGTTACCTTGGTCCGCCGCAGCAGGATCAGGCGATTCTTGCCGTGCCAGGCATGAATTCGAATGTGCCGATCTGGCTGCTCGGCTCCAGCACCTACAGCGCACATCTCGCCGCAGCCCTCGGCCTGCCCTATTCCTTCGCCTCGCATTTTGCCCCTGACATGCTGATGGAAGCGATCCATATCTATCGCGAGCGCTTCCAGCCCTCAGAAGTGCTGGACAAGCCCTATGTGATGGTGGGTGTGATGGGGGTCGGCGCCGATACGGACGAGGAGGCGCAGTATCTCTTCACCTCGTCGCAGCAGCAATTCGTCAACCTGCGCCGCAACGTGCGCACGCAGTTTCCGAAGCCGGTGCACAGCATGGACGATTACTGGAACGAGATGGAACGTTTCTCGGTCGAACACACGCTTCGTTTCGCCGCCGTGGGCTCGCCTGAGACGATCCAGCGCCATCTCGACGGTTTCCTGGCGGAAACGCAGGCGGATGAGCTGATCGTTTCCATGCCAATCCATGACATCGAAAAGCGGCTGCGATCCGTGGAGATTTTTGCTGACGTGCGGACCTCCATAAAGAAGGCCGCCTAAACAAAAAGCCCCGGAGCGGACGCCACCGGGGCTTTTTTTTTGAAATATGAGACGTCAGGCGGAAAGCTTGGCGAGAATTTCTTCGGACACTTCGAAGTTGGAGTAGACGTTCTGCACGTCGTCATCGTCTTCGAGATTGTCGATGAGCTTCATCAGCGACTGCGCCTTTTCTTCATCCACCGGCACCGTGTTCTGCGGCTTCCAGATGGCCTTGACGCTTTCGGCTTCGCCCAGCACGCCTTCCAGCGCCTTGGAAACCTCGTTCATCGCTTCGAAACCGCAGATGATGGTGTGGCCGTCCTCGGAAGATTCGACGTCGTCGGCACCGGCCTCGATGGCGGCTTCCATGACCTTGTCGGCATCGCCGACTTCAGCCTTGTAGGAGATTTCGCCAACCCGATCGAATGAGAACGAGACCGAGCCGGTTTCGCCAAGAGCGCCGCCGGCCTTGGTGAAAATGGAGCGAACGTTGGAGGCAGTGCGGTTGCGGTTGTCCGTCAGGGCCTCGACGATGACGGCGACGCCGCCCGGGCCGTAACCTTCGTAACGGACTTCGTCATAGTTTTCGCCATCGGCGCCGGACGCCTTCTTGATCGCACGCTCGATATTGTCCTTCGGCATGGACTGTGCCTTGGCGTTCTGGATTGCCAGACGCAGGCGCGGGTTCATGTTCGGGTCGGGCATGCCCGTCTTTGCCGCAACGGTGATTTCGCGCGCAAGCTTGGAAAACATTTTGGACCGCACGGAGTCCTGCTTGCCCTTGCGGTGCATGATGTTCTTGAACTGTGAATGACCAGCCATGGAAAACCTGATTGTCGTAATTTGGAGATTGCGGGCCTTATAAGTGCGATAGCCGCGCCATTCAACCCCGCAAGCGCTTTCTCTTGCTGCAACAACGGAAGGAACCGATTTATCCGCTCTTCGTTCTGATCATGAACGCGGCGGAACAGGACATTTTTCCTCCGTCGCAACATGAGACCCGAAGGAGAAAACATATGGTCAGCCTGACTGAAGCACGAGAAGCACCGGCCCGCCAGCTCTGGGACGAGATCAATTCCGTCCATGCCGGCATGCTCGGTCTCGAAGGACTGCACAACCACATGCAGCCCATGGCGCCTCATGCTGACCCCAAGACCAACACCGTCTGGTTTTTCTCCAAAAAAGACACCGATCTGGTGAAATCGCTGAAATCCGGCTCCCGGGCGCATTTCTGCGTGGTGGGCAAGGACCATGACTACCACGCCTGCCTTTCAGGCATCCTCGAAGCGCGCGACGACAAGACCAAGATCGACGAATATTGGAACTCGGTCACCGCCGCATGGTACGAACATGGCAAAAGCGACCCGCAACTGATCATGCTGGCGTTGCATGTCGACGATGCCGATATCTGGGCTTCGACGGACAGCACGCTGAAATTCGGCTGGGAAATCGCCAAGGCGAACATGTCGGATGACAAGACGCCTGACGTCGGCGTCCGCCAGCACCTCACTTTTGCCTGATAAATGGCTCCCCCCGGCCTTCCCCGCCCGTCGCCATGCTACATGCCTTTTGGCACCAGTATCTGCGGCTGGCGGGGAAGGTTTCTCATCGAAACCCGGATCACCGGATCGGTCGCATAGGCAATGCGGAAACTCTCGCCGAACATCGTCAGAAACTGCTCCAGTGGCGGGCCGGTGCGGTGCATCGGCAGGATCAGCGCGGAGCGCAGGCGCTTGACCACCCGGCTCATGCTGTCGGCACCCATGGTCAGCCCGCCATCCACCGGCACCATCAGCACATCCAGACGGCCGATCTCGGCATAATGCGTATCCGTCAACTCATGATGCAGATGCCCGAGATGGCCGATGCACAGCCCGGCAACCTCGAAGATGAAGATGGAATTGCCGTTCTCCTGAAAGGATTCGTAATCGCCCCAGCGGTTGCGGATGTCGGTTGCGACATTGCGGATATAGACATCGCCCACCAGAACCTTGTGCTCGGCCTTTTCTCCCGGCGTATCGCTCCAGCCGTGCAGCACATATTGAATGGCCGGGTCCGGACTGAGCGTGAAATGCGTCGAATGCGCCCGGTTCATCGTCACCACCGTCGGCGTGACGGGCGGACGATAGACGCCGTTATAATCGGTGGCGATCGTCACACCGCCGGGGCTTTCGATGAGATAGGTGGAATGGCCGATGAAGCTGATCTTCACCTCTTCCTTTGCCGTCGCCTGCGCCAGCTGAACACCCGGCGGATTGAAGCTCGCGAACATGACGCCCGGAATGTTGCTGGCGATCGCCTGGCACTGGCTGACGGGAGGGCGGCTCGCCGTCTGGGAGAAGGCCGCTCCCGAACAGGCGATCAGCCCCGTTATTGCAAGCATTAGCACGCGCAGCATCATGCCACTCCCCTGAACTTGCGAAGCTGAGAGGATGGGGCAGGTTTTGGCGAGCGTCCAGTTACAAGAGCAGTGGAAGGCTCGCCCTCTCGTCATTGTGAACGCTTCGGGGGAAGATTAAACCCAGAAGGACGGCAGGGTTTCAGAAAGCCGCGGCCCGATGCGCAGCGGCGCAATCTTTTCCGCCAGTCCGGTTCGGTCGGAAATCTCCACGCCGACGCCGCAGATTGTCGCAGGTCCGCTGGCTGCCTCGAAACGGCCCTTCGGCATTTTGGAAATGAAGCGGTTGATCGGCTCTTCCTTCTCCATGCCAAGCGAGCTGTCATAATCGCCGCACATGCCGGCATCCGACATGTAGGCGGTTCCGCCGTTCAATATCTGCGCGTCGGCTGTCGGAACATGGGTGTGGGTACCGACAACGAAACTAGCGCGCCCGTCGACGAAATGGCCGAAACACTGTTTTTCGCTGGTCGCTTCCGCGTGGAAATCGAAAATAATGGCGTCGGCCTGTTCCTTCAGCGGGCAGGCGGCAAGAATGTTTTCAGCCGACTTGAAGGGATCGTCCAGTTCCGGATGCATGAAGACCCGGCCCATGATGTTGGCAACCAGTATGCGCGCGCCGTTGCGGGCATAAAAAATGCCCGAGCCTTTGCCCGGCGTACCATCCGGATAATTGGCGGGCCGGAGGAACTGGTCATGACGCTCGCAGAAGGAAACCGCTTCCTTCTGGTCCCAGACGTGGTTGCCGGTCGTCACCACATCGGCGCCGGCATTGATGGTCTCGAGATAGATATCCTCGGTGATCCCAAAACCGCCGGCAGCGTTTTCACCGTTGACGATGACGAAATCCAGCTTCAGGTCGGAAATCAGCCCCGGCAACCGCTCCCAGACAGCCGTGCGTCCGGTCTTGCCAACCATATCTCCGAGAAAAAGAAGCCTCATTCACCCGCCCCGATCTTGCGCATGTTTCTATATTTCGTCCCCTCTAGTGCATTTCCAGGAAAAGTGGAACCCGGTTTCCCGTCCGCAAATGCGACGAAACAAAGAGTTAGAGGGTCTTCGCCATTCAAGGAAAAGTGGAGACCCTCTAACCGGCAATCCATCTTTTAAAAAGTGCTAAAGCGCCTTTTGCCCACTATCGGAGATCGACAATGGGGCGGAAAACCAGCGCAGGCCGCTTTCGGTCAGAATGGCGTGAAGCGACACATCATGCGGCTCCGCCGGCACGGACGGCACTTCCTGACAATCGAAGGCGACGCCGACGAGCACGGGCTGACGACCCCTGGCGTGCAATCGCGCAATGGCGCGGTCATAATGGCCTGCGCCATAACCGACCCGCTGACCTTTGCCATCGAAGACGGAGAGAGGCACGAGCAGAATATCCGGATCGAGAACCTCCGCATCCTCACCCGGGCCGGTCGTGCCAAAGCCGGTCTTCACCAGCGGCGTATCCGGCTCAAAGGCGCGGAAGACGATGGTTTCACGATCCAGCACAACGGGCAGGACAAGACGCCCGCCCCTTGTCCGCAACGCCTCCATCAGCGGCCGGGTATCGGCCTCGGAGCGGATCGGCATAAAGCCGGAAATTACGGTGCCCGGTGCAAAGGGGATATCGGAGGCGCCATGGGCCGTTATGGACTGGCTCTTCTGCTGGCGCTCCGCCAGCGTCAGCGCATCGCGCGCGGCGAGCCTTTCGCCGCGCAGCCTTGCTTTTTCGGCAACGTCACCGGGCATCAGGCGGCCCGGCTCACGAGAACCTTGTCGATGCGGTGGCCATCGAGATCGATGACCTCGAAACGCCAGCCATTGCGGGTGACATGTTCGCCCAGTTCCGGCAGGCGGCGGAACTCGTCCAGAACCAGACCGGCAACGGTCTCGAACTCGGCATCCTCGTCAATCTGGAAACCCATGCGATAAGCGAACTCATCGGCGGGCATCCAGCCGGCGACGAGGAACGAACCGTCCTCGCGCTCGACCATGGCCGGCTCCTCATCGTCATCTTCCTGGAACGCACCGGTGATGGCTTCCAGCACGTCGCCGGAGCTGATGATGCCTTCGAAATGGCCGTATTCGTCGTAGACCAGCACCATATGCACGGTGGAACGGCGCAGCGACTGGATGACGTCCACCGCGCTCGTCAGATCCGATACGACCGGCACTTCCCGCAGAAGCTCGCGAATGTTGAGTTCCTTGCCGGAAGCCAGCGCATCGAAAGCGTCCTTGGCGAAAAGCACACCGAGAATTTCATCCGAAGCGCCGTTGCGCACCGGCAGGCGCGAACGCTGCGTCTGGCGAAGCTGCTCGCGGATTTCTTCGGCGCTGTCTTCGATATCGACCACTTCCACATCGCGTCGCGGCGTCATCAGGCCGCGCGCATTGCGGTCGGCAAGGCGCATGACGCTGGTGATCATCGCCGATTCCTCGGTCTCGATCACACCGGCGCTGTGAGCTTCGGCCAGAACCGTGCGGATTTCATCGTCGGTGACCGAAGCGTTGGATTCACCGCTATGGCCGAGAAGCGCCAGAACGGCCTTGCCCGACCGGTCGAGCAGCCACACCAGCGGCGCGCCGACCTTGGACAGCAGCATCATGGTGGGGGCGACGCGGGCGGCGACCTTTTCGGGATCGCGCAGCGCAATCTGCTTGGGCACCAGTTCGCCGACGATCAGCGACAGATAGGTGATGGCGACGACCACCGAGCCGACGCCGAGCGCATCGGCGGCACGGTCGGGAACGCCTTGCTCCAGAAGCCACGCCGTGAAGCGGGCGCCGAGCGTGGCGCCGGAAAAAGCGCCGGAAAGGACGCCGACCAGCGTGATGCCGATCTGCACCGTGGAAAGAAAGCGTCCGGGATTTTCGGAAAGGCTGAGCGCCATTGTGGCGCCCTTGCTGCCTTGCGTGGCAAGCACTTTGAGCCTCGCCGGTCTGGAGGAGACAACGGCAAGCTCGGACATGGCAAGCACACCGTTCAATACGGTGAGCAGGACCACGATCATAATTTCAGTAAACAAGTTTAGCTCTTTGGGCTGTTGAACGGCACGTCGCGGTTTTGACCGCAGCGCCCTTTTTTAAAGGGCATGACAGACATACCAATCCGGATAATAGGGAATTGTTCCGCCATTGCAATGACGGCAATATAAAAAAGCCGCGTCCGGCAGTTATGAAAAATGACTGTCGAATATATCAAGGATACAGGGAAGCCCCGGAGGTTGATCCGAAACTTCAAGCGCGATCCACGGCGACCGATGGAGATTTACGATCCTGGGTGCCTACAAAAGTAGGTGGGCACCGTGTGTCCAGCCCCACGGGACTGGCCAGGGACAGCTCCCTTTGGATCGAGTATGGCCCCAGGGATTGTGGTTCCTGTCGGGAAGCGCAGAACGCATAGAAGATATAGGACGGATCGGAGAAAACCGCCAGAGGGCAGCGCGCGAAATTTTGCCGCCTCAGAACCCTTCAGGCCATCAATGCGCGGCGGGCTTCGGCCGCGCCAGCAGTTTTTCGGTAATCCCGTTCAGGCGGTCGGCCAGATCGCCGATGGCGAGCGCCACCATCTCGTCTGATTTCGCCCGGTGCTCGGCCATGCCGTCGCGGTTGCGGGAAAGGGAGGCGACCTCTCCTTCCAGCTTCTCGATCTTGCGATTGAGTTCGGAAAGCTCGTCCATCACCATGATGCCCGCCATAACGGTCAGGCGAAGATCGCCGATTTCGCCGAACTGGCTCTTGAGGTGCCCGACATACCGGTCGAACCTCGTTGCGAGATCGGTCAGATGGTCTTCCTGCCCCGCCTCGCACGCCATGCGATAGGCCTTGCCGTCGATCATAACTGTGACTTGCGCCATGAGCCCGCTCCTATCGATCCAGCACCGCGCGGATCGTCTCCATCGCCGTCACCAGCCGGCGGGAAACCTCGCGATTGACTTCTTCAAGACGATTGGCACGAAACTCGGCCTGATCCAGCTCATGCGCGAGCCTCGCGCGGTCGACATGGACCCGCTTGACCTCGTTATCGATCTCACCCGTCTCCCTTTGCCGCTCGATACGCATATCGATGGCATTTTCGAGATTTGTGATGGCAGCATTCAGCTCCGTCAGCGCAGATTGTACGGTCTTGTCAGCCGACATCGTTTTTTCCAACTCGCACGCCACCGGCCGAATCGTCCGGTTTCAGGCCTTTTCAACAATCACGAGGTTATTACCCGATTTACCATCCCGTCAATCAAACCAGTGCATTGAGACGTTTTGCTCTGTGGATGAACGAAGAGGCGGCAACGCCTATCGCACGGATTTTGTCAGGATGCCCGATTTTCTAAACGATTTTTTCTCCCTCAGCGAACCGCAAACGCCCGTGGATTTATTGACTTGCCGGCCTCACCTGCTATGGATCAACCCGCTTTTTGGATAGTTGCGTAAAACTATCTCCTTTCACCCGGAAACAGACGGAAAAGCCATGATTTCTCGCGACAAACACAACCGGATGGCAAATGCGATCCGATTTCTTGCCATGGATGCAGTGGAGAAGGCCAATTCCGGCCATCCCGGTCTGCCGATGGGCGCCGCTGATGTCGCCACCGTTCTCTTCACCCGTTACCTGAAATTCGATCCCAAGGCGCCGCTCTGGGCGGATCGCGACCGCTTCGTGCTGTCGGCAGGTCATGGCTCGATGCTTCTTTACTCGCTGCTCTATTTGACGGGCTACGAGGACATGACGATCGACGAGATCAAGCGCTTCCGTCAGTTCGGTTCCAAGACCGCCGGCCACCCAGAATATGGCCACGCGACCGGCATCGAAACCACAACCGGCCCGCTCGGCCAGGGCATCGCCAACGCCGTCGGCATGGCGATTGCCGAGCGCAAGCTGGAAGAGGAATTCGGCTCCGACCTGCAGAGCCACTTCACCTATGTCCTGTGCGGTGACGGCTGCCTCATGGAAGGCATCAGCCACGAAGCCATCGCGCTTGCCGGCCACCTGAAGCTCAACAAGCTCGTTCTGTTCTGGGATGACAACAACATCACCATCGACGGCGAAGTCGGCCTCTCCGACAGCACCGACCAGATCGCCCGCTTCCAGGCCGTTCACTGGAACACCATCCGCGTCGACGGCCATGATCCGGACGCGATTGCCGCCGCCATCGAAGCTGCGCAGAAGTCCGACCGCCCGACCTTCATCGCCTGCAAGACCGTGATAGGCTTCGGCGCGCCCAACAAGCAGGGCACCCACAAGGTTCACGGCAACCCGCTCGGCGCCGAAGAAATCGCCGCCACCCGCAAGCACCTGAACTGGGAAGCCGAAGCCTTCGTCATCCCGGAAGACGTGCTCGACGCATGGCGTCTGGCCGGCCTGCGCTCCACCAAGACCCGCCAGGACTGGGAAGCCCGTCTCGAAGCCACTGAAGCTGGCAAAAAGGCCGAGTTCAAGCGCCGTTTCGCCGGCGACCTGCCCGGCAACTTCGACAGCTCGATTGACGCCTTCAAGAAGAAGATCATCGAGAACAACCCGACGGTCGCCACCCGCAAGGCTTCGGAAGACTCGCTTGAAGTCATCAACGGCGTTCTGCCGGAAATGATCGGCGGTTCTGCCGACCTGACGCCGTCCAACAACACCAAGACCAGCCAGATGAAGTCCATCACGCCGACGGACTTCTCCGGCCGTTACCTGCATTACGGCATCCGCGAACACGGCATGGCAGCAGCCATGAACGGCATCGCTCTGCATGGCGGTCTCATTCCTTATGCCGGTGGCTTCCTGATCTTCTCGGACTACTGCCGTCCATCGATCCGTCTGGCTGCCCTCATGGGCATCCGCGTCGTCCACGTTCTGACGCATGATTCCATCGGCGTCGGCGAAGACGGCCCGACCCACCAGCCGGTGGAGCAGATCGCAGCCCTGCGCGCCATTCCGAACCTGCTCGTCTTCCGCCCGGCGGATGAAACCGAGACGGCGGAATGCTGGCAGCTCGCGCTGGAACAGAAGCATCGTCCTTCCGCACTGGCGCTTACCCGCCAGAACCTTGCGCCCTCACGCAAGGAATATGAAGAGAAGAACCTCTCTGCTTACGGTGCCTACGAACTCGTATCCGCCAGCGACGCCAAGGTTTCGATCTTCGCCTCCGGTTCGGAAGTCGAAGTGGCGCTGAAGGCCGCCGCAACGCTGAAGGACAAGGGCGTTTCCGCCCGCGTCGTTTCCGTTCCCTGCTTCGAGCTCTTCAAGGAACAGCCGGAAACCTATCGCAACGCCATCATCGGCAAGGCTCCGGTGAAGATCGCGGTCGAAGCCGCCATCCGCCAGGGCTGGGATTATTTCATCGGCTCCGACGGCGCATTCGTCGGCATGCACTCCTTTGGAGCGTCCGCACCGGCGAAGGATCTCTTCAAGCACTTCGGCATCACGGCGGAAGCCGTTGTCGCCGCAGTCGAGGCAAAACTTGCGTGAGGGCTTCCCAAGCCCTCACCATTCAGCAAAGACCACGCCCATTCTTGTTCGGGAGACTGTAAATGACTGTAAAAGTTGCCATTAACGGCTTCGGCCGCATCGGCCGCAACGTCCTGCGCGCCATCGTCGAATCCGGCCGCACCGACATCGAAGTCGTTGCCATCAACGACCTCGGCCCGGTTGAGACCAACGCCCACCTGCTGCGTTACGATTCGATCCACGGCAAGTTCCCGGCCGATGTGAAGGTAGAAGGCGACACGATCATCGTTGGCGGCGGCAAGCCGATCAAGGTGACGGCCGTTCGCGATCCGGCAACGCTGCCGCACAAGGAACTCGGCGTTGACATCGCCCTGGAATGCACGGGCATCTTCACCGCCCGCGACAAGGCTGCCGCTCACCTGACGGCCGGCGCAAAGCGCGTCATCGTTTCGGCTCCGGCTGACGGCGCTGACCTCACCGTCGTTTTCGGCGTCAACGACGACCAGCTGACGAAGGACCATCTGGTCATTTCCAACGCGTCCTGCACCACCAACTGCCTTGTGCCGGTCGTGAAGGTTCTTGATGACGTCGTTGGCATCGACCATGGCTTCATGACGACGATCCACTCCTACACGGGCGACCAGCCGACGCTGGACACCATGCACAAGGACCTGTACCGCGCCCGCGCCGCAGCCCTGTCCATGATCCCGACCTCGACAGGCGCTGCCAAGGCCGTTGGCCTCGTTCTGCCGCACCTCAAGGGCAAGCTGGACGGCACGTCGATCCGCGTTCCGACCCCGAACGTTTCGGTCGTGGACTTCAAGTTCATTGCCAAGCGCGCCACCACGGTTGAGGAAATCAACGAAGCGATCAAGTCTGCCGCCAACGGCAAGCTGAAGGGCATCCTCGGCTACACGGACGAGCCGCTTGTTTCCCGCGATTTCAACCACGACAGCCATTCGTCGATCTTCGCCAACGACCAGACCAAGGTCATGGAAGGCAATTTCGTGCGCGTCCTGTCCTGGTACGACAACGAGTGGGGCTTCTCCAACCGCATGTCGGACACGGCCGTCGCCTTCGCGAAGACCATCTAACGAAGACGCATTAATGGATGCAGGTCCGGCGGGAGCAATCTCGCCGGATTTTTTATTTCGATTTTCCTATCAGGTGCCTCCAAGTTTTCAATTTCCTGCCTTTGTCTGGTCCACTTTGGGACGGACAAGAAACACAGGGATAACGGTCGTGCGCAATGCACTTCGGCCCTGCCGTATCATTCGATACACCCCGCCTTGCGTCGCCTTTCAACGCCACCCGAAACAGCGCTGACAGACCGCAACCCGTGGGGCATTGACTGCAGACGCGCAGAGCATTCATTGCGCCACGGGTTGCGGTCTATCAACGCGGTTTGAATGAGGCGGTGGACGTGGAATCATTTTATCTTCTGTTGCTGGTCGCAACCGTTCTCGTTCTCGTCGCCGCCTTTTCGAGCCTTATCGCCTTCCGCTTCGGCGCGCCGCTGCTGCTGCTTTTCCTGATGATCGGCCTTGGGGCCGGTGTGGACGGCCTCGGCATCGAATTCACCAACAATCCGCTGGCCTATATGCTCGGCTCGCTGGTGCTTGCCGTCATCCTGTTCGATTCCGGGTTCGGCACATCCATCCAGTCCTTCCGGCTTTCGGCGGCACCCGCCGTCGCTCTCGCCACAGTCGGCGTCATCCTCACATCCGTCTTTTTTGCCGGCGCGGCGGCCCTGCTGCTCGGGCTTTCATGGCTTGAGGGCCTGCTGCTCGGCGCCATCGTCGCCTCCACGGACGCGGCGGCCGTGTTCTTCCTGCTGCGCATCGGCGGCATCCATATCCGCGATCAGGTGCGCTCGACGCTGGAAGTCGAATCCGGCACCAACGATCCGATGGCGATCTTCCTCACCATTGCCCTGGTCGAAGTCATCGCCAAGGGCCAGGGGCTGGCCGGCATCGATAGCGGCTTTCTGCTGCTTTTCATTGAGCAGATGAGCCTTGGCGTGATTTTCGGCCTGCTCGGCGGCGTCATGATCGCCACCGTCGTCAATCGGTTCGCCGCCGACCGCGGGCTTGCGCCCATCTTCGTGCTGGCGCTGGCGCTGCTCGTCTTTTCCTTCACCGGCACAATTGGCGGCAGCGGTTTTCTGGCGGTCTATGTCGCTGGCATCGTTGCCGGCAACCGCCGGATTTTCGCCAAGGAAACCATCCGCCGTTTCCATGAGGGGCTGACCTGGCTTGCCCAGATCATCATGTTCCTGATGCTCGGCCTGCTCGCCACCCCGTCGCAGTTTCCGGCAATCGCCATTCCGGCCGTGCTGCTCGCGCTTTTCCTGATCTTCGTCGCCCGCCCGCTTGCAGTGTGGCTGAGCTTGATGCCCTTCAACTATACCCAGCAGGAAACCTCCTTCGTGGCATGGGTGGGCCTGCGCGGCGCAGTCTCCATCCTGCTCGCCATCATGCCCATTCTCGGCGGGCTTGACGATGCGCAGATTTATTTCAACGCCGCCTTCATCATCGTGCTGGTGTCGCTGCTGGTGCAGGGCTGGACCATCAAGCCGGTGGCGACAAGGCTCGGGCTGATCGTGCCGCCGCGCATGGGTGAGGTGGACAAGCTGGAAGTCGACCTGCCCGGCACCGCCAATCATGAACTGATCTCCTACCGGGTCGCCAAGGGCAGCGCCATCATGCAGGGCGAACGTATTCCGCGCTGGGCCATGCCCTCGCTGGTGGTGCGCGACGGCAAATCGATCCGCTATCAATATGCCGGGCGGCTGCGGGAGAACGATCTCGTCTACCTCTTCATCGCGCCCGGCTATTCCCGCCTTATCGACCGACTGTTCGCCAGCGCCCTGCCGGTTGCCGATGACGACGCCGATTTCTTCGGCACCTTCGCGATCTCGCCCGCCCGTCCGGCAAAGGAGCTGGACGCAGCCTATGGTCCCGGCCTGCTTTCGCCCGCCGAACAGGCGATGAGCGTCGCAGAACTCATCGAAGCGCGCCTTGCCGGAAAGGCCGATTATGCCGACCGCGTGCGCCTCGGCTCCATCGTCCTGATCGTTCGCACATTGGACGAACACGAGGCGATAACCGGTGTGGGCATCTCCCTCGAGCCGGTGGAACCGGCGACCAGCCTGCCGATCTTCATCAGCTTTTCGGAAATCCTCAATCGTGTGCGCAACCATCTGGCAGAGAAGCGCCAGCCACGCTCCGCCAGCGTTGAAGAAAGCGCCCCCGCCGCTGCGAATACAGTAAGAGAAAATGAGGCCTGACCGGCTTGCGTCGTCAATCAGGCATAGTATGGTCCGTGCCGAACTCGCAACAAATCAGGATCGACCTATGCCCGCTTTCAAGACCCTCGACGACCTCAACGACATTGCCGGAAAGCGCGTTCTCGTCCGCGTTGATCTCAACGTGCCGGTCGCAGATGGCAAGGTGACAGACGCAACCCGTATCGAACGCGTTGCGCCGACCATTCTGGAACTGTCCTCCAAGGGCGCAAAAGTCATTCTGCTTGCCCATTTCGGCCGTCCGAAGGGCGAACCGGTGGCCGACATGTCGCTTTCCCAGATCGTACCCGCCGTCGAGGAAGTATTGGATCACGCCGTTTCCTTCGCGACCGACTGCATCGGCGCACCGGCGGCGGACGCCGTCGCTAAACTGAACGATGGCGATATCCTGCTTCTGGAAAATACCCGTTTCCACAAGGGCGAAGAAAAGAACGATCCGGCCTTCGTCGAAGCTCTGGCAGCCAATGGCGATATCTATGTGAACGACGCCTTCTCCGCCGCCCACCGCGCCCATGCCTCCACCGAGGGCCTGGCGCGCCACCTGCCCGCCTATGCCGGCCGCACCATGCAGGCCGAGCTTGAGGCTCTGGAAAAGGGCCTCGGCCAGCCAGTCCGTCCGGTCGTCGCCATCGTCGGTGGCGCCAAGGTTTCGAGCAAGATCGATCTGCTGATGAACCTCGTCAAGAAGGTCGACGCCCTCGTCATCGGCGGCGGCATGGCCAACACCTTCCTCGCCGCCCGCGGCGCGCAGGTCGGCAAATCGCTGTGCGAGCATGATCTCGCCGAGACCGCAAAGCAGATCATGATCGAGGCTGCGACATCCGGCTGCGCCATCGTTCTGCCGGAGGACGGCGTCGTCGCTCGCGAATTCAAGGCCGGTGCGGCCAATGAAATCGTCGACATCAACGCCATTCCCACTGATGCCATGGTTCTCGATGTCGGCCCGAAATCGGTTGAAAGCATCAAGGCCTGGATTTCCCGCGCCGAAACGCTGGTCTGGAACGGCCCGCTCGGCGCCTTCGAAATCGAGCCCTTCGACGCGGCGACCGTTGCCGCTGCAAAACACGCGGCGGAATGCACCAAGGCCGGCAAGCTCGTCTCCGTCGCCGGCGGCGGCGACACCGTGGCCGCGCTCAACCATGCCGGTGTTTCCGAGGATTTCTCCTA
This sequence comes from Agrobacterium sp. CFBP 3001, assembly GCF_027871605.1. NCBI lineage: Bacteria > Pseudomonadati > Pseudomonadota > Alphaproteobacteria > Hyphomicrobiales > Rhizobiaceae > Agrobacterium > Agrobacterium sp. CFBP 3001. The sequence goes on from NZ_JAQAHD010000011.1 coordinate 54,105, forward strand.
TGTTTCGACGGCCGGCGGCGCCTTCCTCGAATGGATGGAAGGCAAGGAACTGCCGGGCGTTGCCATCCTGACCGCCGCCAAGTAAACTCATGCTACTTGCCTGACACGAGGCCGGACAAGCCATGCTTGTCCGGCCTTGCTTTTTGGTAAGCGGCACCGGGAGGAAAAGTTTCAAACGATTGAAATCATTTCAATCGTTTCAATGAGTTAGCGTGCCATTTCCCTGCCCTGGAACTTCTGTTATCGGAAATTTATTGTGCCTTGGGAGAATAGCAAATGACCGAACGTCTCGAAGACATCGCAATCAAAATGGTCGCCGACGGCAAGGGCCTGCTCGCCGCCGACGAATCCACGGGAACGATCAAAAAGCGTTTCGACAGCATCAATCTGGAGTCCACCGAGACCGCCCGCCGCGATTATCGCGAGATGCTGTTCCGTTCCGACGACGCCATGAAGAAATACATCTCCGGCGTCATCCTTTATGAAGAGACCCTGTTCCAGAAGGCCGCCGATGGCACGCCTTTCGTGGATATCATCAAGGCGGCCGGCAGCCTGCCGGGCATCAAGGTGGATATCGGCGCCAAGCCGATGGCTTTCCATCCGCATGAATTCATCACCGAAGGCCTCGACGGTCTTTACGAGCGCCTGCGCAAGTATCATGAGGCCGGCGCGCGTTTCGCCAAGTGGCGCGGCGTCATCACCATTGGTGAGCAGCGTCCGAGCTGGGGTTCGATCAAGGCAAACTCCCAGTCGCTCGCCCGTTACGCCGCTCTCTGCCAGCAGGCGGATATCGTGCCGATCGTGGAGCCTGAAGTACTGATGGACGGCGAGCCAGGCACGCATGACATCGACCGCTGCGCGGAAGTCACGCAATGGGTTCTCCAGACCGTCTTCGCGGATCTGTTCGATGCCCGCGTGAACCTTGAAGGCATGATCCTCAAGCCGAACATGATCATCGACGGCAAGAAGGCCCGCAAGGCTTCCGTCGAGGAAGTGGCGGAAAAGACCGTGAAGGTTCTGAAGGCGACCGTGCCTTCGGCTGTTCCCGGCATCGCCTTCCTTTCCGGCGGCCAGTCCTCTGAAGAGGCAACCGCCCATCTCTCCGCCATGAATGCCGGCTACGACCTGCCCTGGTCTTTGACCTATTCCTACGGCCGCGCGCTTCAGGATACGGCCCTCAAGACATGGGGCGGCAAGCAGGAAAATGTCGCCGCCGGCCAGCGCGCCTTCACGCACCGCGCCGCGATGAACAGCCTCGCCGCCAAGGGTAACTGGAAGCAGGAACTCGAAAAGGCAGCCTGAGGCTGACAGAGAACATCAGATAAACAGCAGCCGCCCCACCGGGCGGCTGCTTCGTTTGATAAAGCAAGATCATTCGTGTTCCGTCACCCGGACCCAATCGTCTTTCATTTTACCCGACTGATAATTCTCCACCGTTTTGATTGTGCATCGCTACTTGAGTGGAAGCATGTCCACCATGGGCAGCCTTATCCGCTCAAGTCGTGCAACCTGACGACTTTATGACCGTCATTGCCGCAATAGGCAGCGGATTTGCTCTCCGACTTCTTCAGCGCGTAACGCCAGACCATCCGGCTCGCCCGGCATCATAAGCGATTTTGTCTCGACGGGCTTCCGAAAAGCCCCGGAAATTGCTGCGCGCTCGTTACATCACAGATAAATTTCAATCAATTATAGTATGATCCACTATGTGGACCTATAAGCTTACGATGAAAACCGCGCAATACTGCATTTATACAGTTGATTTCGGCACTTTTCCTGTGTATCCCGAATGCATAGTTTTTTAACGGTCCATATTGTGGAGGCAATATACCGCTAGTTTCAGGCTTTTGGAGGGGTCTGGCCGGTCTGGCAATGACAGATATATCCTGATGCGTCGGTCATGATATTGGCCTGGGCGCGGATAACTCTCTTTGTCTGCCGCAGTCCGTTGCGAAGGTTGTTCTGTGGGAGAGGAGGCCCCGATGACCATGACCGCAAACGCGAATGACGACGTATTTGTGCTCGATGGAGAGCTTTTGCATACCGGGCCGGTAACAGGCTCATGGTTCATGCGCCCCATCGAGGCTGTCGCGGCGGTGCTGCTGGCGGTGATGATCGGCCTGCTTCTGCTGGGTGTGACATCGCGCTATGCCCTGCATTTGCCAATCGTCTGGATCGATGAAACGGCGTCGTTGAGCTTCCTGTGGTTTGCCATGCTGGGTGCGGCAATTGCCATCGATCGCAGCGAACACCTGCGCCTGACGCTGTTTCTCAACATGTTTCCGCAGCGCATTCTGGGCTATGTCAACTCGCTCGCTTTGGTGCTGGTAGCGACATTTCTTGCGGCGATTATCAAGCCGGCGATAGAATATGCCATCGAGGAATGGGTCGTCACCTCGGCAGCGCTGAATATTCCAATGTCCTTCCGCGCCGCGGCCTTGCCGGTTGGCGCCTGTCTGATGCTGCTGCTGGTCCTCAACAATCTCTTCCGCAGGGAAAATCTGCGGGACATCATCGCAGCCGTTGTCACCGTCGCGGTCGTCTCCGGCCTGCTCTATCTGGCATCGCCGACGCTCGAAACTTTCGGCAATTTCAATCTTGCGATCTTCCTCGGCTTGTTCGTGGCGGTGTTTCTGGTGCTGGGCGTACCGATCGCCTTCTGTTTTGGCCTTGGAACGCTTGCCTACCTGACCTTTACCACCTGGGTTCCGACCATCGTGATGATCGGGCGCATTGACGAGGGCATGTCGGGCATCATTCTGCTCTCGGTTCCGGTTTTCGTGCTGCTGGGCTGTGTGCTCGATGCCACCGGCATGGGCAAGGCGATTGTCGAGCTGCTATCCTCGATGTTCGGGCATATTCGCGCCGGCATGTCCTATGTGCTGCTCGGATCGCTGTTTCTGGTCTCGGGCATTTCCGGCTCCAAGGTTTCGGATATGGCAACGGTTGCACCGGCGCTGTTTCCGGAAATGAAGCGCCGTGGCCACAAGCCCAAGGAAATGATTGCGCTGCTCGCCACCGGCGCCGCCATGGCCGATACGGTTCCGCCCTCCATCGTGCTGATCGTTCTCGGTTCGGCGGCGGGCGTGTCGATTGCCGGCCTGTTCACTTCCGGCTTCATGATCGCCATGGTGCTGCTTCTGGTGCTGGCCGTTCTGGCCCGCTGGAAGGCGCGGCATGAAAACATGGAAGGCGCAAAACGCACCCCGTGGCCGCTGGTCGGCAAGGCGGCGCTGATTGCAGCACCGGCGCTGGTTCTGCCCTTCCTCATCCGCAGCCTCGTCGGCGGCGGCGTGGCGACGGCAACCGAGGTTTCCACCATTGCCGTGCTTTATGCGATGATTATCGGTGCGGTGCTTTATGGCGGCATCAGCCTCAAAAAGCTCTATTCCATGCTGGTGGAGACGGCCGCCCTTTCCGGGGCGATCCTGCTGATCCTCGGCTGCGCCTCGGCCATGGCCTGGGGGCTGACGCAGAGCGGCTTTGCCTTCCAGCTGACCGCGATGATCACCGATCTGCCGGGCGGCTGGATGACCTATATGGTCGTATCGATCCTGATTTTCATGATCCTCGGCTGCGTGCTGGAAGGCCTGCCGGCAATCGTATTGCTCGCACCGATCATGTTCCCCATTGCCCGCACGCTTGGCATCAACGACATCCATTATTCGATGGTCGTGGTGGTCGCCATGAATATCGGCCTGATGGCGCCGCCCATCGGCATCGGTTTCTATATCGCCTGCAAGATAGGCAATGTTTCGCCTGATGAGGCGATGGGCGCCATCTGGCCCTATCTCGCAGCCATGGTCATCGGTCTGCTGCTGATTGCAGCAGTTCCGGGCTTCTCGACAATTCTGCTCTGAGACCGTGGCGGGTCCACCCGCCACGCCGATGAATGACACATGCTTTTATTTTGGGAGGAGAAAGCAATGAATATCAACAGACGTACCGTGTTGGCCGGCGCCGGTTCTGCCGTTCTTGCCACCGCTTTTGTGTCGCGCGCCCGCGCTGCGCAATTCAATTATAAATATGCCAACAACCTGCCTGCCGCGCACCCCATGAACATCCGCGCCAAGGAAGCGGCTGACCGTATCGCCAAGGAAACCGACGGCCAGGTGAATATCAACATCTTCCCCAGCAGCCAGTTGGGCGCTGATACGGATGTGTTGAGCCAGGTACGCTCTGGCGGCGTTGAATTCTTTACGCTTTCGCCACTGATCCTGTCGACGCTGGTGCCGAATGCATCCATCAGCGGCATCGGCTTCGCCTTCCCGAACTACGATTCGGTTTGGGCGGCCATGGATGGCGATCTCGGCAAATATGTACGCGGCGAAATCGCCAAGCAGAACCTCGTTGCCATGGACACCATCTGGGATAACGGCTTCCGTCAAATCACCAGCGCGTCCAAGCCCATCGCCACGCCGGCCGATCTCGAAAGCTTCAAGATCCGCGTGCCGGTAAGCCCGCTCTGGACCTCGATGTTCAAGGCCTTCAAGTCGGCCCCAGCCTCGATCAATTTCGCTGAAGTCTACACCGCCTTGCAGACCGGCGTTGTCGATGGCCAGGAAAACCCGCTGGCGATCATTTCCACCGCCAAGCTGTTCGAAGTGCAGAAATTCTGCTCGGTCACCAACCATATGTGGGACGGCTTCTGGTTCCTGGCGAACAAACGTGCTTGGGAGCGCCTGCCGGATGACCTGCGCGCCATCGTTGCCAAAAACCTCAATCAAGCCGGCAAGGACGAGCGGGCCGATGTGGCGAAGCTCAATGCCTCGGTGAAGGAAGACCTGATTGCCAAGGGCATGACCTTCAACGACACCGACGCCTCACTCTTCCGCGCAACTCTCAAGGAAGCCGGTTTCTATTCCGAATGGAAGGGCAAATATGGCGATGAAGCCTGGGCCATTCTCGAAAAGGCCGTTGGCGCCAGCCTGACCTGATCGGTCCGCTGAATAATTGGCCCCGCTTTGAGAGCATTTCCAGGAAAAGTGAAAACGCTCTAGCGGGGCCGACCCGACTATTTCTGACGATTGTAATGGAGACTGTTTTGACAGGTCGCCTGACGGGAAAACGCGCCATAGTTTTTGGCGCAGGATCATCTGGTCCGGGTTTCGGCAATGGCAAGGCTGCGGCCGTGCAATTTGCCCGCGAAGGCGCGCGCGTAGCCTGTGTCGACCTTTCCGCTGACGCGGCCGAGGAAACCGCGCAGATCATTCGCGGCGAAGGTTTCGAGGCGATTGCGGTTGCTGCCGATGTCACGGAACTCGATTCCGTATCGGCTACGGTTGCGCGGACCTGCGAGATCTTCGGCGGCATCGATATTCTGCACAACAATGTCGGCGTGACCCATATGGGCGGCCCGGTAGAGCTGGACGAGGAACGTTTTCGAGCCTCGGTCGATCTCAATATCGGCTCCGTTTATCGCACCGCCAAGGCGGTACTGCCGGTGATGCTGGCGCAGGGCGGTGGGGCCATCGTCAACATCTCCTCGCTCGCCTCCATTCGCTGGACCGGTTATCCCTATTTTGCCTATTACGCCATGAAAGCCGCCGTAAACCAGGCAACTGTGGCGCTGGCAATGCAATATGCCCGCCAGGGCATTCGCGCCAATTGCGTTCTGCCCGGAATGATCGATACGCCGCTGATCTACAAACAGATCAGCAATCAATATGCCTCCGTCGAGGATATGGTGGCGGCGCGCAATGCCGCAGTCCCGGTCGGCCGCATGGGCGATGCCTTCGATATCGCCCGCGCGGCAGTCTTTCTGGCATCCGATGAAGCCAAGTTCATCACCGGCATCTGCCTGCCGGTCGATGGCGGGCAAAGCTGTGCGGTGGGAGCGTTTTCCTGATATGGCCACGATGATCCCGATGGAAAACGACCTGACAGGCGCGCGCGCGGTAGACCGGGCGCTGGGGCTGCTCTCCATGGTGGGGCGTCATGCCGAACGCGGTGTGGCGCTTTCGGTCATCGTCACCGAAAGCGGGCTGAACAAGCCCACGGCCCGCCGCCTGCTGCTGGCGCTGATCCGCGCAGGCCTGGTGGAGCAGGATGAGGAAACGCGGCGTTATTATCTGGGCGAGGAAGCCTATGTGCTCGGCAGCCTGTCATCGCGCCGCTTCGGCTTGCTGCAGATGGCCCAGGACAGTCTGACGCGGATTTCCCGCCGCACAGAGGATTCGAGCTTCCTTTCCGTGCGTCGCGACACGTTTGCGCTGTGCCTTTATCGCGAGGAAGGCACCTGGCCGGTGCGCACCCACGCGCTTCAGGCCGGTTTCGAGCACCCGCTGGGCATTGGGGCGGGATCGCTCGCCATGCTCGCGGCCCTGCCCGATGCCGAGGTGGAAAGCGTCATTGCCGCCAATAGCGGGCTGATTGCCGCGAACTATCCCGGCATCACGCTGGACGGACTGCGCCGCGATGTCGAATTGACGCGAACCAATGGTTATTCGCTCAATCCGGGTCTGATCCTCTCGAATTCCTGGGGTATCGGCGTTGCCATCCGAACACCGGATGGCGCGGTGGCGGGAGCGTTGAGCATTGCCGCCGTCGACAGCCGCATGCGGCCGGAGCGCCAGCCGGAACTGGCGGCGGTGCTGCGCGAGGAAGTGACCCGCATCGAAACACGCATTGCGGAAATGATGGCAAGCCGCGCCCGCACGCGTGGCGAAGGCGATGCGAAACGGCAAACAAGGAGAACGAGCAAATGAGCAAAGCGCAGATCGTCGGCTGGGCGCATTCGCCTTTCGGCAAATCGGCCCTTGAAAATACCGAGCAACTGATGGCTTCCGTCGTGGCGCCCGCCATAGACCATGCCGGCGTCGATGTCGGCGATATAGGCGGCATTTTCGTTGGCGTCATGAATAACGGTTTCTCGAAACAGGATTTTCAGGGCGCGCTGGTGGCCATGGGCGATGAGCGCCTCGCCTACACGCCCGCCGTGCGTTTCGAGAATGCCTGCTCGACGGGATCGGCCGCCCTTTACAGCGCCATGGATTTCATCGAGGCCGGGCGTGGGCGCATCGCGCTCGTTGTCGGCGCGGAAAAAATGACGGCGCTGCCAACCGCCGAGGTGGGTGAAATCCTGCTGTCCGCCTGCTACCGTACCGAAGAAGCCGATATTTCCGGCGGCTTTGCCGGCCAGTTCGGCCGCATCGCCGAGGCCTATTTCCAGCGCTATGGCGATCGCTCGGAAGAACTGGCGATGATCGCCGCCAAGAACCACGCCAATGGCGCGGTCAATCCCTACGCCCATATGCGCAAGGATTTCGGCTTCGATTTCTGCAACACAGTATCGGATAAGAACCCTTACGTCGCAGGCCCGCTTCGCCGCACCGACTGCTCGCTGATTTCCGATGGCGCCGCCGCCATCATTCTGGCCGACGAGGAAACCGCAGCGACACTCAACCGGGCCATCGGTTTCCGGGGCCGCAAGCATGTCAATGACATTCTGGCGCTCAGCCGCCGCGATCCGCTGGCCTTCGAGGGCGCGCGCCGCGCCTGGGCAGGTTCGCTGGAACTCGCAGGCGCGACGCTCGACGACCTCTCCTTCGTCGAAACCCATGATTGCTTCACCATTGCCGAACTCATCGAATATGAGGCGATGGGATTGGCGAAGCCCGGTGAAGGGCACCGGGTGGTGCGCGAAGGCACGGCCCTGAAAACCGGTCGCCTGCCGATCAACCCCTCCGGCGGGCTGAAATCCAAGGGGCATCCGGTTGGGGCAACCGGGGTCTCCATGCATGTCATGGCGGCGATGCAATTGATGGGCGAAGCGGGCGACATGCAGATCCCCGGCGCCTCGCTCGCCGGTGTTTTCAACATGGGGGGAACTGCGGTTGCCAACTATGTCTCGATCATGGAGCGCGTGAAATGACGATACATCCTCCGGGCGGGGTTGCGCCTTCGACCACGCGGGTCATGAATCTCTCGCATTTCCTGACCCAGGCAGCGCGCCGCAACCCCGCCGACATCGGCTTCGTATGGGGTGACAAGAGCTGGACATGGGCTGAAATGGACGCCCGCGTCGATGCCATGGCGCAGGCGCTGGTAACAGAATTCGGCGTCAGGAAAGGTGACCGCATTCTGGTGCAGTCTTCCAACAACAACCAGATGTTCGAATCCATGTTCGCCTGCTTCCGCGTGGGCGCGGTGTGGGTGCCGACCAATTATCGCCAGTCGCCCGATGAGGTGGCCTACCTGGCAAAAGCCAGCGGCGCACGCGGCATGATCTGCGCCAGCGCTTTTCCCGAGCATGCAAGGGCGAGCCGCGAAGCAACCGCGATCGATTTCACCATCGCCATTGGCCCGGCCGAATTTGGCGAGGACTACGATACTATCGTGGCCCGCCATCTGGGCCAGAAAGTAAAAAGCGAGGCGGTGGATCGGGACGATCCCTGCTGGTTCTTCTTCACCTCCGGCACGACGGGTCGACCCAAGGCTGCGGTGCTGACCCATGGCCAGATGGCCTTCGTCATCACCAACCATCTTTGCGATCTGATGCCCGGCACCGGACCGGGCGACGCTTCCATCGTCGTTGCACCGCTTTCGCACGGCGCGGGCATTCACCAGCTCGTGCAGGTGGCGCATGGGGCAAAAACGGTGCTTCCGGCTGCGGAAAAACTCGATGTGACCGCGGTGTGGGCGCTGATCGAGAAATGGCGCGTCACCAATGCCTTTACCGTGCCGACCATTCTGAAAATGCTGATCGAAGACCCTTCCGTGGATCGTTTCGATCATTCCTCGCTGCGCTATGTCATCTATGCCGGTGCGCCCATGTATCGCGCCGATCAGAAACGGGCGCTCGCCAAGCTCGGCCCGGTGCTGGTGCAATATTTCGGCCTTGGCGAAGTGACCGGCAACATCACCGTGCTGCCGCCTTCCTTCCACAACGCCGAAGACGGCCCGGAGGCGCGGATCGGCACCTGCGGTTTTGATCGCACCGGCATGGAAGTGCAAATCCAGAACGATGCGGGCGAGGAGCTTCAGGCCGGTGAAACCGGCGAAATCTGCGTTATTGGCCCTGCTGTTTTCGCGGGTTACTACGATAATCCCGATGCCAATGCCAAAGCCTTCCGCAACGGCTGGTTCCGCACCGGCGATCTTGGTCACCGCGACGAGAACGGTTTCGTCTACATCACCGGCCGCGCCTCCGACATGTATATTTCCGGCGGCTCGAACATCTATCCGCGCGAGATCGAGGAAAAAATCCTCATGCATCCGGATATCAGCGAGACAGCGGTTCTGGGCGTGCCGGATGCGGTGTGGGGCGAGGTCGGCGTCGCCGTCTGCGTGGCGCGGGAGGGCGCGGATATCGCCGGCATCGACCTGAAAGCCTATCTCGACGGCAAGATGGCCCGCTACAAGCTGCCGAAAGCCGTTGTGTTCTGGGATGCCATGCCGAAATCCGCCTATGGCAAGATCACCAAGAAGATGATCCGCGAGGAGCTGGAAAAGCGCGGCCAGATGCCGGTTTTCGAGGAAAAACTGACTGGCTGAAGGCCGTAACGCATAACCGGGAGGAGACGGTATGACACAGCAGACGAGAGAGATGAAAGGCGCTGTCGCCATCACCGGCGGCGCATCGGGTATCGGCTTTTCCACGGCGCAGCTGTTGATGGCGCGCGGCTGGCAGCCATGGCTACTGGATCTCAAGCGTGAGGCGCTGGATGCGGCCTGCGAAAAACTCGGCATCGATGCTTCGCGCGGCATCGTCTGCAATGTGGCGGATGAGAGGTCGATAGAAGAGGCTTTCGCCGCCTTGACGGCGGGCGGCGCCGATCATGCCGTTGATCTGGTGGCCGTCGTCAACAGCGCCGGCATCGGCATCGACAAGCTTTCCGTCGATACCAGCGTGGAAGAATTCCGTCGTATCGTTGACGTCAATCTCGTCGGCAGTTTCGCCGTGGCCCGCACCGCCGCGCGTTACTGGCTGGACCGCGCAATTTCCGGTTCGATCGTCAATATCAGCTCGGTTTCCGGCATGTGCGGCAATCGTGGTCGCAGCGCCTATGGCGCCTCAAAAGGCGGTGTCAATCTTCTGACGATGGTTATGGCAAACGAGCTGGGGCAATCTGGCATTCGCGTCAATGCGATTGCGCCGGGCCCCGTCGATACCCCCCTCACCCAGGCGGTTCATACGGAGAATGTTCGCAGCCAGTGGCACAGCCGCGTTCCCATGCACCGCTATGGCAGGACGGACGAGATCGCCTCTGCCGTGGCTTTCCTTGTCTCGGACGACGCGAGCTACATCAACGGACAGGTGCTGGCCGTAGACGGCGGCTTCATTACCGCAGGGCTTGCGGTATGACGATAACGCCCCCGGAGGGGCTTCCGCGCAGCATCGTCCATCCGGGGCCGGCAACACCCGAACGCTTCCGAGTCGTCGGTTGCCACGCCCATCCGGTCAGGCTGAATGCCAGACCCGGTGTCTGCGTCAATGAGGCGATTGCAGAAGCCTTTGTCGAACAGGGTTTCTATGGGGGTTATGTCAGACTGAAAAATGTGCCGATGAAGCGGTTGCACTATGTCATGCCCGCAGCGGCACCCGATGACGCGCATGCCGCCTGGTATAGCGAAACTTTCTCCATGCCGGGGGGCACAATCATCGATGCCGGCCTGCATATGGGGCGGCGCGACGGTCAGCCGTTCCTGCACTGCCACGGTTCGTGGAAAAGTGCCGAAGGCGTTCTCTCCATGGGCCACCTGCTGCCTTTGGAGTCCGAATTTGCCGGGGAAACGCCGCTCGAGGCGCTGGCGCTGGATGGCGCAATTCTGGACGTGCAGAAGGATGAGGAAACCAATTTCCCCCTCTTCACGCCCATCGCTCAGCCGCGCAACCGGAAGGATGCAGGGCTCCGGGCGCTGTTGTGCACCGTTCGGCCCAATACCGATATCTGCACGGCGCTTGAAGCCGCCTGCAGAGAGTTCGACCTGCGGCAGGCCGAGGTCAATGGTATCGGCAGCCTGATCGGCGCGGATTATGAAGACGGAACAAGTCTCACCGCCTATGCCAGCGAAATCCTCATCCGCAATGGCCGCATCCACCCCGCCGCCACGGGTGGCGAACGGGCAATGCTGGATATTGCGATGGTCGATCTTACCACGCAGATCAGCGGCGGGCGGCTGGTGCGCGGCAAAAACCCGGTCTGCGTCACTTTCGAACTGCTTCTGACCGAAAGACAGGGGGCGGCTGCATGAGTTGCGCCGTGCAACTCCACCGCCCGCCTTACCGTACCTCACGCCGCCTGCGGCTTTTCCGCAGGCAACCATTCTTCCAGCGTCACCTCGAAGGTCATGCACACCGGGTTGGCGCCGGCGATGAAGGGACCGCCGTAAACCGCGCCATCGGTGTCGGCGACAACGCCGGTCAGCGCGGCGCGCAGGGAGCCATCCGGCTGGGCGCGCACCTCACCGGCAATCGAAACGATTTCAACGGCAGGACCGCTTATCTGCAAAAACGCACCGGTGCGGGTGCCGAGGCACGCATCCACCAGACTGCCCAGCGCGCCGCGCACGAAGGCGTTGCGGAAACCTTCGGCCAGGCACAGTTTCTCGACGCCGAGCACGAGGTCTTCATTGGGCGCAATGCGGGCATAGGCCACGCGGCCCATGGAGCCGGATTCGACAGTGTTATGCGTGTTCATCGGCGGGCTCCGTGCGGTTCCTGGGTTGAAGAAGGGGAATATTGGTTTCGGGATCGAAGGACTGCTGCAGCACAAAACTGTCGAGCGAGGTCACAAGGGCGGAAATGCCGCTTTCTCCGACGATACAGGATTCCGTCAGCAAATGGCCGCCTTTGACCACACCCGCCGCAGTCCGCATGGCGGCATGGCAATGCACGATCGGCTCGCCCTTCATGCTCCGCCCCAGCGTCGCGTTGCCGAAAACCAGCCAGGCCGCCCCGGCATCGATGGGTTTCGTATAGGCGATGACCGCCCTGCCGGAAGGATCGGGTGGAGCCACGCAATAGGACAGGATGTCGAAATAACCGCCGAGAATGGTCAAAGAGGCATTTTCGATGCCGTTTTCGGCCAAAGGCCGCACGATGCCATCGTAGAGGCTGCACCCCGGCGCGATGAACAGCCGCATATGACGCGCAGATGGCGAGCGCAGGCTGTTGATACGCACCGGCGAAGAAATACCGGGGTGTATCAGCGTTCTCGGCCGTGGAAAATGCTGTTGCCGTGTGGGTGCCATGCCTGCTCCTCCCTGCTGCCTGTACCTTGCAGTACGGTACTTAAAGACCAGCCAAAGGTGCTTTCGAATGGCGTCGTCAAAGTGCCCTTCGGAAAACACTTCTTTCGCGAGCGGCCCCGCGGACGGCAGATTTTTTTGCGATACATTTCAGGGAGACCGGCATGACGAAGCCGCTGGACAGAATTGACCGCAAAATATTGCGGGCCCTGCTGGAGAACGGCAGGCTGAGCAATACGGAACTATCGGAAAAGGTGGGGCTGTCGCCCAGCCCTTGCTGGCAGCGCGTCAAGCGGCTGGAAGACGAAGGGGTCATTCGCGGCTATACCGCCATTCTCGATCAGGCCCATCTGGGACTGACGGAGACGGTGATCATCGAGGTCATGCTGGAACGTCACGACGATGAAGTTCTGGAACGTTTCGGTAAGGCCATGGCCGCTCTTCCCGAAGTGCTGGAAGCCTATCTGACAACCGGCGAATATGATTATCTCATCAAGGTGGCGGTGGCGGGAACCGCGGGCTACGAGCAGTTTCTGCGCCGCAAGCTCTACAAGATCGAGGGTGTGCGCCATTCCCGCTCCTGTTTCGCACTTAAATGCCTCAAGCATACTTTATCGGTCGTGCCCGATGCGGAGCCGCCACCCGCCTGAAAGGAGCCTGCCTCCGCGGCGGTTTTTCCTTACGGGCGCAGAAGCAGCGTCACCGACCAGATGACAAAGGCGGCAACCGCGATCTTCCAGCAATCGCCTCTTTTTTTCAGGCCCGGCAGACCGAGCGGCCGGATGATCTGGACCACCATGGCCAGCAGTAAAAAAAGGCCGATCGCCTTTGTCATTTATTGAGCCTTTTCTTTATTTCTGCATCGTCACAGGCTGGACATTTTTACCGTTCACCAGAAGAGTGCAACTCATTCGGGTAACGCCCGTCCTATGACCTGTCCGACCGTCCGTCCGAACGCATGAGAGTGTTTTCATGAGCAGAAATCTTCTACCCGTATTCGCTCTTTTATCCAGCACTCTGTTTCTTTTTCTCGGCAACGGCCTTCAGGGCCTCGTGCTGCCGGTGCGTGGTTCGGCGGAAGGTTACTCCAACGAAATTCTTGGCTTTCTGGGCACCTCCTGGGCGGCGGGATTCGTCGTCGGTTGCTTTGTCGCGCCTGCCATCGTGCGCCGCGCTGGCCATGTGCGGGCATTCGGGTCCTTCGTGGCGCTGGTGTGCCTGACGGTGCTGATGACCGGCCTTATCATCGACGACACCTCATGGATCGCGCTGCGCGCGCTAACCGGTTTCTGCACGGCCGGAACCTCGATGATCATCGAAAGCTGGCTGAACGAGCGCGCCACCAATGAAAGTCGTGGCATGATCTTCTCGCTTTATATCGCCATCACGCTGCTCGGCGTCGTGGCGGGGCAGATGATCGTGCCGATGGGGGATATCAGCAATACCTCGCTGTTCATGATCTGCGGCATCATCTATTGCATCGCCATTCTGCCGGCCACGCTTTCGAAAGCGGCGAGCCCACAGCCGTTGCAGAAGGTGAAGCTGGATCTGCCGGCCCTTTACCGCAACTCACCGGTTTCCTTCATCGGCATTCTGATGATCGGCATTGCCAACGGCGCTTACGGTACGCTCGGCGCCGTCTTCGGTGCGCGGGCAGGACTGGACCCGACCATGATCGCCATCATGGTGTCCGTCACGATTTTCGTCGGTGCGCTGGCGCAATTTCCCGCAGGCCGGCTTTCAGACCGGATAGACCGCCGCTATGTGCTGGCGGGCTTGGCCGGGCTTGGCGCGGTCGCGGGCCTGGCTGTCGCGGTGGTCCAACCGCATGATGTTTATGTGCTGATTTCGATGATCGCCATTTATGGCGCCGCCGCCAATGCGCTCTATCCCATCGCCGTGGCACATGCCAACGACTTCGCCGCATCGGAAGACTTCGTCAAGGTTTCCGGTGGTCTGCTGCTGCTTTACGGCATCGGCACCATCATCGGCCCGACGCTCGGCGGCGCGATCATGACCCATTTCGGCCCCTATGCGCTGTTTCTGGTCACGGCTGTGGCCCATCTGCTCATCACCGCCTATGCCATCATCAGAAGCCGCCGGCGCGCAGCACTTTCAACCGAGGAAAAAGACAATTTCTCGACGATGATGCCAACGACACCCTCGCCGCTCGTCACGCCGGAAAGTATTGCGCTTGACCCGCGCGCGCCGCAATATCCAGGCGACGATGGCGACTATGTGGAAAAAGGAGCAGGCATATGAGCCTCTTTGACGATGACCGTCCGCAAAAACCGGCAGCGCATGAGATCGGTGGCGATCTCAGCCTTCTTTCCGTGGACGAACTGAGCAGCCGTATCGATCTTCTGCAAGCCGAAATCACCCGACTCGAAGAGGAGAGGACACGGAAATCCGCCGGAAGGCAGGCGGCGGAAAATCTCTTCCGATCCTGACGCGCACTGCAGAATAGGTACACGACTGCACTTCCGCTGCCGTAAGCTAAGGCTCAGCCAGCGCCCGAAAATGAATATTACGGGGCAGTCTTTCGTTTACCATTAACCAAAAATTAAGCTTTCTGAGAGATTACTATACATGTCCAGTTCTTCTGGACCTCAGGCATCTTCTCCATACGGCGAATTGGTCTGATTTTTCTCCCTGTTTTACCTTGAGAGCCGCTTTCGCGGCTCTTTTTTTGCCGCTGGCCGGTTTCCGTAAAACTGTGGGTATTAACCCTTCTTTAATAATTGCCTTGCGCATTTCAGGTAAAGATACCATCCTGAAAACACTAAAGGCCGGAACAAAATATCCGCGTCGTCGTTGCCTGACAGTGTGGTGCGTGAGCAGGGATTTAAAGAAAATGTCGGAACAGGTTTTAAATACCATAAGCTTTGCGGGTCGCGCAGCTGCTTCCAGCCAGTTCAAGACCCTCTATACCGAAGGCATGACCTTGGTTGAGGAAACGGCAAGTTATCTCGACGGCGCCGGCCGCGCCGCCTCCAAGGTGCTGCCGCGCATGGCCTCGGTTCTTTATGCGGCGGAATCGATGCGCCTCACCACCCGCCTGATGCAGATGGCCTCCTGGCTGCTTCTGCAGCGCGCCGTCAACAACGGTGAAATGACGCGCGATCAGGTTCTGAGCGAAAAGAACAAGGTGCGACTCGACAGCTTCAACGTCGACCGCAATGCGCCCGGCTGGAACGACCTGCCGGAATCCTTCCGCGACCTCATCGAGCGCTCGCTGCGTCTCCAGAACCGCATCGCCCTGCTCGACCGCGAAATCTATCGCCCGTCCGAAGCCGCCAAGGTGCCGGACAATGAAAACAGCGTGCAGGCGCAGCTCAACCTCCTGCGCACGGCTTTCTCGATCAACTGAGAAAAGACAACCTTATCCGGACAATTTGAAAAGCAGGCTCACCGGCCTGCTTTTTTCTTTTGCGTGCTACGCGGGCGCGAGCGCCATCGCCGAAAAATGGCAACAAAAAAAGCCCGGCAAAACCGGGCTTTTTTTAAACGATCCGTCCGCAAGAGGATCAGAGGCCGAGGCCGCCGAAACGCTTGTTGAACTTGGAAACGCGACCACCGCGGTCCATAAGCTGCTGGTTGCCGCCCGTCCATGCCGGATGGGACTTGGGGTCGATTTCAAGGTTCATGACGGCGCCTTCCGAACCCCAGGTGGAGCGGGTTTCGTATTCGGTGCCATCGGTCATGACCACCTTGATCGTGTGATAATCGGGATGGATATCAGCCTTCATGACAATCTTCCTGGTTAAGTGACGTGCGGTCCATTTGCCGCAATTGCGTCAACTGAGCCATTTCAATAAATGAAGCCATAGACCAGATGGGCTATGGCTTCCCAATTCGATGCGGAGCCTATACATGAAGGTCGCCCAGATAACAAGAGCCTGCTATCCCCTTGTGAAGGGAGATGGCCAAAGGGGCGGGAATTTTGCCGCACGCGGGAAATTCACCCGCAAAAGGCCCAAAACGGCAGGGAATGAGGAGCATAGAGGACGTGGCAGACATTGACGAGCAGAAAGCGGCGAAACAACGAAGCCTGAAGCCGCTTCTTGGCCTGTTTCCCTATCTCCGGCGTTACCGCGGCCTGATGGCGGCTGCCCTTTTCGCTCTCGTGCTTTCTTCCGCCACGACACTCGCCCTGCCGCTTGCCGTTCGCCGCATTATCGATCACGGTTTCCAGACGCCTGATGGCGGCATGATCAACAGCTATTTCGCCATGCTTCTGGCGATTGCCGTTGTCCTCGCGCTCGCCAGCGCCATGCGTTATTATTACGTCATGACCATCGGTGAAAGGGTCGTCGCCGATCTGCGCCGCGATGTCTTTGCCCACCTCACCACCCTGTCGCAGCAGTTTTTCGATAGCAATCGATCCGGCGAGCTGACCTCGCGGCTGACCGCCGATACCGTGCAAATTCGCTCGGCTTTTGGCTCTTCCGCCTCGGTAGCGCTGCGTAACATCATCATGTGCTGCGGCGCGGTGGCGATGATGATCTATACCAGCCCCGGCCTTTCCGGCCTTGCGCTGCTTGCCATTCCGTTCATCGTTTTTCCGCTGATCGCCTTCGGACGCTCGGTTCGCGCCCGCTCCCGCACCACGCAGGACACATTGGCCAATTCCGCCGCCTATGCTTCCGAGACGATTGCGGCGAGCCGCACCGTGCAGTCCTTTAATGCCGAGGTGCTGGCGAATGCCCGTTATGGAGCCTCCGTGGAAGCCGCCTATCAGGGCGCACGCGCCGCAATCGGCGCCCGCTCCATCCTCACCGCCGTCGCCATTGCGCTCGTCTTCGGCAGCGTCGTCGGCATTCTGTGGTATGGCGCGCAAAGCGTGCTGTCGGGCACTATGACGGCCGGTACGCTCGGCCAGTTCGTGCTTTATTCGGTCATCGCGGCAAGCGGTCTCGGTCAGCTCTCGGAAGTATGGGGCGAACTGGCGCAGGCGGGCGGTGCGGCCGAACGGCTCTCCGAACTGCTGAACGAGCACTCGCCCGTCGCGGAACCCATATCGCCCGTCGCCATGCCGCAACCGCCGCGCGGCGAGGCGGAATTCGAGAATGTCGATTTCGTTTATCCACTCGCGACAGAACGGCCGATCGTTTCCAGCCTCTCCTTCAAGGTCAGCGCCGGCGAAACCGTCGCCATCGTCGGGCCTTCCGGTGCCGGCAAGAGCACGGTCTTTTCGCTGCTGATGCGCTTTTACGATCCGCAGCAGGGCCGCATCACCGTCGATGGCACGGATATTCGCGACGTCACCCTTGCCGATCTGCGCGCGCGCCTGTCCATCGTTCCGCAGGATGTGGCGATATTCGCCTCCTCCATCCACGATAATATCGCCTTTGGCCGACCTGACGCGACACGCGAGGAGGTGCGGGCCGCCGCCATCGCCGCACAGGCCGACAGCTTCATCGAACGTCTCACCGAAGGATATGATACGCAGGTGGGCGAGCGCGGCGTGACGCTTTCCGGCGGCCAGCGCCAGCGCATCGCCATTGCCCGCGCCATTCTGCGCAATGCGCCAATCCTGCTGCTCGACGAAGCCACCTCGGCGCTGGATGCGGAAAGCGAAACGCTGGTGCAGAAGGCGCTCGATGAGTTGATGAAAACCCGCACCACCATCGTCATCGCCCATCGCCTCGCCACTGTGCTGAAGGCTGACCGTATTCTGGTGATGGATGAGGGCCGCATCATCGAAGAGGGCACGCATCAGAGCCTCATTCGCCAGAATGGCCTTTATGCGCGGCTTGCCCGGCTGCAATTCCAGACCGGGCCGGACGAATTGCGCGCCCAGGCCTAGATCACGCCAGCACTTTGCGCCCCGCAACGCGGCCGGAAAACAGGCAGCCGCCAAGGAACGTGCCCTCCAGCGCATTATAGCCATGCATGCCGCCGCCGCCGAAACCCGCCACTTCTCCGGCGGCATAAAGGCCCGGAACCGGCGCACCGGCGGCATCCAGCACCCGCCCCTCAAGATCGGTATGGAGGCCACCAAGCGTCTTGCGCGTCAGCACATGCAGCCGCACGGCGATCAGCGGCCCCATTGCCGGATCAAGCAGCCGGTGCGGTTTTGCCGTCCGCATCAGCCGGTCGCCGAGATAACGGCGCGCGCCGTGGATGGCCGTTACCTGCGCATCCTTGCTGAAACCGTTTTCGATTTCGCGGTCGCGCGCCTCTATCTGATGACGGATATGGTCTATATGCAGCCGGTCGTCGCCGCTGATGGCATTCATCGCCGTCACGAGTTCTTCGAGCCTATCCCGGACGGCGAAATCTTCGCCGCGCTCCATGAAGGCACGCACCGGTCCCGGCGGTTCCTTGCCCAGTCTTTTGAGCAGCAGCCTTATATCCTTGCCGGTCAGATCCGGATTCTGTTCCGAGCCTGAAAGCGCAAATTCCTTCTTGATGATCGCCTTGGTCAGAATGAACCAGCTATGGCCGCTGCCGCGTTCACCCAGCATTTTTAGCGTGCCGAGCGTATCGAAACCCGGCATGGCCGGGGCGGCAAGGCGGTTTCCATCCGCATCGCACCAGAAGGACGAGGGGCCAGGCAAGATGCGGATGCCGTGACCCGGCCAGATCGGATCGAGGTTCTTCACGCCCTCGGTATAATGCCACATGCGGTCACGGTTGATGACGGCTCCACCGGCGGTTTCCGTAATGGCGATCATGCGGCCATCCACATGCGCGGGAACACCGCAAACCATGCTGGCAGGAGGCTCGCCCAGCCGTTCCACCGGCCAGTTGCGCCGCACCAGTTCCTGATTGCCGCCGATGCCGCCAGAACTGACGATGACGGCAGCAGCGGAGAAGACAAAATCGCCCTGCTCTTCCCGGCTGCTCTCCTGCCCACGTTGCGCCGAGTCGGCTGCGAGAACGGAGCCTGAAACACCGGTCACCCGGCCGTCGGTGATCTCCAGACGATCAACCCGGTGGCGAAAGCGAAAGGTCAGACGGCCGGTTGCCGCCATGGCCTTCACCTTTTTTACGAAAGGTGCAAGTACGCCCGGACCCGTGCCCCAGGTTACATGGAAACGCGGAACGGAATTGCCATGGCCGTGGGCAAGGCTGCCGCCGCGCTCGGCCCAGCCGACAACGGGAAACCAGCGCATGCCCATGCGGTGCAGCCATTCGCGTTTCTCACCGGCAGCAAAATCGAGATAAGCCTCCGCCCAGCGGCGCGGCCAATAATCCTCCGGACGGTTGAAACCGGCCGAACCGAACCAGTCCTGTCTTGCAAGATCGAGACTGTCTCGCACCCGCATCCGGCGCTGTTCGGGACTATCGATGAAAAACAGACCGCCCAGCGACCAGAAGGCCTGCCCACCAAGGTTCTGTTCGCCCTCCTGATCCACGACGCAGACGCTGAAACCCCGCTCAGCCGCCTCGGTTGCCGAAACCAGCCCTGCAAGCCCCGCGCCGACAACGATCACATCATAGCCTTCCATCAGCCCCTCCCAGATATGACGGAATTACTTTTACGCGAACGTAAATTTACTTTCATCAGAAGGCAACCGCGATGACGCGGTCCGCAATTTCAGCGCTCGGTGAGCTTGAGTTCGATACGGCGGTTCTGCTGCCGTGCTTCCGGCGTATCGCCTTCGGCAATCGGCTGATATTCGCCGAAACCGGCGGCGACCAGCCGGTTTGCCGGAACGCCCTTGGAGATCAGGAATTTCACCACCGAGGTGGCGCGAGCCGAGGAAAGCTCCCAATTGTCCCGGTAACGCCCGGAACCGGAAAGCTGGACATTGTCCGTATGGCCATCCACGCGCAGCACCCAGTTGATCTCCGCCGGAATCTCCTTGGCGAGATCGAGCAGCGCGACAGCCAGCTTCTCCATCTCCGCCTGCCCTTCCGGGTTGAGTTCGTTGCCGCCGGAGGGGAAGAGCACTTCGGACTGGAAGACGAACCGGTCGCCGACGATGCGGATGTTTTCGCGGTCCGACAGGATTTCGCGCAGCCGCCCGAAGAAATCGGAGCGATAACGGTTCAGTTCCTGCACCCGCTGCGCCAGCGCGACATTGAGACGGCGACCGAGATCGGCGATCTTGACCTGAGAAGAGGCATCCTTGGCTTCCGAGGCCTGAAGCGCGGCTTCGACCGAGGCGATCTGCGCTCTCAGCGCTGCAATCTGCTGGTTGAGCAATTCGATCTGTGCGGAGGCACGGGAATTGGCCTGCCGCTGCTCGTCCAGCTCACCGGTCAGGCTACCGATCCGGGCATTGGCATTCGCATTGCTGCCAGATCCCGCATCGAGAAGCGCCTGCAGGCGCGAGCGCTCGTTTTCGGATGCGGCAAGGGTGGATTGCAGGCTCGCGAGTGCGTCCTCAATATCCTGCTTGTTGCCTTTTTCCATGGCCAGAAGTTCGGTCAGTTCGGCAATCTGGCTGTTGAGACGTGTCAGCACCTCGTCCTTGCCGGTGATTTCCCGCGACAGAACGAATTGCGCCAGCACGAAGACCGTGAGCAGAAACATGATGGCCATGAGCAGCGTCGAAAGCGCGTCGACGAAACCCGGCCAATAATCCACACCCCTGTCGCGGCGGCGGTTGCGCGCAAGCGCCATGGCTACTCGCTCCCGTTATCGTGCCGGGTGCGTCCGGAAGATTTCGTGTCGCTGTCGATCCGCGCCGACAGCCGGTCGAGCGTGCGGCGGAGCGATTTCGATTCTTCCTGCTGCGCTTCGATCCAGTCACGCAACATCTGCTGTTCGCTTCGCATGTTCTTGACCAGGCCCTGAATGCCTTCGGCAAGGCTGGTCATGGCCGCAAGCGAGCGCTCGGTGCTGACCACGGCGCCGGGTTCGCCCTTGAACTCCCGCGGCCCTTCCGTGGTATCCGTCACCGAGGAAAGCCAGTTTTCGAGCTGGGTATAAAAACGGTTCTGGGCGCGGCCGGCCTGAAGATCGAGGAAGCCGAGAATCAGCGACCCCGAAAGACCGAGCAGCGACGAGGAAAAGGCCGTTCCCATGCCCGCCAGCGGCGCAGTCAGGCCTGCCTTGAGGGAGCCGAGAATATCGTTGCTGTCGCCGGCGCTTGGATCGAGCGACTGGATGACATTGCTGATGGCGCCAATGGTGCCGATCAGGCCCCAGAAGGTGCCGAGCAGGCCGAGAAACACCAGCAGGCCGACGAGATAACGCGATGTGTCACGCGTCTCGTCAAGGCGCGTCGCGATGGAATCGAGGATCGTCCGCTGCGTAACGGCAGAAAGCCGGACTTCGCCACGCTTGCCGATCAGCGTGCTCATCGGCGCAAGCAGCTTGGGCGCACGGCCGACCTTTTCGACGCTGCCGGCAGCGCGAAAGGCATTGAACCAGCGCACTTCGGAACGCAGGCTCATCGTCTGTGTAAACACCAGAATGATGCCTATGGCCAACACGCCGAGAATGAAGCCGTTGAGCCCCGGATTGGTCATGAAGGCGGTGTGGGCCTGCCGGTAAAGAATGGCCGCCAGAAAGCCCACGAGGACCAGAAACAGAACCATCGTCCAGAGAAACGGTGTCGGGCTGGACAGCTTGTGGCTGTATTGCCGTGTGGTCACCGGTTTCTCGACGCCAAGATCGAGCAGCTCCGAATCCGCCATAACGTTCGCATTCCCTTTGGTCAGCTATCCAGCGGAAGCTATTTGAAAATTGCGACGATTTGAAGCGAAAAGCCGGTCTTTCGTCACAGGCGTTTCACGAAAACAGCCTGGAACCGGATGACGGAAAACAAAAACGCCCGGCGAATATTCGCCGGGCGTCTAAAACTTGCGGAAAACGGCAGGTTTTCCGCCGAAAACCAATCAGCGGCCCGGAATGGGACGGTTGGCGACCTCAACGAGCGCCTTGTGGATATATTCGTTGCCGGCAGCGACGGAGCTGCTGCCGAAGATATCCGTGCCGCCCTTGATGTCGGAGGCGAAACCGCCGGCTTCACGAATCAGCACGAGGCCTGCCGCCATATCCCACGGCGAAAGATCGGCTTCCCAGTAACCATCTAGACGGCCAGCGGCAACGTAGGCGAGATCGAGCGACGCCGCACCCATGCGGCGGATGCCGGCTGCCTCCCCCATGACGTGGCGAAGTTCGACCAGGAACTTGCCGTGATTGCCGCGGCCAAGATGCGGCACGCCGCAACCGATGACGCAATCGGTCAGCGCCTTGCGCGCAGCGACGCGGATGCGGCGATCGTTGAGGAACGCGCCGCCGCCGCGCTCGGCAGTGTAGAGTTCGTCGGTGGCCGGATTGAAGATCACGCCGGCGACGACTTCACCGTTACGCTCGAGCGCAATGGAAACCGCGAAATGCGGAATGCCGTGCAGGAAGTTGGTGGTGCCATCCAGCGGATCGACGATCCAGCGATGTGCGCCGTCCGTGCCCTTTTCCTCGCCGCCTTCTTCACCCAGGAAGTCGTAGGTCGGGCGGGCCTTCATCAGCTCGTCGCGCACGATCTTCTCGGCTTTCAGGTCCGCCTGCGAGACGAAATCGCTCGGTCCCTTGACCGAGACCTGAAGGTTCTGCACTTCACCGAAGTCACGCGACAAAGACTTACCCGCCTTGATGGCGGCCTGAACCATGACATTGAGAAGGGCTGAACGGGCCATCGATGTTGTTTCCTGGAAAGCTTGCGAACCGCCCGGAAGCTCACCGGGCAGGCACGTCATTATTTTCTTGAATTGAAAGTTTGCGGTTCAAGACCACAAAACGCGCGGAAATTCAAGGCAAAAAGCCCAAGGGTCAACGCCAGCGTGGCAAGGCTACCCTTCCATCACGTCGGGCGGAAACGATTTGCGGCCTCAATCGCCTTCTTCTGCTGCTCGTCGGTGATGCCGAGATAAAAGTCCTCGAGCGACGGGTCCTTCAGCCCGGCGCGGCGGGAAAGCACATACCATTTGGCCGCTTCGACCGGATCGGGCCGGGTGCCGAGCGCCTGAATGTAAAGATGCGCCACCTTGTTCTGCGCCACGACATTGCCGCGCTGTGCCGCACCATAGAGCCAGCGGAAGCCCTCATCCAGATTGCGCTCACCGCCGAAACCATTGACCAGCCAGATGCCGAGATCGACCTGCGCGGTATCGTAGCCCGCCTTCGCGGCCCGTGTCAGCCAGTCCCGCGCCTTTGCCTTCTTCTCGGCCGGCACATCCTTGAGCGACCAGTAAATCTGCGACACCGCATATTGCGCATCGGCAATGCCCTGTTCGGCGGATTTCTCATAGAACGGCAAAGCCATCAGCAGACCCTTGGCGCCGGGATTTTCCGAAACCAGTATCTGACCCCAGTTGAACTGGGCAGAGGCGTTGCCGGCTTCCGCCGCACGGCGCATGAAATCGTCGGCCTTCGCCTTGTCGCGGGTGACGAATTTGCCTTCCATCAGGATCAGCGCGAATTTGAACATGGCGACGGGATCGCCACCCTGAGCCGCCTGCTGGTACCAGAAAGCGGCTGTCTTCTCGTCACGGGCGATGCCCAGACCACGCGACATCATTTCCGCCACCAGCGTCTGGGCGGCTGCGTCACCGTTCTGCGCGCGGTTCAGCGCCTTGTCGAGCGCCTGCACATATTCGCCGCGCTGGAAATGCCCGTAAGCTTCGTCCACCCGGCCCTTGAATTCCTTTTCAGGCGGCAGCGCCGGCAATTCCGCGCCCATGCGCTGATAGACATTCACGCCTGCCGACGGCTGCAAGTCCTTCTGCTCTTCGGATTGCACCCGGCCCTGACGGGTCGGCTGAGCCTCATTTTCCAGCTGGCGGGACAGCGCATTGCTTTCGCTCTGCGGCCCGGACTGGGCAAAAGCGACACCCGCCGGCGCGCCGAAAGCGAGCGCCAACAGCGAAACGGAAAGGCAGAGGTGAACCGAGCGCATGATCATCGCCTGTATCAACCGTCAAACCGTGGCGCTTTTTCGTCAAGCAGGGCGTTGATTTCAGAAACGGCCTGGGCGGCGCCGGTGGCATTATCGAAAACGCCGCTGCGCATCGCCACGAACTCCACACCGGTTTCGGCCACGGCAACCACCGAGGACACATCGGTACCACCCATGACGATGGCCGGGATTTCGATCATCGAGGCCCACCACTCGCCGAGCGCCAGGTTTTTGGGGTGCGCTTCCGGCTTGATGTCGCCTTCGAGCTTTCCGAAAAACACGTAATCCGGATTGGCCTCGCCCTGCTCCAGCGCCTTGTGACGGTCATCCGCATTGCCGCCGCCGACGATGAGCTTCGGCGTGAATTTTTCCACTGCCTCGGCAAGCGCCTCGCCATTGCCAACCACATGCAGGCCATCCGCCTTCACGCGACCGGCAACGCGGCTGTCGCCGGCGATGAGCGCTGCCGCACCTGCCTTCTGGACAAGCGGCACGATCAGTTCGGCGCGTTTCTGGAAAGCGGCGTCATCCAGACCATATTGCGGAATGATGACGGAAGCGACATCGCCGCCCCGCAATGCATCTTCCACCTCTGTCGCCTGCTTTTGCGCGTCGTCCGATTGCGGAACGATCAGGACAAGGCGGCAACGATCTTCAACTAGGGTCATCGGTTCGTCCATTTCAGACAGAAGACGCTTACCGCGCAATCTGCACTCGTTTTCATATGACAAATCCGATAAACCGGACCGGCGAAAGGATCAACTGTCCATCCATGCTCACCGATTTTCATTTTTATCTCGTCGCCATCCCCGCAGTCGTGCTCGTCGGCCTTTCCAAGGGCGGGCTGGGCGGTGCTCTGGCCCTTATGGGCGTGCCGCTGATGGCGCTTGCCGTATCGCCCGTGCAGGCGGCGGCCATCTTCCTGCCGATCCTGATCGTCATGGATATCGTGGCGCTTTTTGCCTGGCGGCATTACAACCACCGGGAAACGCTCCTCATCATGCTGCCGGGCGCAATCGCCGGTATCGCGCTCGGCTGGGCGACCTCGAGCCTCATTTCCGCGGACGCCATGCGTCTCGTCGTCGCCTCTGTCACGATCCTGTTCGTGCTGCGTTACTTCCATGAGAGCTTCAAAAGCCGCAAAGGCCAGGAAATCCCGGCCAAGCCGCAAAGACCAGCTGCTGCAACCCTCTGGTCCAGCCTGTCGGGTTATGCGAGTTTCGTGGCTCATGCGGGCGGTCCGCCCTTTCAGATCTATGTTCTGCCGCTGAAGCTCGATCCAAAGACCTATACCGGCATGAGCGTGCGCTTCTTCGCCATCATGAATGCGATCAAGCTCATTCCCTATTTCGCGCTCGGCGCGCTGGACGCCACCAACCTCAAGACATCGGCAAGCCTGCTGCCGGTGGCGATGCTGGCGACGCTTGCTGGCGCCAGGGTGGTGAAATATCTGAAACCGGCCGTGTTTTACCCACTCATGTATGCCATGGCGCTGATTGCGGCGCTTAAACTGCTATGGGACGGACTGCCGTTCTAAATCCGACAATAAAAAAGCTCTGGCAGCAGGTTTTCGCCGCCAGAGCTCGAAAGGCTCAGACCGTCGAACCCTCATTCATCGAGGGCTGACGGGCTGGCAAAAATCAATGCCTTGTCGAGGCCTTGAGCCTCTGCAGTTCATCCTTCAGGCGCAGTTTTCGACGTTTAAGGTCCGCGATCTCTCTATCGTCAGACGACGGGGAAGCAAGAATACTTTCGAGCTCCTCCTCCAGAGCACCGTGTTTCTTTTCGAGCGATGCAATATGAGCCTGAATGGTCATGCGGCACGTCCTTCCTTTTTGAACCTACCTCCAGCTCTCCATCGCTGGAGTTTCAGGTTTACGACGGCAATGTGACACGGATCGCGCCGCTTGTCGAAGGCGAAATGAAGGCAATAAGTGGGCAATTTGGTCGCAAGGGATAACTTCCCGTTA
Organism: Agrobacterium sp. CFBP 3001; assembly: GCF_027871605.1. NCBI lineage: Bacteria > Pseudomonadati > Pseudomonadota > Alphaproteobacteria > Hyphomicrobiales > Rhizobiaceae > Agrobacterium > Agrobacterium sp. CFBP 3001. Next base: position 80,125 of record NZ_JAQAHD010000011.1, read on the forward strand.
CCGCGATTTGATGATAGAGGCTCGTGAACGATCACAGACGCGCCGGAGCCGATCCGGCTGGCATAAAATGGGGATGACGAGATGCCCGATCAGGACCAGGCGGACATCAGGCTCACGCTGGCGCGGCTGCGCCAGGAGCATGAGGATTATGACGCGGCGATCAACGCGATGATCCAGACCAGCTGCGATGCGCTGAGAATACAGCGCATGAAAAAGAAGAAGCTGGCCGTCAAGGACAAGATGACCCAGCTCGAAGACCAGGTCATTCCCGATATCATCGCCTGAGCCCGGAGACATTACGTGACAGCAGAAACGCCCCCCGTCGCCATCATCATGGGCAGCCAGTCCGACTGGGAGACCATGAAGAACGCCGCCGATACGCTGGATGCGCTCGACATCGAATACGAAGCCCGCATCATTTCCGCCCACCGCACCCCGGACCGGCTTTATGACTTCGCCAATAGCGCGAAGGACGAAGGCTTCAAGGTCATCATCGCCGGTGCGGGCGGCGCCGCCCACCTGCCGGGCATGACGGCCTCGATGACGCCGCTTCCGGTCTTCGGCGTTCCGGTGCAGTCCAAGACCATGTCCGGTCAGGACAGCCTCTATTCCATCGTGCAGATGCCCGCCGGAATTCCGGTTGGCACGCTCGCCATCGGCAAGGCAGGCGCGATCAATGCGGCCCTTCTTGCCGCCGCGGTTCTGGCGCTGAGCGACGACGACCTCGCCGACCGGCTGGATGCCTGGCGTGCGCGCCAGTCGGCGGCTGTCGCGGAATATCCAATGGACAGCACCCAGTGACGACAAAAGTGATGGCAAAGACGACCAACCTGACCATCGGCATCATCGGTGGCGGGCAGCTCGGGCGTATGCTGGCGATGGCCGCAGCCCGCCTCAACCACCGTACCATCGTACTCGAACCGCAGGCCGATTGTCCGGCTGCGCAGGCCTGCAACGAGCAGATCGTGGCGGAATATGACGACGAAAACGCGCTTGCGGAACTCGCAAGCCGTTGCGATGTCGTGACCTACGAATTCGAGAACGTGCCTGTTGCGGCCGCCGAAAAGCTCAGCCTCTCCGTTCCCGTCTATCCGCCTCCGAAAGCGCTCAGCGCCTCGCAGGACCGGTTGACGGAAAAGCGCTTCCTCAATGGCTGCGGCATCCCGACTGCTGATTTCCGTGCTGTGGACAACCAGGAAGAGCTGGAGGCCGCATTGGCCGCCTTCGGCGGCAAGGGCGTGCTGAAAACCCGCCGCATGGGTTATGACGGCAAGGGCCAGCGTCTTTTCCGCGGTGGAGAAGACCTCGCAGGCGCTTTTGCGGCGCTCGGCGGCGTGCCGCTGATTCTCGAGAGCTTCATCTCCTTCGAGCGGGAAATTTCGATTATCGCCGCGCGTTTCCTGGATGGAACCGTCACCTGCTACGATCCGGCCGAGAACGTTCATCTGAACGGCATTCTACACACGTCCACCGTTCCGGCCGCACTTTCCGACGCCGCGAGGGAAGTTGCCGTGCAATCGGCGGAAAAGCTTCTGGCTGCGCTGGATTATGTCGGCGTCATCGGCATCGAATTCTTCGTCCTGCCGGATGGTTCGCTGGTCGCCAATGAAATGGCGCCGCGCGTTCACAATACCGGCCACTGGACGGAGGCGGCCTGCGTAATCTCGCAATTCGAACAGCATATCCGGGCCGTATCGGGCCTTACTCCCGGCAGCACGGATCGCCATTCGGATTGCGTCATGACCAACCTCATCGGCGACGACATCGACGATGTACCGGCATGGCTGTCGAAAAAAGACTGTCTCGTGCATCTCTACGGCAAGACGGAAGCACGGCCGGGCCGCAAGATGGGCCATGTGACCGAGCTTTTGCGCACAGGAAAAGCCTAGTCTTTTAAGGCAAAGACACGGGCAAGTGTTGACAGGCAGGGCTCAAACGGGTATCTGCCTGCCAACCGAAAAGAGCGCGCCCCGTTGCGCGCTTTTGATTGTTTGAATAAGCACGGCAGAAACCGTGCAAAACTGCGGACCAGTAAAATGAAGATCAAGAATTCGCTTAAAGCGCTTAAGGCCCGTCATCGCGATAACCGCCTGGTTCGCCGCAAGGGCCGCGTCTACATCATCAACAAGCAGAACCCGCGCTTCAAGGCTCGTCAGGGCTGATTGACTGCGACTGCGGTTCGCGATCAAGCTCGCGGATCACTTTGTTGACAGAGCAGAAGTTTGCATTTGATATTGGGCGCAGTCGGGTTAAGCTTTAACCCATGCGCCCAAATCGTTTTTGCACGGCTATCATCCTCGCCCAGGGCTTCCTGTTTTCAAGCCTCCCGCTTTCGGGAATGGCTGCCATTGCCCACGCGGCAGACGGGCAACCGCCTGCTGTCGCGGACTCACCTTCACCCGCCAAGACGATCGACACGCTTTTCGCATCGCTGAAAAAAGAACGGAATGCGGTCAAGGCGCGCAGCATTGCTAACCAGATCGCCTCCGAATGGAATGATTCCGGCAGCGCAACGGTCAACCTGCTGATGCAATGGGCGGGCGAAGCCGCCGACGAAAAGCGCAACGCCGCCGCTTACGATTTTCTCGACCAGGTCATTCTGCTCGATCCGGACTATGTGCAGGCGCCCTATCGCCGCGCCATGGTGCATTTTGCCGATGGCGACACCCGCAAGGCGATGGCGGATATCAACCTGACGCTGGAAAGGGAGCCGCGCTATTTCCCGGCGCTGGCAAGCCTTGCCAACATCCTCGAAGCCTCGGGCCGCGACGAGCTGGCGTTGAAGGCTTGGGAACGTTATCTGGCGCTCTACCCCGCAGACAAGGACGCCCGCAAGGAGGCCGTCGACCTTTCGGAAAAGCTGGCCGGCACGCGCGGCTGAATTCGATACCACTGATTTTATTTATTGGACTTAGCAGGGCTTTATTTTGGCAGAGCAGAGTGAATTTAAAGCAGCCGAAAGTCTTTTAAACTCCATCGGAGACAATCCGAGTTTCGATATAAGCGAGTTCATAGATCGAATTTCCGTGACTGAGGATTGGGGGAAACTCATCGTCGCCCATATCTATCTGGATCACATCGTCACTGAAGTTTTGAACATGCATCTCGATCATCCCGCCTCATATTTCAACGGCCACAGATCGTTCGCTGAGAAGCTCAGCCTATGTCAGGCGCTGGGATATTTTCGTGATGAATTCGGCAATGTTCTAAGGGCCGTCAATAACTTACGGAATAGGTTTGCGCACAAACTGGTATTCCACGTTTCGGACGAAGAGAAGCGCAATTTGTTTCGTACTCTCACGACGGAACGCGCCACATCCGAAGTGACCCGGTCAGGCGGTTTCGAGGAGTTTCTGTTTACAGTCGTTATGTTTGCAGAGATTTCGCGATCCGCGGAAAAGCGCCAAGCCGAATTGTCAAAAGAGCACAAATTCGTAAGTGAAAAAATCCTGGAGCTTCTTATCGCCAACAAGGACGTGTTGGAAAATAAGATTTAGCCGCAGGGCGCACCCGGAAGTCGCCCCACAGCTAGCTGTTGATCATTCCATGCCAAGCGCAGCCATATACGTCTGAAGAATGGTTTCTTCCTCGATACGCTCGTTGGCGTCCTTTTTGCGCAAGCGGATAATGGTGCGGATCGCTTTGGTATCGTAACCACGGCCTTTGGCCTCACCGATTACGTCCTTGATATCGCCCTGAATGGCAGCCTTTTCTTCTTCCAGGCGTTCAATCCGTTCAATAATCTGGCGCAGTTCTGCGGCGGCGACGGTTTCGGTGGTGCTGGTATCGTCCATCATGTCATCCTTTATTGACGGCCCGCATGCGAGCCTTGTTCATTATTTCCGGGCGAAGCTTTCGCCGGTCGCCGCCGACGGGCAGCAGAATTCCGGCCTGTGAACTGCCCACTGAAAGGCGTCGCGTCAAGTCGTTTCCGTCGATCGGGGTTATTCCCTGGGCCTGTTCTGCTCAAAGGCGGCTTTCTGGGCATCACTCGCCTCCGCCTGATATTTTTCCTTCCAGTCCTCATAGGGCATGCCGTAGACGATTTCCCGGGACTCTTCCTTGCTGAGGGGAACGCCGGCCTCCTCGGCCGCTTCCCGGTACCAGTTGGACAGGCAGTTGCGGCAAAAGCCGGCGAGATTCATCAGGTCGATGTTCTGCACGTCGTGACGTTCGCGAAGGTGCTGCACGAGACGGCGAAATGCCGCCGCCTCGAATTCGACCTGCCGATTGTCGTTCTCATTCGTCATGGCAAAACTCCAGGCTCAATAGGGACCGGTGCGGGAGGCGAACTGCTGATATTCATGCAGGACGGGATCGTCGTTCATTGCGGCGAAAATGGGAGCGAGCCGGTCCGACCATTCGGCGATCCCCTCTTCATTCGCGATCAGATCCTGCCGAACCTCGAGAAGCGCATGCGGTATGCCCTTCATCATGCAATGGCGATACATGGTATCGCCCTTGAGCGCTCCGTCATAGGGCTCGTTGTCACCGACGAGGATGTCGCCCGTGGCCCGCAGATGCGCCAGAAGCGGATCGACCGCACGATGATCCGTATCCCACAGAACCGCCGCATGCCACGGCCGCGGCGTTTCCTTCCAGAACGGCGTGTAGGAATGCAGCGACAGAACCAGCGGCGCTTCTTCCGAGGCCTCGGCCACGCCGGTCAGCACACGATCCACGGCATTGTGATAGGGCCGGTGAAAAATCTCGATCCGCCTTTGCCATTCCTCGTCCGAAATCGGATGATTGCCAGGGATGATCGCCCCGTCGGAAATCTTCATGATGAGAGTGGGATCATCCTCGCCGCGATTCGGATCGATCAGCAGCCGGGAAAACCGCCCGAGCACCGCCGGCACGCCAAGGCGCGCGGCAAGTGAGCGCGTCAGCCCCTCTATACCGATATCAAATGCGATATGGCGATGAAAAGCGGTTTGCGGAAGGCCAAGTTTGCCGTAGTGTGCCGGCAGGAGGTTCATGGCATGGTCCGCCAGAAGAACCATGCCTTTGTCATAATCGCCTTCTATGATTTCATAGGGTATGAAGTCGTTCATCGATGATTTTCTGGGGCAGGATTGAGGAGAGAAGCTTGATGGCATGGCTTGAGGCCGGGCGCAAGTTGCGGCGAAAGAACAGCCATCTACCTTATCGCACTCACGATCCCACGAACAATATAATCGATTAAAATCGCGTTGACTTTCTTGGGCGGCCACGCCAAGAAGTGTGTTCATTATAACCATGGAATCCGGATGGAAGCCGTGACTCAGTCATCTCTCGCTCTTCCTCGCCACTTTCGGCATATCGCCCGTCTTTTTTCCGCAGCGGCATTGTTTCTGACCCCGTTCATGATCGCGGCGCCCGCGCATGCGGATTTTCGCGTGTGCAACAGCACGCAGAACCTCGTGGGGGTCGCAATCGGCTACCGGGCACAGGAGGGCTGGGTCAGCGAAGGCTGGTGGCAGGTCCCCTCCTCGACCTGCGCGACGCTGATCGAGGGTGAGCTGCAGTCACGTTATTATTATCTCTATGCCGAAGATGCCGCCCATGGCGGCCGCTGGACCGGTGACGTCAACATGTGCGTGGCGGAAAACGAGTTCAAGATCAACGGCGTGGACGATTGTTTTGCCCGCAGCTTCCAGAGAATGGGTTTCAAGGAATATGACACGGGCAGACAGGGCAGCTGGATGGTCCAGCTCTCCGATACGCCAGGCACACAGGGAAATCAAAACTGATGAAGCGTAACCGCAAAGTCAAAATTCTTGCAACTCTCGGCCCGGCCTCTTCCGAAGAGGCGATGATTGAGAAGCTGCATCTTGCTGGCGCAGATCTTTTCCGGATCAACATGAGCCATGCGAGCCACGACGTGATGCGGACGCTCATTCAGCGTATCCGTTCTGTCGAGAGCCGTACCGGCCGCCCCATCGGCATTCTGGCCGACCTGCAGGGTCCCAAGCTGCGCGTCGGAAAATTCGCCGAAAGCAAGGTCGAACTTGTTCCGGGCCAGACATTCACGCTGGACAATAACGACACGCCTGGTGACAACACCCGCGTTTTCCTTCCCCATCCGGAAATTCTCGAGGCGGTCAAGCCCGGCCATCGCCTGCTGATCGACGACGGCAAGCTGCATCTGCGCGCTGAAAAGAGCGACGGCAAGAGCATCGTCACCACCGTCATTTCCGGTACACGCATTTCCGACCGCAAGGGCATCAGCCTGCCGGATACGCTGCTCGGCGTCGGCGTTCTGACCGACAAGGACCGCGTCGATCTCGACGCCGTTCTCGCCACCGGCGAAGTCGACTGGGTGGCGCTTTCCTTCGTCCAGCGTCCGGAAGACCTTGCCGAAGTGCGCAAGATCGCACGCGGTCGCGTCGGCCTGATGTCCAAGATCGAAAAGCCGCAGGCTGTCGAGCGCATCGAAGAAATCATCGAGCTTTCCGACGCGCTGATGGTCGCCCGTGGCGATCTCGGCGTCGAAATGCCGCTGGAAGCCGTTCCGGGCATCCAGAAGCAGTTGACCCGCGCCTGCCGCCGCGCCGGCAAGCCGGTCGTGGTCGCCACGCAGATGCTGGAATCGATGATCACCGCACCTGTACCGACCCGCGCCGAAGTCTCCGACGTCGCCACCGCCGTCTTCGAAGGCGCGGACGCCATCATGCTTTCTGCTGAATCTGCCTCCGGCGACTACCCGGTCGAAGCGGTCTCCACCATGGCATCCATTGCCAGCACGGTGGAGCAGGACCCCTATTATTCCAATATCATCTACGCGCAGCGCGCCCAGCCGGAACCGACTGGCGCCGATGCCATTTCGCTCGCCGCCCGCCAGATCGCCGAAACGCTGAAGCTTGCGGCAATCGTCACCTATACGTCTTCGGGCACGACCGGCCTGCGCGCCGCGCGCGAGCGGCCGCAGGTTCCGATCATCGCGCTGTCGCCGATCATCCAGACCGCCCGCCGCCTGTCGGTCGTCTGGGGCCTGCACTGCGTCGTCACGGGCGATGCCAGCGACCTTGACGACATGGTGAACCGCGCTTGTCGCATCGTCGTTTCCGAAGGTTTCGGCAAGCCGGGCGATCGTATCATCATCTCCGCAGGCGTACCGCTCGGCACCCCCGGCGCGACCAATATGGTCCGCATCGCCTATATCGGCTCGGACGGCCAGAGCGGCGTCTAAAGCTTCAATATCCCGCATAAAAAACCCGCCGGTAACGGCGGGTTTTTTGTTGGCCTCTCGGCTGTCTTACTTAATGAAAGCGGGCTCAGTGCATCTTCACCGGCGTGCTGAAGCGGCTGGATTCGATGGCAACGGCACCGGGCTTGAAGCTCGCCGAGGTCGCGGAAGCCGACATGTCGTTGCTGAGCATGCGGTTGGCGACAACACGCGGCGCCTTTACCGAGCGTCCGGTCGTGCCCTTGTTCTGATTGAGCGCCCAATCCGAAATCAGATCCTGCGTCAGACGTCCACCGCCCACCATGGCCTGCTGGGAAACGGCGGCATCCTGCCTGCTCGGGCGCGAACCCTTGGTCGGCATGCCGGCGCTGAGGCCGCCATTGATCGCAGGTTTCAGGTCGAAAGCATCACCGAAGCCAGCCTGCGGTTCGGCCTTGGCCGTTTCGGCGGGTGCGACGGTAACCTTATGGTTGACGGCGGCCGGGAATGGCGCGGCTGTCGGCATGGCAGCCGACTGGACATGCGACCGGGCGGCCTGACCGCTCTGTTCAAGAGCCGCAACCACCGTCGGCGAAAGCGTATCCTCCTGCGCCTCGGCGAGATCGTCCTCACCTTCTGGATCGGCATTGGCCGCCGCCAGCAGGGCTTCCGCCACGGCCGGACGATTGGCAGGAACCGGAACAGAAGCGAGTTCGCCGGTCGCAGCCGGTGTCGCACCATCTGCGGACGCCGTCAGGATCGATCCTTCCGCATCACCTTTCATGCCACGCGGCCCAAGAAGTGTGGGCACCGGCACGGATACCTCAGCCAAATCGGCAAATTGCTGGCGCTCGGCCGGCGCGGAAGCCGGAGTCGGCGTGGTCGCTGCCTGCAGGGCATCCTGTGCGGCATTGCGGGCCGGCGAATAAAGCGCAGTCGCAAGGCCGGTATTGGCCGGCGGCTGGTTACCGAAGGCGGGTCGAGCCGTCGGCAGCGGCGCATCGTTCACGCCGGGAAGCGCCTGTGCCGAAGCAACTGCAATGGTGGGTTCAGGCTCGGGAGCCGCCTGCTGCGGAGCCGCCGGACGGGCGACAGCCGGGCGTTCTGCGGGCTCCGGCGCTGCGATGCTATCGGGATCTTCATCCTCGTCACCGCCGCCAAAGAGGGCCTGCAGCAACGTCTTGCGCTTGCCGCCGCCAGATGAGGCAGGGCCGGCACCGGCGCTGGAAGCAACCTGAATGGAGGAGGAGCTGACACGCTTCTTGTAATCGGCGAGCGCCTGCTCATAACCGGGAAGCGGCTTACCGTCGGAAGGAAGATGCAGCGTATTGCCGTTCGGGAAGATGCGGACGAGTTCCTGGCGGCTCATGCGCGGCCAGGCGCGAACGCCGCCGACATCCATGTGCACGAAGGGAGAGCCCGACGTCGGATAGAAACCGACGCCACCGATCTGCATCTGCATACCGATTTCACGAAGGCGGGCAAGCTTCACACCGGGGATATAAAAATCCATGGCCTTGCCGAGCATATGCTGGCTTTTTTCCGCGACACCCTTGGTGCGTGTGCGCAGCAAACCGTTGGTTTCCGGCGAGCGGAAAGCCGAAACGACGTTGATATAGTCGGTCGCGCCGCTGCGGCGATAAACTTCCCAGACGAGATCGAAAAGGCGCGGGTCCATGCGTGTCGGCTGGTTGCGCCGCCAGTCGCGCAGGAAGCGGTTCAGCTCCTGCAGACCTTTCTGGTCATATTTTCCATTGCGCTTGAAGGTGATGACCGCCTTCTCGCGTGTATGGATATAATACAGTTTGAGGCTTCGCGTCTCGGCGGCGGCTTCCGTCGCCGAAACACCTACGAAAGGCATTGCGGCGAGCATCAGGCAGGCAAAGGTGACAGCGCGCGCCGACAGCTTCGTGCATATATCCTTGATCAAGCCGCGCGCGATCTTTGTCGAAAGCGCGTTATTCCGATGCAGATATGGCAATTCGATCCCCGCCTGGAAGACAATTTCTGTCACATTGCCTCAAATGAACGTCAAATACGGTGACACGATGGCAAAATTGCCACACACATACAACCTTCCTCTACATAGTGAATCAGCCACTAACAAGAGGTTTATAGACGGTAAGCGGATATCCTTGCTCAGAAGTTAACGAATTTACGATCTGCCTTCGAATACGGGGGTTGTGCGCTCAGGCTGCATCTCGAAGGGGATCGTCGGGATCGATGCCATAATCTTTCAGCTTTCGGTAAAGAGTCGAACGGCCGATACCAAGCTTTCTGGCAACCTGACTCATCTGCCCACGATAGAAGCGCAGGGCGAAACGGATGAGCTCCTCTTCGATCTCGGCCAGTTTGCGGATATTGCCCGATTCATCCATGCTGGAGATCAGGTTTCCGCCCCGGTAGATAGTGGTGGAAATATCCGACGGCTCCTCCATGACGGCGTGGTTTTCAGCGGCCGGTGGCGGGGCCGGCGAATAGGCCGCAAGTTTCAGAGACGCTCCCGATGGTGTGCGGATGACATCGTCCGCATCGTCACCGGTCGAAAATTCCGGCAGCTGAAGCGCGATCTGCGGAAAATCGAAATCCGAGAGTTCCTCGCCCTGTGAGAGCACTACCGCACGGAAGACGGCGTTTTCGAGCTGGCGGATATTGCCCGGCCAGTCATAGGCCGTCAGCAGCGCCAGCGCGCTGGCGTCGAGGCCGACGGGATTTGGCAATTTCTGTTCCGCCGAAAAGCGCTCGGCGAAAACCCGCGCCAGATGGGGAATATCTTCCTTGCGGCGGCGCAGCGCCGGAATAGTGATCGGGAAGACATTGAGGCGATAATAAAGGTCCTCGCGGAAGCGACCTTCCTTCACCTCTTCGATGAGGTTCTTGTTGGTGGCGGAGATCAGCCGCACATTCACCTTCTGCACCCGTGCGGAGCCGACGGTTTCGATTTCGCCCTGCTGGACCGCGCGGAGCAGCTTCACCTGCACGTCCAGCGGCAGATCGCCGATTTCATCGAGGAACAGCGTGCCGCCATCCGCCTCCATGAATTTGCCGACATGTTTTTCCGTCGCGCCTGTGAAGGCTCCCTTTTCGTGGCCGAAGAGGATGCTTTCCACGAGATTATGGGGAATGGCGCCGCAATTGACGGTGATGAACGGCTTGCTCGCCCTGTCTCCGGCCGACTGGATGGCGCGGGCGACCATTTCCTTGCCCACACCGGATTCGCCTTCCAGCACCACGGGAATGCTGGACTGGGCGGCGCGCTGCGCGAGTTCGATGACCCTCAGCATTGCGGGGCTTGCGGAAACGATATCGGTAAAATTCACTGCATTGCTCCGTCCGCGCCGGCCCGTGCGGGCCTTTGCCTCTCTCCTGTCGAGCTTGAGCGCATTGGAGATGGCGGCGCCGATCCTTTCCGGCGAAACCGGCTTGACGACAAAATCGAAAGCGCCGGCGCGCATGGCCTGCACAACGGTATCGATGCCGCCCTGCCCCGTCTGGACAATGACGGGAACATCGGTGCCGAGTTCGCCGATAGCTTTGAGAAAGGTAAGCCCGTCCATTTCAGGCATCATGAGGTCGAGGACGATGACATTGATCTCGCCGCTATATTGCTTGAGCAGTTCCAGCCCCGCCTTGCCGTTTTCGGCGAGCAAGGCGAGATGCCCATAACGTTCCACCGCATTTTTGAGCAGGCGGCGCTGGACGGGATCATCGTCTATCACGAGAACATGCGCGGTCATTTTTAGCTCCGGTTTCCGGTTTATGGACCTGCTTCATGCGGTCCCTTATTCCGCACTCTCGCATGGGAGACTTGAACATCCAGTTTTGAGAATTGCTTGCATTTTATCCATTGCCGCGGGAAACAAGGTCCCCATATGCTTCGCACGCATAATCAGAAGGACACGTTCGATGACCCTCAACCGCCCTACCCCGCAACCCGTCTTCTCCCTTGCCGAAACCACCGGTCCGGCGCTTGGCGACCTGCCCGGCTGGAAGCTCTCGGACCTCTATCCGTCGGGTGATTCGCCGGAATACAAGGGCGATCTCGACAAGGCGGCGTCGATGGCGGCGGCTTTCGAGAAGAAATGGAAGGGCAAGCTTGAAGCAGCCGCGAAGGCGAAGGGCGAAAACGGCATCGGCGCCGCGCTCAAGGAATATGAAGCGCTGGACGATCTCATTGGCCGCATCGGCTCCTTTGCCGGGCTCACCTATTTTTCCGATACGTCGAACCCGGCGAATGGCAAGCTTTACGGCGATGCCCAGGCGAAGCTGACGGATATTTCCTCTCACCTCCTGTTCTTCACCCTTGAGCTCAACCGCATCGATGACGCCACGATGGACGCCTGCATGGCGAATGACGCCGCGGCGGGTCACTACCGCCCGTGGCTGGTGGATTTGCGCAAGGACAAGCCGCACCAGCTCGACGACCAGCTAGAGCAGCTGTTCCTCGAAAAATCGATGACCAGCGCAGCGGCCTTCAACCGCCTGTTCGACGAGACGATGGCCGACCTGCGTTTCGACATTGACGGCGCGAGCCTGCCGCTGGAAGTGACGCTCAACATGCTGCAGGAGCCGGAGCCGGAAACCCGAAAGAAAGCGGCTCAGGCGCTGAGCGCAACCTTCAAGGACAATCTGCGCGTCTTCACGCTCATCACCAACACGCTTGCCAAGGACAAGGATATTTCCGACCGCTGGCGCAAATTCGAGGATATTGCCGATAGCCGTCATCTCGCCAACCGCGTCGAGCGCGAGGTGGTCGATGCCTTGGCGGCGGCGGTCAAGAAGGCCTATCCGCGCCTCTCGCATCGTTATTACGCCATGAAGGCGAAATGGCTCGGCATGGAGCAGATGAATTATTGGGACCGCAACGCGCCGCTTCCCGATACGTCGAACACCATCATTTCCTGGGATGAGGCAAAGGACACCGTGCTTTCCGCCTATGGCAATTTCGCCCCCGAGATGGCCGATATTGCCCGCCGTTTCTTCGATGAAGAGTGGATCGACGCGCCGGCCCGCCCCGGCAAGGCGCCAGGCGCCTTCGCGCATCCGACCGTGCCCTCGGCCCATCCTTACGTGCTCGTCAACTATCTCGGTAAACCGCGCGACGTGATGACGCTTGCCCATGAGCTTGGCCATGGCGTGCATCAGGTGCTGGCCGGGGAGCAGGGCGCCTTGATGTGCGCGACGCCGCTGACGCTTGCCGAGACCGCCTCCGTCTTCGGGGAAATGCTGACCTTCCGCAAGCTGCTCGACGACACGAAAGATGTCCGGGAACGCAAGGCCATGCTCGCCCGCAAGGTCGAGGACATGATCAACACGGTCGTGCGCCAGATCGCTTTTTATGAATTCGAGCGCAAGCTGCACACCGCCCGCAAACAGGGAGAACTGACCTCCGAGCAGATCGGTGAATTGTGGCTGTCCGTTCAGGCCGAGAGCCTTGGTCCGGCAATCCGGATTTCCGAAGGCTACGAGACATGGTGGACCTACATCCCCCATTTCATTCACTCGCCGTTTTATGTTTATGCCTATGCCTTCGGCGACTGCCTGGTGAACTCGCTCTATGCGGTTTACCAGAAGGCCGAGACGGGTTTTCAGGAGAAATATTTCGAGCTTCTGAAGGCGGGCGGCACCAAGCATCATTCGGAGCTTCTGAAACCCTTCGGCCTCGATGCGACCGATCCCTCTTTCTGGGACAAGGGGCTTTCGATGATCGAGGGGCTGATCGACGAGCTGGAAGCGCTGGATAACAAACAGGCTTAATCTCTTCCGCCGGCAGGGCTATCCTATTTCGGACAAGCTTTGCCGGTTGATATTGCCGGCGGAGACACCGGCAACAATTCGGGCGACGAGCACAGGCAATGAAACGCAAACCCGCCGATCTGACCTTGAGGGAAACCCTGCGCTGGGAGCCGCAGACCGGCTTTCAGCGCATCGACCAGCATATACGCCGATTGCTGCGCTCCGCCGACGCGCTCGGTTTTCGCGCGCCGGTCAATGCGGTTCAGGTGCTGGAAAAAAAGGTGGGTGGTGAAAAGCCGCTCTGCGTCAGGCTGGTCATGAACTACAAGGGCGAACTCGATATCGAAACCGCCGACTTCCAGCCCTTGCGGCAGGATGCCGTCTGGCGGGTTCGCATCGCCCGGCAGACCACGCTTGACTCCACCGATACCTTCTATCGCCACAAGTCCTCACGCCGCGAGCCCTATGATGCCGCCCGGGCCGAATTTTCAGCCGGGGAGGCCGACGAGGTGCTGCTGCTCAACGAGCGCGGTGAGTTGTGCGAGGGATCGTCGACCAGCATTTTCGTCGAAATGCCGGATGGGCAATTGCTGACGCCGCCGCTCGACAGCGGCATTCTGCCGGGTGTGCTGCGCGCCGATCTGATCCGCGAACGCAGGGCGCGCGGACAGGCGCTGAAACCGGAATACATTGCCGGCCGGAAACTCTTCGTCGGCAATTCGCTGCATGGGTTGATTGCGGCGGAACTCGTTTAAACAGTCACCGCCAGAAGCCGGTCGCGGCCTTTTTCCTTGGCCGCATAAAGAGCCTGATCCGCCCGCATGAAAACATCGTCGGCGCTTTCGGACGCGCGATAGACCGTCAGCCCAGCTGAACAGCTATAGGAAAAGTCCGGAAATTCGGAGAGAGGCCTTGAAAGGCGCACCTTCTGCAGCAGCCGTTCGACGACCTCCCGGCCCTCGGCCACCGTGCTGCGCGGCAGGATGAGCATGAATTCCTCACCGCCGATCCTGCCGAAACAATCCACCCGCCGGATGACGGAATGGGCGATGCCGACGAAATCGCGAAGCACCGCATCCCCGCATTTATGACCGAAACGGTCGTTGATCTGCTTGAAGAAATCGATATCGAGCGTGCACAGGCAAAAAGGCGTTTCCAGCCCCTTGGCAACCCGCTCCACCTGCAAAGCCAGCTTGGCGAAGACGAAACGGCGGTTTGCCGTTCCCGTCAATTCATCGGTCTGCGAGGCGCGGACTGCCAGATCCCGGTCCTGCCGCAGCGTTCTGTAGCCCTGGCGCAATTCGGTGACGTCGCTTGCAACGCACAGCATCCAGCCATCCTGCTGCACCGTTTCCGTCATCCAGAACCAGCGGCCGTCATGCATATCCATCTCAAAGGCGCGGTAAGGCAGCTTGCCGCGCCGGGACTGCGCCGACAGCAGCCATCCCTCGAAATCATTGTTGCGGACGACGACACCGGTGCGCAGCCGATGGTTCAGCCGCATGATATCCGCCCAGGTCGGGAAATCGCCGGCGGCGAGCTGAAAGCTTTCCCGAAACGACGGATTGGCATGGCGCAACCGGTCCTCGGAATCGTAAAGCGCAATAAGAACGGGGGTGGCACTCTGAAGCGCTGCGACACGCTCGATAAGATTATTCAACAGGCAACTCTCCCGTGATGGCGAAAATTCCCCCGTCGTCATCCGGCCAAAGCCCCCAAGCCTTTGGACATAGAGAGGAAAAGAAGAACTTAATTATAAACGCACTATCTAAAATGCGAAGAGGCAGAATGCGGTGGAAAGGGTGCGCGCGCCCGCCTTGCCGTCGCCATCGTCATATGTCCGTCATCCACCTGCCCTTTATTGTGGCACGCTTTTATGATCTAGCTTACTTATTGGCTAAAAAAGGAAAATTGACGAATGACGGATAAAAACCACCCGATTTACGGCGATATTGACGGCCCCATCATCATGATCGGCTTCGGCTCCATCGGGCGCGGCACTCTTCCGTTGATCGAACGTCATTTCAATTTCGACAGGACCCGGCTCGTCGTCATCGATCCGCGCGAAGACATCGCCGCCTTTCTGGCCGAAAGGAACATCCGCCATATCCAGACGCATCTGACCAAGGAAAACTACCGGGAGATTCTCAAGCCGCTCCTCAAGGGCGTTCAGGGCCAGGGCTTCTGCGTTAATCTTTCGGTCGATGCCGCCTCCGTCGATCTGATGCGGATTTGTCGCAAACATGGCATGCTTTACATCGACACGGTCGTCGAACCCTGGCCCGGTTTTTATTTCGACGCCGATGCCGATAATGCGGCCAGAACCAATTATTCGCTGCGCGAAACCATGTTGAAGGAGAGGGCGCGCAAGCCGGGCGGCACGACGGCGGTTTCCACCTGCGGTGCCAATCCGGGCATGGTGTCCTGGTTCGTGAAACAGGCACTCGTCAATCTCGCCAAAGATACCGGCCTCGACATCGAGGAGCCGCAGCCGCATGACCGCGATGGCTGGGCAAAGCTGATGAAGCGGCTTGGCGTCAAGGGCGTTCACGTGGCCGAACGCGACACCCAGCGGGCGAAGGAACCGAAGCCCTTCAGCGCTTTCTGGAACACATGGTCCGTCGAAGGTTTTATCGCGGAAGGTTTTCAGCCGGCCGAACTCGGCTGGGGAACGCATGAAAACTGGATGCCGAAAAACGCAAAAAAGCAGAAAAAGGGAAGCAAGGCGGCGATCTATCTCGATCAGCCCGGCGCCAATACGCGGGTGCGGACATGGTGTCCGGGCCTTGGGCCGCAATACGGATTTCTCGTCACGCATAACGAAGCGATTTCGATTTCCGACTATTTCACCGTCCGCAACGATGATGGCAACGTGACCTATCGGCCAACCTGCCATTATGCCTACCATCCCTGCAATGACGCCATTCTTTCCCTGCATGAGCTTTTCGGCAATGGCGGCACCCCCCAGCCGATCCAGCATGTGCTCGGCGAAGACGAGCTTGTCGACGGCGCCGATGAACTCGGCGTTCTTCTTTATGGCCATGACAGGAATGCCTATTGGTATGGCTCGCGGTTGAGCCTGCAGGAAGCACGCTCACTCGCCCCCAACCAGAATGCGACCGGATTGCAGGTCAGCTCCGCTGTGCTCGCGGGCATGGTCTGGGCGATTGAGAACCCGCAGGCCGGCATCGTCGAGGCGGATGAAATGGATTACCGCCGTTGCCTTGAGGTGCAGCGCCCCTATCTCGGGCCCGTCGAGGGACATTATACCGACTGGAAGCCGACCGATGGCCGCCCCGGCCTGTTTCCCGACAATATCGATACGTCCGATCCCTGGCAGTTTCGCAACATCCTCGTGCGCTGACGGGAGGGAGTCTCATATTTGTCACGCCGGGGCTTTCCTGCACGACATCAGGAACCGGGGAGAGCGAACAACGTTGCCTTGAAATAAGCAACGCTTCGCGGCATGGTCGAAGCACAGAAGGTTTCATCGAATCGCAGGAGAACAGGCCTATGAACTTCAAGACAAGCGCTGCTTTGCTTTCAGCCGCCATCGCGGTGTCTTCATGCGTCGCGCCGGGTCCCTCCCAGCAGACCTCGATGGCGCCTTCGCTTTCCCGCGGCCCGGCCGTCGACGGTCGCTGGATCGACCGCAACGGCATCGTATCGACATTCCAGAACGGCGCCTTCTCCACCCGTTCGACCGATACCAACACGCTTCTGGCCTCCGGCACCTATGTCACGATCTCGCCAACGCTTTACGAAATCAACATGACCTCGCTGGTGCGCAACACGCAGTCGCGCGTCAACTGCGCCCTCGTCTCCCCGTCACAATTGAACTGCACGACGGACACGAACAGCCAGTTCTCGCTGACGCGCCAGGGCTGATAACGTCACCTTTTCAAAGAGATGATCTTCTGGAACGCACGCCTCAGGCGTGCGTTTTCGTTTATTGTGCGCCTGTCATAATTTCGCTTGCGGCGATTGCCGCTAAATGGAAACATCGCGCTTTGAAAGACTGACATGATTTCAGATTAGAAAATGAGCACGGCCGGAGGATGATCGACCCCCGGGCTTCCGCTTTGAACAGGAGAGAGGGACCATGAAGAAAATTTTGGGACTGGGCATGCTGAGCGTTTCGGCGATAACGCTTTCGGCCGGAGCGGCTCTGGCCGATTACGAGCTCAACATTCTTCACATCAACGATTTTCACTCCCGTATCGAATCGATCAACAAGTTCGACTCGACCTGCTCGGCTGAAGAAGAAGGCAAAAACGAATGCTTCGGCGGCGCCGCCCGTCTTCTGACTGCAATCAATCAGACCCGTGATGCCCTGAAGGCTCAAGGCAAGAATGTCCTCCTGCTCAATGCCGGCGACAATTTCCAGGGATCGCTGTTCTACACCACCTACAAGGGCACGGTGGAAGCGGAAGTGCTGAACGCCATGAAGTTCGACGCCATGACCGTCGGCAACCATGAGTTCGATGACAGCGAGGACGGGCTTGCCGGCTTCCTAGACAAGGTGCAGTTCCCCGTCGTGACCGCCAATGTGGTGGCCACCACCGCCTCGAAAATCGGCGATCGCGTCAAGCCGTCCATCGTGCTCGAAGTCGGCGGACAGAAAATCGGTATTGTCGGCGCGGTCGCGAACGACACGGCGGAACTGGCAACGCCCGGTCCCAATATCACCATCGCCGAAGATGTCGCGAAAATCAGCGAGCAGGTGCAGAAGCTGAAGCAGGACGGCGTCGACAAGATCATTGCGCTGACCCATGTCGGCTATCCCCGCGATCTCGAATTCATCGCCAAAATCCCTGACGTCGACGTCGTGGTCGGCGGCCACACACATACGCTGCTTTCCAACACCGACCAGAAGGCCGAAGGCCCCTATCCCACCCTCGTCGACAATCCCGGCGGCTACAAGGTTCCGGTCGTTCAGGCCGGGCAGTACAGCAAATATCTGGGCGACCTCAAAGTGGTCTTCGATGACAGTGGCGTGGTCAAGGAAAGCAAGGGCGATCCAATCCTCATCGACTCCTCCTTCAAGCCCGATGAAGCCACGCTGAAGCGCATCGATGAGCTGAAGGCGCCGATCGAGGCTCTGAAGTCGAAGGTCGTCGGCTCCTCGGAAGGCCCGATCGAGGGAGACCGCAAGGTTTGCCGCGTGAAGGAATGCTCCATGGGCAATCTGGTGGCGGATGCAACGCTTGCGCGCGTCAAGGATCAGGGCGTGACCATCGCTTTCGCCAATAGCGGCGGCCTGCGCTCCTCCATCGATGCCGGCGATGTCTCCATGGGCGAAGTGCTGACGGTTCTGCCGTTCCAGAACACCGTCGCAACCTTCCAGCTGAAGGGCGAGGATATTCGCGCCGCCCTCGAAAACGGCGTCAGCCAGATCGATGACGGCGCTGGTCGTTTCATGCAGGTCTCCGGCCTGAAATATTCCTTCGACCGCTCGAAGCCGGCCGGCGGCAGGGTCGTTTCGGTCGACGTCAAGGAAGGCGACGCTTTCGTGCCTCTCGATCCCGCCAAGACCTACATCGTCGCGGCCAATAATTACGTGCGTACCGGCGGCGACGGCTTCAAGGTCTTTGCGACCAAGGCCATCAACGCCTATGACTTCGGCCCCAACCTCGAGGAAGCCGTTGCGGCCTATATTACCGCCAACAGCCCCTATAAGCCCTACACGGATGGCCGTATCAGCGAAGTGACGCCTGCCGGTTATGTCGCTCCGGCAAAGCCTGCGGCACCTGCGCCGGCCGCAACCGCACCTGCGCCGACCGCTACACCCGCGCCCGCAGCACCTGCCGCTACTGCACCTGCTGCCACGGCACCGGCCGCCACGACGACGCCCGCAGCCGCCGCTGCAGCCGCCAGCAAATATGTCGTTGAAAAGGGCGACTCGCTCTGGAAGATCGCAGCCGAGAAATATGGCGACGGCGCTCTCTGGAGCAGGATTGCCAAGGCAAACACGCTGAAGCATCCGAACCACATCGAGATCGGCGAGGAGCTGGAGCTGCCGGCTCAATAAGCCGGACGGGAACAGACAGGGCAATTTGCCGCAGACAGGAAACCGGCCCTCGGAAATCGGGGCCGGTTTCTTATTTTCCTTTTAAAAACAAATTCTTACAGATCAAATTTTGGCAAAGGACATCCTGCAGCGCCCCCCGCCCCGGAAATAGCCTCCGCCGGTGGTTTAATCCTGAAAAATTTCGTCTAGAACACATGAACAAATTGACGGCACGAGCGTATAGCTCGGGCATTGCCGGCCCAACCCCGTCGCGGTTTGCGTTCGGCGCGCATAAACAGAAGATGGAGCGTTTCCGCCCTTGTCCGAAACGGAACCGCTCCTCACACAACCAGTCCGAGTTTCAGGGTGTCATTCATGGCGACAGAACTATCCGCACTCCCCGCAAACCATCCCCGCACGGCATTTGGCAAGGTCGGCGTCCTGCTCGTCAACCTCGGCACGCCTGACGGTACGGACTATTGGCCGATGCGCCGTTATCTGGCGGAATTCCTGAGCGACAAGCGGGTAATCGAATGGTCGCGTCTCTACTGGTATCCGATCCTTTACGGCATTGTTCTCAACAAGCGCCCGCAGAAAGTCGGCAAGGCCTATGAGGAGATCTGGAACCGCGAGCGCAATGAAAGCTATCTGCGCACCTATACTCGCAGCCAGGGCGAGCTGCTGGCAGAAGCGCTGAAGGACCTGCCCAATGTCGCGGTCGACTGGGGCATGCGTTACGGCCAGCCCTCCATCGCCTCCAAGATCGACGCGCTGAAGGAACAGGGTTGCGAAAAAATCCTGCTTTTCCCGCTTTACCCGCAATATGCCGCATCGACCACGGCAACCGTGAACGACAAGGCTTTCGAGCATTTGATGAAGCTGCGCTGGCAGCCCGCCATCCGCACCGTGCCGCCCTATCACGACGATCCGGCCTATATCGAGGCGCTCGCCGCCTCGGTCAAAAACCATCTGGCGACGCTGGACTGGGAGCCGGAAATGCTGATCACCTCTTTCCACGGCATTCCGCAATCCTATTTCAAAAAGGGCGATCCCTATTATTGTCACTGCCAGAAAACCGCACGGCTGCTGCGCGAGGCGCTGGGGCGGACAGAGAAAAATTTCATGATCACCTTCCAGTCGCGTTTCGGACCGGAAGAATGGTTGCAGCCCTATACCGACAAGACCGTGGAAAAGCTGGCCTCGGAAGGCATCAAGCGCATCGCCGTAATGAATCCCGGCTTCGTTTCGGATTGTCTTGAGACACTGGAAGAAATCGCCGGTGAAGCGGGCGAGATTTTCCTGCATAATGGCGGAGAGAAATTTACCCATATTCCCTGCCTGAACGACAGCGCCGAGGGCATGAATGTTCTCGAAAAGGTTGTGCGGCGGGAGTTGCAAGGATGGGTGTAATCTTGCCATAACGATGCCGGGGTAAAACCCGGACGGTTCCGATCAGGAGGAAAAGTGATGATTGCATTGGGCGGTTTCGACATCGTCGTCATGGCAGCGGTGGTTCTCGTTATTCTGGTGCTGTTTGCCGGCATCAAGACCGTCCCCCAGGGGCATCGTTACACGGTTGAACGGTTCGGGCGCTACACCCGCACACTCGAGCCGGGCCTGAACCTCATCGTGCCGTTCTTCGAAACCATCGGTTCGAAAATGAACGTGATGGAGCAGGTCCTTCATATACCGACACAGGAAGTCATCACCCGCGACAATGCCAGCGTCTCCGCCGACGCCGTCACTTTCTATCAGGTCCTCAATGCCGCGCAGGCCGCCTATCAGATCGCCAATCTGGAAATGGCCATCGAAAACCTCACCATGACCAATATCCGTTCGGTGATGGGCTCGATGGACCTCGACGAATTGCTGTCGAACCGCGACGCCATCAACGACCGCCTGCTGCGCGTGGTGGACGAGGCGGTGGGACCATGGGGCATCAAGGTCACCCGTATCGAAATCAAGGACATCGCACCGCCGAAGGATCTCGTCGATTCCATGGCGCGGCAGATGAAGGCCGAGCGCGAAAAACGCGCGCAGGTGCTGGAAGCCGAAGGCGCCCGCAATGCCCAGATCCTGCGCGCGGAAGGCGCAAAGCAATCCGCCATTCTGGAGGCGGAAGGCCAGCGCGAGGCGGCATTCCGCGATGCCGAGGCGCGCGAGCGTCTGGCCGAGGCCGAAGCCAATGCCACCCGCATGGTCTCGGAAGCCATCGCCGCCGGCAATGTCCACGCCATCAACTATTTCGTCGCCCAGAAATATACCGAGGCTCTGGCGGAGATCGGGACGGCGAAGAATTCCAAGATCGTGCTGATGCCGATGGAGGCTTCGGCGCTGATCGGTTCCCTCGGCGGTATCGGCACGATTGCGAAAGAGGTTTTCGGTGACAGGGGCGATGCGCCGACTGCGCCCGCCGCGTCCACAGCACCCCGTTCCGTGCCGCCGACGCGGCCTTCCGGCCAGAGCATCAACGTCACGATCCCCGGTAATCCCTTCGGCTCTTCATCGGAGAAGTGATGATGCTGCAACGGCTTGCCACTGAGCTGGGACCATGGAGCTGGTGGATTGTCGCCTTCGTGCTTCTGGCCGCCGAACTCATCGCTCCCGGCGTATTCCTGATCTGGATCGGCCTCGCCGCGCTGGTCATCGGCGCGGTCTCGCTGCTTTTATGGGATGCGGCATTCTGGGCCTGGCAATTGCAGCTGGTGCTGTTTGCCGCGCTTTCCGTCGTCTTCGCCCTGCTCGGCCGGAAATATTTCGGCAGGAACCGGGCGGCAAGCGACGAGCCCTTCCTCAACCAGCGTGAGGCAAGCCTTGTCGGCCGCACCGCTACCCTTCAGGAGCCGATTGTCGAAGGGCGTGGCCGGATCAGGCTGGACGATACCTGGTGGCCGGTCAACGGCGAAGACCTGCCGGCCGGCACCCGGGTGAGAATTGCTTCCGCACGCGGACGCACGCTGACAATCGAGCCGTTGGACCGATAGGTTTTCAGGAACATTTTTTCAGGATCGGCGCTGGCTTCAAGCCACGCCAATTCTCAAGAGATCGTGGAAATGCACCAGCCCGATGGGCCGGTTGTCGTCATCGATGACAATCAGCGCGCCAATGTGGTATTTTTCCAGCGTCGCCAGCGCGCTGGTCGCCAGCACCGATTTTTTGACGGTCTTCGGCGTGCGGGTCATGATGTCATCGACCGTCATTTCGGCGAGGTTGCGCGACAGGTTGCGCGCCATATCGCCTTCGGTGACGATGCCGCACAGGCGGCCATCCTCGTCCAGAATACCGACGCAGCCGAAATGCTTGCGGGAGAGAACCCCGACCGCTTCCGGCATGGCCGTTCCCTTGTTGACCAGCGGCACACGATCACCGGTATGCATGATATCGCTAACCAGCGTCAGGCTCGCCCCCAGCTTGCCGCCGGGATGAAACACCTTGAAATCGCCCGCGGTGAAATTGCGCGCCTCCAGCAGCGCAACGGCAAGGGCATCGCCCAGCGCAAGCTGCATCAACGTTGAGGTCGTCGGCGCAAGGCCGAGCGGGCAGGCTTCCTGCTCATTGGGAACCAGCAGCACGATATCGGAAGCCTGTGCCAGCGATGAATTTTCCGAGCAGGTGAGCGCTATCAACGGAATGGAGAAACGGCGCGAATAGTTGATGATGCTGCGCAGTTCGGCGCTTTCGCCGCCCTTGGAAATGGCCAGCACCACATCATCGCCGCCGATCATGCCCAGATCGCCGTGATTGGCCTCCGCCGCATGCACAAAAAAGGCAGGCGTTCCGGTGGAGGCGAAGGTGGCGGCAAGCTTCGCGCCTATGTGGCCGCTTTTACCGACCCCGGTAATGATGAGACGGCCATTCGACTGGCCGATGGTCTCGATCGCCTTGCAGAAGGGGTCTGAAAGACCGTTCCTCAGAGCATCCTCAAGGGCGGCAAGGCCAGCCCGCTCCATCGAAATCGTCCGCACGGCGGATTCGATGGCATTGTCTTCGACCAGTTTGACGGCGCGCGTAATCATGGCCGACTGTTACTCTTTCAGCCGGAATAAGTCCACTCTCCAGCCCGTCGGCGCGGGGTTTTAGTCGATGTCGTCCGAAAATGTTCGACGGTTTCAGTCCAACGACATGTCATCAATGACGCCGGTCCGGCGAAGAAATCTCCTCCATCGTTCCAAGGCGCTTGAAAGGGATGTTTTCCTCGTCGACCAGATATCGCCCGAGCGTCCTTACCCATGAGACCGAGCCGTCGCTGCGGCGCACGGCATATTCCTGATTATAAAAACTCGCGGCCTTGAGGGTGATCAACGCCGTTTCGATCACATGGTTTCGATGATCGAGGTCCACTTTTTCAAGCATCTGAAAAATGCTGATGCCCTGCATCGCTTCCCGCAGCGGAATCCCGAAGAGTTCAGCACATACTTCATCTAGGTAGAAACGGTCATTGGTAATATCCCAACAATAAAAACCGACCTGCTTGGCGTTCAAAACGGGATTCATGAAACGGCGCTGTCACACAAAATAAAATTCAATACCACTTGCTGCGCAATATACGATCAGCCGCTGTAAACTATAGGGCAATTCCGTGCCAAATTGAAACGTTTTAATCTTCTCATATTAGAATTTTTTTGCATTTATGACTATTCTTCTCCAGTAACCGAGGTGAGTGAAATCGAGCCGCCCGATTGAGCGATGGGGTGTCTCTGCTTTTCCCTCGCCTGCCATAACACTGAAATCCCGTCGATCTTTATCAACTGTTAACCATAAAAAACCTATTGTTAAAGCGATGTTAAAACTTGCGTCGCCTGTCTGGTCCCTGGTTTCTTCACGTCATTTCATCGGCCTGTCACTCATCGGGCCTGAGGAGATGTCTTGTTGGCCCTTCGATCCGGCATCGGCCAAACTCGCCGGGTGAAAAGGAATGAGCGTGAAGGGCACCGCCACACGTCTGCCGACGTCGCGGAAAGCAGCAACCCTGCTGCTCGCCTGCACGATTTTTTACCCACAGGGAAGCACCTTCGCGCAGACTGCAACGACAGCCATACCGGTATTGCCGGGCAGCGCTTCTGCCGTCGACGGAGCAGCTTCCCCCACACCGGCGACGGACAATGGGTTGAGCACCGGCACTGGCACTGGCGCTGTCACGGCCACAGCCACGCCCACGCCTGCACCGCAACTCTGGCGTCCGTCCAACAATCCCGGCGATCCGATTTACGAACAGCAGGACGAAGCGGGCCAACCCTATGCCGAGGGCGAAAACCCCTATGAGCCAACGGTGGACGGTGGCGAAAATCCACGGATAGCCACCGAACCCGGCCAGACGCCCGGCATCCGGCTCGGCACATTCCTGCTACGGCCCTCGATCAGCCAGACGATCAATACGGAAAAGCAGACGAATACCGGCGGCCCTTCCAGACGCAATTATCTGACGACAGGCATACGCGGTACGCTCACCAGCGACTGGTCCCGTCACGCCTTGACGGTGACGGGCGACGGCGCCTGGGAGAGGAACTTCGGCAGCGACAAGGACGGCGAAGAACCCCGGGCAAGGGTAGAGGCCGATCTGCGCCTTGATCTCGGCGAAGAAACGACGGCCAATCTCAAGGCCGGTTACGAATTCAGCCGCGAAGACACGACGGACCCTAATGCTCTCACCGGCGCTGCCGTGCAGGGCGGCGAACACCGCTTCACCAGCAGCGCATCGATAGAGCGGGATTTCGGCAAGCTGCGCGGCCTGGCGGCGCTCGATCTCTCGCGCACGGTCTATACGGATGCTAAAGGCGTCGACGGCCGGCCGATCAGCCTCAGTGACCGCGACCAGAACGGCGCGAACCTGCGCGGACGCATCGGTTATGAATTGTCGCCAGCGCTCATCCCCTTCCTCGAACTGAATGCCGGGACGACCAAATATGACAGGCGTCTCGACAATTCGGGCTATGCCCGCTCCTCCAATGCCTATGGGGCGAAGGTCGGCGCGGAAGTCGATCTTGGCGAGAAGACCCGCGGCGAGGCCGCCATCGGCTATCTGCGCAAGCAATATGACGACGATCGCCTCGCCTCGATAGGCGCATTGACGCTGGATGGCGAACTCAACTGGTCACCTCAGCGGGGCACCAATGTCAATCTCGGCCTGCGCACGACGATAGAGGACTTTGCCGGCGGACCGCAGGGTGGCTGGATTTCCTATCGGCTGGATGCCGGCCTGACCCACGAATTGCGCAGCAACCTCGTTGCCCGCCTGACGGGACAGATCGTGCATCGCACATTCCCCTCTTCCGACATGGAAAATGCCGTTGAATATACCGCTGGCGCCGGCCTGACCTGGGGACTGAACCGCTATCTCGACCTGACGGCGGACGTCAGCTATCAGTGGACACCGGTTTATGACAGCAGCGAGCTGCGCGTCGGCGCAGGACTTGTCCTTAAGCGATAGGCTTCGGCCAAAAAGAAATCCCGGCGCTGAGGCCGGGATTCCGTTGTTGTTCTGGTGAATTACTTCAGCCCGTTGATCAGGGCCTTGATCGGCTCTTCGATCGCCGGGCGAATATCGCCACGCTCCAGCGCGAAGGCGACGTTGGCAAGAATGAAACCATCCTTGGCGCCGCAATCGAAGGTCTGTCCACGGAAATGATATCCGGAGAACTGCTGCGACTTGGCAAGCGTCAGCATGCCGTCCGTCAGCTGGATTTCGTTGCCGGCGCCACGCTCCTGATTTTCGAGAATGTCGAAAATCTCGGGCTGAAGAATATAACGGCCGTTGATATAGAAATTCGACGGCGCCGTACCCTTGGCAGGCTTTTCGACCATTTCAGTGATCTTGAAACCTTCACCCACGGCATCACCCACGCCGACGATACCGTATTTATGCGTCTGGTCGGGAGCGCATTCCTGCACCGCGATGACGTTGCCCTGGGTCTGGTCGTAAAGTTCGACCATGCCCTTGAGGCAGCTTTTCTGCGAATGCATGATCATATCGGGCAAGAGCACGGCGAAAGGCTCGTCACCGACGATATCACGGGCGCACCAGACCGCATGGCCAAGACCGAGCGGCACCTGCTGGCGCGTGAAGCTCGCGGTGCCCGCCTTGGGCAGAAGGCCGGCCAGCAATGTCAGCTCGGCATTCTTGTTGCGCTCGCGCAGCATCTGTTCAAGTTCAAATTGAATATCAAAATAATCTTCGATCACCGCCTTGCCGCGGCCGGTGACAAATACAAAATGCTCGATGCCCGCTTCCGCCGCCTCATCGACGACGTATTGAATGACCGGCTTGTCGACGACGGTGAGCATTTCTTTCGGAACCGCCTTGGTTGCGGGCAGGAAACGCGTGCCGAGACCTGCGACCGGAAATACGGCCTTCCGAATTTTCTTCTGTTCTACCACATATCCCTCCTGAGAGATAAAACTTGATCACAATCCCCGCACGCTGTTGTTATTTCAAAAATAACAACGTTTTGTAAAGGGTGACGCTACCATCTATTAATGGTAAAGAATTTGTTGACGTTCTTTTGTTATCCATGATGACGCCCGATGCGTTTTCGCAATCGAAATGACATTCGAGAGAACGAAAGACAGACGATGACAAAGATGATCCTTTCAGATGTCCGCAAATTCGGCTGCATGGTGGTTGCAGGCCTGGCAATCTCGCTGGCGCCCGTTTCGGCCCGCGCCGATCAGGGATTCCGTCAGTGGATCAACCAGTTCTATGCAACAGCCGCGAAAGAAGGCATTAGCAAGGCGACCTATCAGAAGGCCTTTGCCGGTGTCAGCGAGCCGGATCCGGATGCGCTGCGCAAGGCCACCTTCCAGCCGGAATTCACCACGCAGATCTGGGATTATCTCGATTCCCGCGTCAATCCGTACACGGTGCGGATCGGCCGCGAGATGAAGATGAAGCACGCAACGACCCTCAACTGGATCGAGCGTAACTTCAACGTCGACAAGCACATCATTCTCGCCATCTGGTCGATGGAATCGAATTACGGCGCGGTTCTCGAAAAGCCGGAACGGCTGCACAACATCCCGCAGGCGCTGGCAACGCTCGCCTATTCCGATCCCAAACGCGCCAAATTCGCGCGCACGCAATTGATCGCCGCTCTGAAGATTCTTCAGGCGGGCGATGTCACGCCGAAACAGCTGACAGGCTCCTGGGCGGGCGCGATGGGTCACACCCAGTTCATTCCCACCAGCTACCTGCTTTATGCGGTGGATGCGGATGGCAACGGCAAGCGCGACATCTGGCACTCCGTTCCGGACGCACTGGCAACCGCTGCCAATCTTCTTTCCAAAAACGGCTGGGAGCCTGGCCGGACCTGGGGTTATGAAACCGCCGTTCCGCGTGGCGGCGCCCGTTATGAAGGGCAAACGAAGACCATTGCGGAATGGACGAAGCTCGGCTTTGCCCGCCCGAACGGCAAGAACTTCACGCGCGGTTCCGATCGCGCCATGCTGAAATTGCAGGGCGGAGCAAACGGCCCCGGCTTCCTGATGATGAAAAACTTCTTCACCATCAAGAAATACAACGCCTCCGACAGCTATGCGCTCGCCGTCGGCCTGCTTGCGGATGAGATCGCCGGTTATGGCGGCATGCAGCAGAAATGGCCGCGCCCCGATGGGACGCTGGACATTCGTGAAAAATTCGAGCTGCAGACCCGCATGAAGGAGCTCGGCTATTATGACGGCGAGGTGGATGGGAACTTCGGCTCCGGTTCGAAAGCCGCCATCAGCGCCATCCAGTCGCGCATGGGTATGGAAACCGACGGCCAGCCGTCGCAGCGGTTGCTGAGAGCCCTGCGCAATTGATAATGTGCCGGTGAATTCGGCGGCGGCGTGAGCGCCGCCGATGCATCCGGAAAGGTTGATGTCATGAGTAGGAAACATGCGGCGAAGAACGGAAGAACCGGCTGGCGTTTCTGCGCCGTCCTTCTTTGCGCTGTCCTTACCGTGCCGCTCGTTCCTTTCGAAAGCTTCGCGCAGGAGCAACGGCGCACCCTGTTTGAAATGCTCTTCGGCAGACCGGTGGGCCGCGATGGCGGATCCGGGCGCGAATACCAGCCCCGCAACCGTCGCGACTTTCCGTCTGCTCCGCGCGAAAGATCGGTCACCCGCCCGCAACCCGCCAGAAAAGCGCCCTCGGTGGTGCAGATGCGAACCGCAAAGCCGGAGCCAGCCGCCAAGCTTGAAAATGCGCGGCGCGTTCTGGTCATCGGCGATTTTCTCGCCGGCGGCATGGGTGAAGAACTGGTCAATGCCTTCGCCAGTTCGCCTGCAATCGCCGTCGATGTGCGTGCCAATGGTTCTTCCGGCCTCGTCCGTACCGATTACTACGACTGGTTCACCAACCTGCCGCAATTCATCAGCGAGACCAAACCAGCCACCATCGTCATCATGATGGGATCGAACGATCGCCAGCAGATGCAGATCGGCGATATCAGGGAAAAGTTCGGCACGGAGGTCTGGTTCAAGGAATATGAGCGGCGGATCGACGAGCTTCTGGCCCTTGCCGGACGCCCAAAGGTGCCGCTCTTGTGGGTTGGCCTGCCCGCCTTCCAGTCGCCGTCGCTTTCGGCCGATCTCGTCGGTTTCAACCGGCTTTATCGCAGCCATGTCGAAAAATATGGCGGCGAATTCGTCGACGTCTGGGACGGTTTCGTCGATGAGGCGGGAAAATTCGTCATCACCGGCTACGACATGAACGGCCAGCAGGCGCGCCTGCGCGAGGCTGATGGCATCGGCATGACCCAGGCCGGCAAACGTAAGCTTGCATTTTACGTCGAAAAATTCGTGCGCCGGCACCTCGATAGCGCCGGGCCGGACCTCGTGAAACTGGACGGCAGCAATCTGCCGGCGCTCACCTCCCTGCCAGCACTCGGCATCGATGCCGGGCAGGTGCGCACCCAGCCTATCAGTCTCACCGATCCCAATCTCGATGGCGGCGACAAGCTGCTGGGCGATGCTCCTTTGACCGCCGGACCGACACGCGTATCCGTGGTGGAATCGCCACGTGAGAGGTTGACCAAGCGGGGCGAAATGGCCGATGCACCGGCAGGCCGCATCGATGACTATCGTGTGGCGCCCGATACCACACAGGCAAAACAATAGACGCTTTCGCAGCTGCCTGACCGCCCCGCAGCGGGCGTAATGTTTAGGCAATCCGCGCATGACAGGATAGGTACAGCTTTGCAGGAATGCGGGGTTGGCCATCCATCATCCCCGGTCCCCTTTTTGCATGGCGACATCTATTTGACGGCGACGCCACGCTTGTTCGTAGCGTAAGCGGCGCCGTCGTTTTTTGCCTTTTACCGCACCCCTTTCCGGAAGGTACGCCGGACAATACCGAGATGAATTCATGCGCCTGCTGCTTGTTGAAGACGAACGCGAAATGGCAGCAGCCCTGTCCGCCGCGCTCCACCGGTTCGATATTATCGTGGATACGGTCGGCACGCTCGATCTTGCCCGTCACGCCATCATGGACGGCGTCCACGACCTTGTCGTGCTCGACCGGCAATTGCCCGATGGTGACGGCATCCAGCTTA
Source organism: Agrobacterium sp. CFBP 3001 (assembly GCF_027871605.1). Taxonomy (NCBI): domain Bacteria; kingdom Pseudomonadati; phylum Pseudomonadota; class Alphaproteobacteria; order Hyphomicrobiales; family Rhizobiaceae; genus Agrobacterium; species Agrobacterium sp. CFBP 3001. The sequence goes on from NZ_JAQAHD010000011.1 coordinate 109,544, forward strand.
TCGAAGACTTGCGGCTCCTGCCCGTCACCCCGCCCGTCATCGTGCTCACCGCGCAGGGCGCGCTTGTGGATCGGGTGAATGGCCTGAACCTCGGTGCGGACGATTATCTGGCCAAGCCATTTGCCGTCGAGGAACTGCTTGCACGCATTCGCGCCCTGATGCGCCGGCCGGCGGGCACCGTGACGATGACGGCAAAACTGGGCAGGCTGGAATTTTGCTTCGAAACCCGCGAAGTGCGTATCAAGGGCGAATTTCTTCCGCTGACCAGACGCGAACTGCTGATCCTCGAGGCCCTGTTGCGGCGACAGGGCAGAACGGTGCTGCGCTCATTGCTGGAGGAAGCCGTTTATAATTTCGACGATGAGATCCAGTCCAATGCACTCGATTCCCATATCTCCCGCCTGCGCCGCAAATTGGCGGCCGCGGATGCGGGCCTTGAGGTCCACGGCATTCGCGGCGTCGGTTACCTGCTGAGGGCAACCTCGTGAAGCTGGCCAGAAGAAAATCGCTCAAGCGCCGGCTCACCATTCAACTGCTGCTGTTCCAGATCGGCAGCCTGTTCTTTGTCACCGCCGCGATTGTCACCTATATGTCGAGCGGCGGCGCAGGCAGCGCGCTGCTCAGCCCGGAGGCGGCCCAGATAACCGCCAACGCGATCATACGGAATGAGGACAATCGGCTGGTTCTCCAAGAAACGCCCGAATTCATCAACCTGCGCAGCAATACCTCCGATTTCTGGTTCGTCGCGGTCAGCGAAAAAGGTGAGATCGTGCAGGGCGGGCAGGTTCCCGAGGCATTCAGTAACATGGATCAGCAGCTGAGCGACATCAGGGTCTCCGACGTGCGCGACGCGGCGCTGTCCTATTCCTACCTCGCCGTGGTGCGCATCGCCATCGTTCGCCGCGCTTCGGGGCCGGCGGGAGAATTCGTCATGATCGGCAAAGGCGGGCCGTTCAGCATGACCTTCCCCGTTTTGTTGTTCTCGAACATATTGATCATGCCTGTCCTCATTCTCATGTCCATCGTGACGGTGGTGACCATCCCCTGGATCATCCGCAGGGAATTCCGCGCCCTTTCCACCATTGCCCGCGCGGCGGAAACCATCGATATCGACAGGCGCGGATACCGATTGCCGGATGGCGATATTCCACGGGAGGTGCAGCCGCTCGTGCATGCCGTCAACGGCGCGTTGAAGCGGCTGGACGATGGCTACGAACGGCACAAGCGCTTCATTCTCGATGCCGCCCATGAATTGCGAACCCCCGTCGCCATTCTCCAGACCCGCGTTGAAACCTTGCTGGACGGCCCGGCCCGCAGCAGAATATTGGCGGATGCCAGCCGTATCGCCGTGCTGGCCGAACAATTGCTAGATTTGCAGCGCCTTGGCGGGCAGAAAGCACCGCTGGTTCCGCTTGATATCGTCGGCCTGTGCAGGTCCGTCGTCGCCGATATGGCGCCGCTTGCGATCTCACAGGGATATAATCTGTCCTTCGAGCCGGAAGAGGAACCGATCCTCGCCCTTGCCGATGATGCCTCGCTGCAGCGCGCTTTAATGAACATCGTGCAGAACGCCATTGAACATGGCGGCAATCGCGGAACCATCACCATAAGAGTGGCCTCAAACCGGGTGATAGAGATAGCCGATGAAGGAAATGGCATTCCCGAGGAGGACCGGGAACTGGTTTTCGATGCCTTCCACCGCCTGCGACCGAAAGATCGCGGCACCGGGCTTGGGCTCAATCTCGTGCAGGAGATCGTCCGTTATCACGGCGGCGAGATCACCATCAGCGATTCCTCCACCGGCGGCGTCTGCTTCCGCATCGCTCTTCCCTATTGCTGACGACGCCGCAGTCTAACAAAAAGGCCTGTCGCGCACGCAACAGGCCCTTCCGCTTCTTATCGATTTCGCCAGTTCAGCGCGGCAGAACGGTCGCACCCATCAGCGCTTCATCGATCGCGCGCGCCGCCTGGCGGCCTTCGCGGATCGCCCAGACCACCAGTGATTGGCCACGGCGTACGTCGCCCGCCGCCCACAGCTTGTCGACCGAGGTTTTGTAGTCCGTTTCGTTGGCGATCACGTTGGTGGAGCCGCGACGGTCGGTGTTGAGCGTCAGCTTGCCTTCCATTTCCTTCAGCACGCTGTCCGTGAAGGGACCGGAAAAGCCGATGGCGATGAAGGCGAGATCGGCCTTGATGATGAATTCCGTGCCGGCAATCGGCTTGCGGCGGTCATCCACCTGGCAGCACTTCACGCCGGTCAACACGCCGTCTTCGCCGACGAATTCGAGCGTCGCCACCTGGAACTCGCGGATGGCGCCTTCGGCCTGCGAGGACGAGGTGCGCATCTTGGTTGCCCAGAAGGGCCAGACCGCCAGCTTGTCTTCCTTTTCCGGCGGCATCGGGCGGATGTCGAGCTGCGTGACCTTCACCGCACCCTGACGGAAAGCCGTACCGACGCAGTCGGATGCGGTATCGCCGCCGCCGACAACGACGACATGCTTGCCGCCGGCAAGAATCGGATCGGCCGGCCAGCCGACGCTGTCGATATTTTCGCGACCAACGCGGCGGTTCTGCTGCACGAGATAGGGCATGGCATCGTAGACGCCATGCAGATCAGCGCCACCGATACCGGCCGGGCGCGGGGTTTCCGAACCGCCGCAATAAAGCACGGCATCGTGGTCGGCGAGAAGCGCCTCGACCGTCACGTCGACGCCGACATTGACGCCGCAATGGAAGGTGACGCCTTCACCCTTGATCTGCTCGACGCGGCGGTCGATGAAGTTCTTCTCCATCTTGAAGTCGGGAATACCGTATCGCAGCAGGCCGCCGGGCTTGGATTCGCGCTCATAGACATGAACCTCGTGGCCGGCGCGGCCGAGCTGCTGCGCAGCCGCCATGCCCGAAGGACCGGAACCGATGATGGCAACCTTCTTGCCGGTGTGGATCGTCGCCGGCTTCGGCACGATAAAGCCCAACTCATAGGCCTTGTCGGCAATCGCCTGCTCGACGGTCTTGATGGCGACCGGCGCATCCTCGAGATTCAGCGTGCAAGCCTCCTCACAAGGCGCGGGACAGACGCGGCCGGTAAATTCCGGGAAGTTGTTGGTGGAGTGGAGGTTGCGGATCGCCTCTTCCCAATTGTTGTTATAGACCAGATCGTTCCAGTCGGGGATCTGGTTATGCACGGGACAGCCGGTCGGGCCGTGACAATAGGGAATGCCGCAATCCATGCAGCGCGCCGCCTGCTTCTGCACCTCGGCATCCGACATCGGAATGGTGAATTCGCGGAAATGGCGGATACGATCCGATGCGGGCTGATACTTGCCCACCTGCCGGTCGATCTCCAGAAAACCTGTAACCTTGCCCACGTTTATGTCCTCACATCAAAGCGGAGCACCTGTCGGGCCCCAGTACCAGTAAGCGAAACCAAAAGCCGCCCCCAGCACGATGAACTCAAATCCGGTCTCGCCGCTCGTCCAGATGATCGCCGTGGGAACGGCGACCGCGATCATCAGCGAGACCAGTTGGTGTAATTCTCACGCGGCGGATTACTCCGCCGCCACGCCCATGCGCATGCGCTCCATTTCCTCAAGCGCACGGCGGTATTCGACCGGCATGACCTTGCGGAATTTCGGACGGAACTCGCTCCAGCGGTCGAGTATATCCTTGGCGCGCGACGAGTTCGTGTAATGGAAGTGGTTGGAGATCAGCTGGTAGAGGCGCTCCTCGTCGTGGCGCGTCATGTCCTCGGAAACGTCCACGCGTCCCTTGTGCATGAGGTCGCCGCCGTGATGGTGCAGCTTCTCCAGCATGTCGTCCTCTTCCGGAACCGGCTCCAGCTCGACCATGGCCATGTTGCAGCGGGTGGCGAAATCGCCCTTCTCGTCGAGAACATAGGCCACGCCGCCGGACATGCCGGCCGCGAAGTTACGGCCCGTTTCACCGAGAACGACGACGATGCCGCCGGTCATATATTCGCAACCGTGGTCGCCGACACCTTCGACAACCGCGACCGCGCCGGAGTTACGCACCGCGAAACGCTCGCCAGCCACGCCACGGAAATAACACTCGCCGGTGATCGCACCGTAAAGAACGGTATTACCGACGATGATCGATTTTTCCGCGACGATACGGGTGTTTTCCGGCGGACGCACGATGATGCGGCCACCCGACAGACCCTTGCCGACATAGTCGTTGCCGTCACCCACCAGATCGAAGGTGATGCCGCGTGCGAGGAAAGCGCCGAAGGACTGGCCCGCCGTTCCCTTGAGGGTGACGTGGATCGTGTCGTCTTTCAGGCCCTTGTGACCCCAGCGCTTGGCAAGCGCACCCGACAGCATGGCGCCGGCGGAACGGTCGACGTTCTTGATCGGCACTTCGAAGACCACGGGCTCGCGGTTTTCGAGCGACGGCAGGGACTTCTCGATCAGCTTGCGGTCGAGAATGTCATCGATCGGATGCTTCTGGCGCTCGGTCCAGAAGGTCGCTTCCTTCGGAGCTTCGACCTTGTGGAAGATGCGGCTGAAATCCAGCCCCTTGGCCTTCCAGTGCGCCAGCATCTCATCCTTCTCCAGCAGCTCGGAAGCGCCGATGATCTCGTCCAGCCTGGTAACGCCAAGCGAAGCGAGGATTTCGCGCACTTCTTCGGCCACGAAGAAGAAATAGTTGATGACGTGTTCCGGCGTGCCCTTGAAGCGCTTGCGCAGAACCGGGTCCTGCGTGGCAACGCCGACAGGGCAGGTGTTGAGATGGCACTTGCGCATCATGATGCAGCCGGCCGCGATCAGCGGCGCGGTGGCAAAGCCGAATTCATCCGCACCGAGCAGCGCGCCGATGATGACGTCGCGGCCGGTCTTCAGACCGCCATCCACCTGCAGGGCAACGCGCGAGCGAAGACCGTTCAGCACCAGCGTCTGCTGGGTTTCGGCAAGACCGATTTCCCATGGGGAACCGGCGTGCTTCAGCGAGGTGAGCGGCGAAGCGCCCGTGCCGCCATCGAAACCGGCAACGGTGATATGGTCGGCGCGCGCCTTGGCGACACCGGCCGCAACCGTGCCGACGCCGACTTCCGACACCAGCTTCACCGAAACATCCGCTTCCGGGTTGACGTTCTTCAGGTCGTAGATCAGCTGGGCCAGATCTTCGATGGAATAGATGTCATGATGCGGCGGCGGCGAAATGAGGCCGACGCCCGGGGTGGAGTGACGGGTTTTGGCAACGGTCGCATCCACCTTATGGCCGGGCAGCTGGCCGCCTTCGCCGGGCTTGGCACCCTGCGCCACCTTGATCTGCAGCATATCGGCATTGACGAGATATTCGGTCGTCACGCCGAAGCGTCCGGAAGCGATCTGCTTGATGGCGGAGCGTTCCGGGTTCGGCTTACCGTTCAACAGCGGCATGTAACGGTCGGATTCTTCGCCGCCCTCACCCGTGTTGGACTTGCCGCCGATGCGGTTCATGGCAATCGCAAGCGTGGTATGCGCCTCGCGGCTGATCGAGCCGAAGGACATGGCGCCAGTGGAGAACCGCTTGACGATATCGGCTGCCGGCTCGACCTCATCAATGGAAACCGGCTTGCGGCCGAGCGCTTCCGCCGACTTAACCTTGAACAGGCCGCGAATGGTGTTCATGCGCAGCGCCGTCTCATTCACCATGCCGGCGAATTCGCGGTAGCGATCCTGGCTGTTGCCACGCACGGCGTGCTGCAGCGAGGCGACGGCATCCGGCGTCCAGGCATGGCTTTCGCCGCGCATGCGATAGGCGTATTCGCCGCCAATATCGAGCGTGTTGGCGAGGATCGGGTCCTTGCCAAAGGCCGCCGTGTGGCGTGCCACGGTTTCTTCGGCAATCTCTGTCAGGCCGACACCTTCGATGGAGGTGGCGGTGCCGAAGAAATACTTCTCGACGAATTCCGAGGAAAGGCCGATGGCGTCGAAAATCTGCGCGCCGCAATAGGACTGGTAGGTGGAAATGCCCATCTTGGACATGACCTTGAGGATGCCCTTACCGACCGCCTTGATGTAGCGATAGACCACTTCATCGTCGGAGACTTCCTTCGGGAAGGCGCCGTGCTTGTGCATGTCGAGCAGCGTGTCGAAGGCGAGATAAGGGTTGATCGCCTCGGCACCATAACCGGCCAACAGACAGAAATGGTGGATTTCGCGCGGTTCACCGGTTTCGACGACGAGGCCGACCGAGGTGCGCAGACCCTTGCGGATCAGGTGATGGTGCACGGCGGCCGTCGCCAGAAGGGCGGGGATCGCGATGCGGTCCGGACCGAGCTGGCGGTCGGAAAGAACGATGATGTTGTAACCGCCGCGAACGGCCGATTCCGCACGCTCGCACAGGCGGTCGAGCATTTCAGGCATGCCTTCGGCACCGCGCTCCACATCGTAGGTGAAGTCGAGCGTCTTGGTGTCGAAACGGTCTTCCGTGTGGCCGATGGAGCGGATTTTTTCCAGATCGCCATTGGTCAGGATCGGCTGGCGCACTTCCAGACGCTTGGCGCGGGCGGCACCTTCATGGTCGAGAATGTTCGGGCGCGGACCGATGAAGGACACGAGGCTCATGACAAGCTCTTCGCGGATCGGATCGATCGGCGGGTTGGTGACCTGCGCGAAGTTCTGCTTGAAATAGGTGTAGAGCAGCTTCGACTTTTCCGACATGGCCGAAATCGGCGTATCGGTGCCCATGGAACCAATGGCTTCCTGACCGGTCGTCGCCATCGGCGACATCAGGAGCTTGGTATCTTCGCTGGTGTAGCCGAAGGCCTGCTGGCGGTCGAGCAGCGACACGTCGCGGCGCAGCGCGCGCGGTTCAACCGGCTTCAGCTCTTCGAGGATGAGCTGCGTGCGGTCGAGCCAGGTGCGATAGGGGTGCTTGGCGGCAAGCTCGTGCTTGACTTCCTCGTCGGAAACGATGGAGCCCTTTTCCATGTCGATCAGCAGCATCTTGCCGGGCTGCAAGCGCCACTTCTTGACGATGCGCTCTTCCGGCACCGGCAGCGTGCCTGCTTCCGACGCCATGATGATACGGTCGTCATCGGTGACAAGGTAACGCGCGGGGCGCAGGCCGTTGCGGTCGAGCGTTGCGCCGATCTGCTTGCCATCGGTGAAGGCGACGGCGGCCGGGCCGTCCCACGGCTCCATCAGCGCTGCGTGATATTCGTAGAACGCCTTGCGTTCGGCCGACATGGACTGGTTGCCGGCCCAGGCCTCCGGGATCAGCATCATCACGGCATGGGCCATGGAGTAGCCGCCGCGCACGAGGAATTCGAGCGCGTTGTCGAAGCAGGCGGTATCCGACTGGCCCTCATAGGAGATCGGCCAGAGCTTGGAGATATCGTCGCCGAACAGCACGGAGGAAACCGACGCCTGACGCGCCGCCATCCAGTTGACGTTGCCGCGCAGCGTGTTGATTTCGCCGTTATGGGCAACCATGCGGTAGGGGTGCGCCAGCTTCCAGGACGGGAAGGTGTTGGTGGAAAAACGCTGATGCACGAGGGCGACGGCGGATTCGAAGCGCGGATCGGCCAGATCCTTGTAATAGGCGCCCACCTGATAGGCGAGGAACATGCCCTTGTAGACGATGGTCGAAGACGACAGCGAAACGGGATAGAAATCCTGCGTTTCCTTGCCGCCGCCTTCGTCATAGATGCGGTTGGACAGTACCTTGCGGATCAGGAACAGCTTGCGCTCGAAATCGGCATTGCTCGCGGCATCGCGGCCGGCGCCGATGAAGACCTGCACGTGGTGCGGTTCGGTCGCTGCGATATCCGGCGCCTTGGAGAGCGAGGAATTGTCGACCGGCACATCGCGGAAGCCAAGGAACTGCTGCCCCTCTTCGCCGATGACGTCGACGATGACCTTCTTGTAGTGCTCGATGCGGGAAGGATCGCGCGGCATAAAGATGTGGCCGACGGCATATTCGCCGGCCTTCGGCAGGGTAACGCCCTGCGCGGCCATTTCCTCGCGGAAGAAGCGGTCGGGAATCTGCACGAGAATGCCAGCACCATCGCCCATCAGCGGATCTGCGCCGACGGCGCCGCGATGCGTCAGGTTTTCAAGGATGAACAGGCCGTCCTTGACGATCTGGTGCGACTTGGCGCCCTTCATATGGGCAACGAAGCCGACGCCGCAGGCATCATGTTCATTGGCCGGATCGTAAAGACCCTGCCTTTCCGGCAAACCGCCCGCGAAACGCGCTTTCGCAGAAACGGGTGCGGCCGCAGCCGCGGTGGGACAGTCTGTGGTCAGGGTGGCGGCGGCGATTTCCGCCTGCGGCTTGTTCGTCATTTTTGTCCCTCCTGCAAAATTACTTGCATGGTTTCATGCGAAGATCCGGCTCGACCACGAATTTTCGCTTCCCGCAAAATCCGCATTCAATCCGGCTCGACCAAATTTAGGACAGCAAAGCTGTCTCAATTCAAGAGGATTTTGGCAGAAACAGGCGAATTTAGCAAGGGTGCGAATCCAATTAGTGAAAGCCCCATTTTGCAGCGAAGTTTCGATACTGACCTATTGCGCGAAACTTTCTTATCGCAAGACCCGCGGAGCCATTGCTTTCATTGCCGGATTTGCCAATCGCAATCTTAGGCCATAGAACTTTGCCGTTCATCGCGCCACGCATTCCCAAACCAGAACCCCAGCCATCGGAAAGCCTTCAGAGATGTTTTTTGCTTCAGACAATTGGGCCGGCGCCCACCCTGCCGTCAACGAACGGCTTTCGCGGGAATCCACGCGCTTTGCCGCCGCCTACGGCACCAGCGAACTCGATCTCTCCATCGAAAAGCGCTTCAACGAGATTTTCGAGCGCGAGGTCGCGGTGTTTTTCGTCGCCACCGGCACGGCTGCCAATTCGCTTTCGCTGGCCAGCATCGCCCGCGCCGGCGGCCTGACCTTCTGTCACTCCGAAGCGCATGTGATCGAGGACGAGTGCGGCGCGCCGGATTTCTTTTCCGGCATGCGCATGGTCGCCGTCGAGGGACCGAACGGCAAGATGCTGCCGGAGAACCTCATCGAGCGCATTGCGCGTTATCCGCAGGATGCCGTGCATCACGGTCGCGCCGCAGCCATCACCGTGACGCAGGCGACCGAGGCCGGCACCGTCTACACCCTCGATGAAATCGACACCATCGCCAAAATCGCAAAAGCCAACGGCCTGCCGCTGCATATGGATGGCGCGCGTTTCGCCAATGCGCTGGCCGCCCTCGGCACCACGCCCGCCGAAATGACCTGGAAACGCGGCGTCGACGTGCTGTCTTTCGGCGGCACGAAAAATGGCTGCTGGTGTGCGGAAGCAATCGTGTTTTTCGATCCTTCGCTCGCCCGGGATTTCTCCTTCCTGCGCAAGCGCACCGCTCAACTTTTCTCGAAATCGCGTTTCATCGCCGCGCAGTTCGAGGCCTATTTGCAGGACGACCTGTGGCTCGGTCTCGCAAGCCATGCCAATGCCATGGCCAACCGGCTGCGCGCCGGCTTCGGCTCGCTGAACAGCGCCCGCCTCGCTTGGCCGACCCAGGCCAATGAAGTTTTCGCCATTCTGCCGAAGGCTGCCGCAGAAGCCGCCACGGCAAAGGGTGCGAAGTTCTATGGCTGGCTGGAGCCGCGCGACATGCCGGAAAAGGTCGGCAAGGACGAAGTGCTGATCCGTATGGTCACCAGCTTTGCGACAACCGAGGCCGATGTCGACGAATTCCTGTCGATCTGCGCTGCCGTTTAAACTATCGGAGGGCGTCGCCTTGCGGCGCCCTCATACCTCCTGCAGCCGGTAACCGACCCCGGTTTCCGTCAGAATATAGCGCGGCTGATCCGGGATTTTTTCGATCTTCTGGCGAAGCTGGCGCACATAGACCCGCAAATATTGCACGTCGGTCAGTTCGTCCCATACATGCTCCAGCAGAAAACGGTGCGTCAGCACCTTGCCGGCATGCTGCACCAGAACCCGCAGGATGTCATACTCCTTGGGCGAGAGCTTCACTTCCCGATCCTCCACCTTGACGATGCGCCGGACCAGATCGACGGAAAGATCTCCGGTCTGGAACACCGGCCTCTCCCCCTGGCTTTGCAGACGATGGCGCAGGGCGACGCGGATGCGGGCGACGAGTTCGTTCATGCCGAAAGGCTTGGTGATATAGTCATCCGCCCCCAGTTCCAGCGCCCTGACGATGCCCGCCTCATCCGTGCGGCTGGAGAGGATGATGACCGGCAGCGCCAGCCCTTCGCCGCGCCATTTCGCCAGAAGATCATGACCCGACATATCCGGCAGGCCGAGATCGAGAACGACGAGATCGGGCTTGTCCTCACTGACCAGCTGCATGGCGACCTTCGCATTCATCGCCTCGCTCACCGCATATTCTTGGGTCGACAGCCCGACACGCAAAAGCTTGCGGATCGGCGGTTCGTCGTCGACGATCAGAATACGAACGGCGGAATTGGTCATTCTCGATCTCCCTCAGCGGCATAGCTGCTTATCGCCGGCAATCGCGCCTTAATCATGGTCTATCACCGGCGCATCGGCGGGAACCGGCAGACTGACGGTAAACTGCGCACCGGTGCGGCCCGACCTGTTTTCCGCGCGGATCGAACCGCCCATGGCCTCGATAAACCCCTTGCAGATGGATAGCCCCAGGCCCGTTCCGGCCTGCACATGATCCGCCTTGCGCACCCGGTAAAAACTGTCAAACACTCTCTCCGTATCGTCGGGCGGAATACCCGGCCCCGCATCGGCCACGGAGAGGAAGATATTTTTGCCCTGCCGCCAGCCGCGAATCTCGATAGCGGTATGTTCGGGAGCGTATTTGGCGGCATTGTCGATGAGATTGAACAGAACCTGTTCGAAAAGAACGGGGTCGACCTTCAGCATCGGCAGGTCGGAGGGAATATCCAGAACGATCTCATGCCTGACGACGATTTTCGCTGCGCGCGAAAGTGCGGTTCCGACCATATCGCCCACGAAATGCAGACCGTAATTTGGCTCCATCGCTCCCGACCCGATCCGCGTCATATCAAGAAGATTGGAGATGAACCGGTTCAGCCGCTCGGATTCCTCGATGATCGTCGAAAGCAGTTCGGCGCGCGCATCCGGCGGGATGTCGTCGGCGAAATCCTTCAACGTTCCCGCCGAGCCCAGAATGGCCGCAAGCGGCGTCTTGAGATCATGGGAAATGGATGTCAGCAGCGCGGTGCGCAGCCGGTCGGTTTCCGCCGCAAGCCTTGCCCGGTCGACATCCGAGACGAGCTGGATTCGCTCGATGGCAAGTGCTGCCTGATCGGCCAGGGCATCGAACAGTCGCTGCTGTTCGGGCGTCAGAAGCGGGCCGAGCCGGTCATCGTCCAGCCCCACCACGCCGACGGCGCCGCTGCCGGTGCGCAGGGGCAGATAAAGCCGTTTGGCGCCGGGAAGGGTATCCGCGCCCCTGCCCGCCGCCTTGTTATGTTCCCAGGCCCATTGCGCGGCGGCAATATCGGCATCCACCAGCGTATCGTCCGGCGGATATCCCGCCTTGACCGTGATCGTATTATTTTCAGGTAAAAGCAGAACGATCCGCACCTTCAGCATCGAGGCCATCTGGAAAGCGGCCGCCCACAGCACATCGTCCAGCGTTCCCGTCACCGAAAGCTTCTTCGAGAACAGATATAAATCTTCCGTCGTTCGCGCCCTTGCCCGCGCGGCGGCAGCCTGCCGTTGCACGGCCGCGGTAAGATTGGACGCGACAAGCGCCACACCGAGATAAAACAGCAGCGCCACGACACTTTCCGGATCGCGAACGGTCAGGGTGTAACGCGGCTCAAGGAAGAAAAAATTGAATGCAAAAGCGCCGAGCAGGGAAGCATAAAGCGCTGGCCCCAGCCCGCCGCGCACGGCGGCGGCCAGAACCGCCATCAGGAACACCAGCGCCAGATTTCGAACATCGAGCGTCTGGTCGAGCACGATGCCGGCCACGATCGCGAGGCCGACGAACAGGGTGCTGTTAAGATAAGGCCGTATGGAACCATGCGATTGCGCCGAGGCTGGCTTTGCGGTCTGGCCCAGCTTCTCTTCTTTTTTGTCGCCGGAAATGACGTGAACGCTGATATCGCCCGCATGGTCGATCAGATCATGCGTCAGCGAGCGCTGAAAAATCCGCTGCCACCAGGATTTTCGCGGGCGGCCGATGATGATGTGGGTGAAATTATTGGCGTTGGCGTAGGAGATGATCTCCCGCGTCAGATCGAGCGCCGGCAGGGTCACCGTCTCGCCGCCAAGCTGCTGGGCAAGCCGCATCGTGCCGGCCAGCCGGTCCTTCTCCGCCTCCGACAATTGCTGCGAACGCGGCGTATCGAGATGCAGCGCCGTCCAGGGCGCCCGCAGGCGATCCGCCTGCCGGCGGGCATAACGCACCAGCCCCGGACCGTTGCCGCCGTGGTCCAGGCAAACCAGCACCCTGTCGCCCGCCGCCCATGGGCCGGAAATGGCATGGGACTGCATGTGGTTGAGCAATTGCTCATCCACCCGTTGCGCGGTGCGCCGCAGCGCAAGCTCTCGCAACGCCGTCAGATTGCCGCGCGAGAAATAATTCTCGATGGCGCGCCGGGCGGTGCGGGGCAGGTAAACCTTGCCATCCTGCAGCCGCTTGATCAGATCGTCTGGCGTAATATCGATGATTTCGACATCGTCGGCCCGGTCGATAATGCTGTCGGGCACCGTTTCGCGGACACGGATGCGGGTGATCTGCGCAACGACGTCGTTCAGGCTTTCGACATGCTGGATGTTCAGCGTCGTATAGACGTCGATACCCTGCGCCAGAATTTCCTGAACGTCCATGTAGCGCTTGGGGTGGCGGCTGCCGGCGGCATTGGTGTGGGCCAGTTCATCGACCAGAACCAAGGCGGGACGACGGGCGAGAATGGCATCGAGATCCATCTCTTCCAGCACCTGACCGCGATAATCGATACGCCGGCGCGCGATGATCTCGAAACCCTGCACCAGCGTTTCGGTTTCCCGGCGGCCATGGGTTTCCACGACGCCGATGACGGCATCCACCCCATCCGCCAGCTTCGCTCGGCCGGACATCAGCATTTCATAGGTCTTGCCGACGCCCGGTGCCGCCCCTAAAAATATCTTCAGCCGGCCACGCGTCTCGCGCCGGGCGTTTTCCAGCAGCGCATCGGGCGACGGTCGGCTCGGCATATCGCGATTGTCGTCAGGCATTTAACCCACCAGTGGTCGAGGCTATGGCTTGCGAACAAGCCATAGCCATTTCAGTTCATGAGCCGGCTGCGTCAAGAGCCATGTTGAGCGCCAGCACATTCACGACCGGCTCTCCCATGAATCCGAGTTCCGGTCCTTCGACATGGCGCTCGACGATGGCACGCAGGGATGCCTCATCCATGCCCCTTGCTTTGGCGACACGGGGAACCTGAAAATAAGCAGCCTCCGGCGAAACATGCGGATCAAGGCCGCTGCCCGAGGCCGTCACCAGATCTGCCGGAACCTCGGCCGCCGGATTTTCGGCTTTTGCGGCCTCGTAATCCTGTTTCACCCGGTCGATGAGCTTGGCGCTCGTCGGACCGAGATTGGATCCGGACGACGAAGCGGCATTGTAACCATCGCCGGCAGCCGATGGCCTGCCATGGAAATATTTCTCACTGGCAAAGGCCTGCCCGATCAATTGCGAACCTGCAACAGCACCATTCTTTTCGATGAGGCTGCCATTGGCCTGAAAAGGGAAGATCGCCTGCGCGAGACCCGTCATGCCCAGAGGATAGGCAAGGCCGGTGATGGCGGTGGTGGCGAGGATGAGCACCAGTGCGGGACGAAGCTGTTTGAACATTGTCTTTACTCCTCAGGCGAGACCGAGCGCCGTGACGGCGAGGTCGATGACCTTGATGCCGATGAAAGGAACGATGATGCCGCCGAGGCCATAGATGACCAGATTGCGCGACAGCAGCGCACCCGCGCCGATCGGCCGATATTTGACGCCCTTCAGCGAGAGCGGGATGAGCGCGATGATGATGAGCGCGTTGAAGATGATGGCCGACAGGATTGCGCTCTGCGGTGTCGAAAGCCCCATCACGTTCAGAACGCCAAGCTGCGGATAGAGCACCAGGAACATTGCCGGGATGATGGCGAAATATTTGGCGATATCGTTGGCGATGGAGAACGTCGTCAGCGCGCCGCGCGTCATCAGCAATTGCTTGCCGATTTCCACGATCTCTATGAGCTTGGTCGGATCGCTGTCGAGATCGACCATATTGCCCGCCTCGCGTGCCGCCACCGTGCCGGTGTTCATGGCAACGCCGACATCGGCCTGCGCCAGCGCCGGCGCGTCGTTGGTGCCATCGCCGCACATGGCGACAAGCTTGCCCTTGGCCTGTTCCTCGCGGATAAGCTCCAGCTTGTTTTCCGGTGTCGCCTGGGCAAGGAAATCATCGACGCCGGCTTCGGCCGCAATCGCTGCCGCCGTCATCGGGTTGTCGCCGGTGATCATCACCGTGCGGATGCCCATGCGGCGAAGCTCTGCGAAACGCTCGCGAATGCCGCCCTTGACGATGTCCTTCAGCTGCACGACGCCGAGCAGCTTGCCATCGCGCACGACGGCGAGCGGCGTGCCGCCGGTCTTGGCGATCTCTTCCGCAATTGTCCGGATGCCGCGTGCGGCGTCCGTTTCGGTTTTGACGGCAAGCGCCACATTGCCCTGTTGCGGAGCGCCACCGTTAACGTAGGCTAGAACGGCGTCGACAGCACCCTTGCGAATGGAGGAACCTTCGAAATCGACACCGCTCATGCGGGTCTGGGCGGTGAATGGTACGAAATTCGCGTGCAGTTTCTGCATGTCGCGGGCGCGGATGCCGTATTTTTCCTTGGCGAGAACCACGATGGAACGGCCTTCCGGCGTTTCGTCGGCCAGGGAGGCAAGCTGCGCCGCATCGGCCAGTTCCTGCTCGGAAACGCCGGCAACGGGACGAAACTCGGTCGCCTGCCGGTTGCCGAGGGTGATGGTGCCGGTCTTGTCGAGCAGCAGCGTATCGACATCGCCGGCAGCCTCGACGGCGCGGCCGGACATGGCCAGCACGTTGAAACGAACCAGTCTGTCCATGCCGGCAATGCCGATGGCGGACAGAAGCGCGCCGATGGTAGTCGGGATGAGCGTCACGAACAGCGCCACCAGCACGATGATCGGGATCGAACCGCCGGCATAGGCCGCGAAGCTCGGAATGGTCGCCGTAGCCAGCACGAAGATCAGCGTCATGCCCGCGAGCAGAATGTTGAGCGCGATCTCGTTCGGCGTCTTCTGGCGTTCAGCGCCTTCGACCAGCGAAATCATCCGGTCGAGGAAGGTGGAGCCGGCAGCGGCGGTGATGCGAACCCTGATCCAGTCCGACAGCACCTGCGTGCCGCCCGTCACGGCCGAGCGGTCGCCGCCGGATTCGCGGATGACGGGGGCGGATTCGCCGGTGATTGCCGCCTCGTTGACGGAGGCGACACCTTCGATGACTTCGCCGTCGGAGGGAATGATATCGCCCGCCTCGACGAGAACGACATCGTTCACTTTCAGGCTGGTGCCCGCCACCATCTTATACTGGCTGCGATCATCGCCGGTGAGCAGTTTCGCCTGGGTTTCGGTGCGGGTCCGGCGCAGCGAATCCGCCTGGGCCTTGCCGCGCCCTTCGGCGACGGCTTCCGCGAAATTGGCGAACAATACGGTGAACCAGAGCCAGAGATTGATCTGGAAGGAGAAACCAAGATTGGTGCCGCCCATGATGAGGTCGCGGATGAACAGCACCGTTGTCAGCACTGACACCGTCGCGACCACGAACATGACCGGGTTGCGCGCCAGCGTGCGTGGGTTGAGCTTTTTGAATGCGGCGGCAATGGCCGGCACGAGAATGCGAGAATCGAGGATGCTCGCTTGTTTGGACTGGCTCATGAAGAGGCTCCAGCGTTTGAAACGGGGCGACCGATAAAGGTCGATCAGCCCGTGATAACTTCGAGAGCGACAACGGCGGCGACGAGAGTCGCCATCATCGCGAGAATGAGATTGGAAGCGCACCAGCCGCCGGGCGTGGCGCTGCCTTTGACGGGAGCACCTTTGCGAGCGGAGACGATGCAGTTATTTCGGGACTTGTCGTTCATGGTGTCACCTCAGAAGAGCTGGCCTGCCGCCATCACCAGATGTTCGGCAACGGGGCCGAGCGCCAGTGCAGGCAGGAAGGTAAGGCCGCCGACAATCAGGATCGTGCCGACAAGCAGGCCGACGAAAAGCGGGCCATCCGTCGGGAAGGTGCCAGCCGAGGCCGGAACGGTCTTCTTGGTGACCAGCGAACCGGCAATGGCGAGTGCCGGAATGATGACCAGAAAACGGCCCATCAGCATGCCAAAGCCAAGCGTGATGTTGTACCAGGTGGTGTTGCCTGTGAGGCCGCCGAAGGCGGAGCCGTTATTGGCGGCCGCCGAGGTATAGGCATAGAGGATTTCGGAGAAGCCGTGCGGCCCCGCGGTGCCGATCGATGCGACCGCCGAGGGCAGCACGGTGGCCGTTGCCGTGAAGACGAGCATGGCGAGCGGGAGGCAGAGAATGGCCAGAACCGCCATCTTCATTTCCTTGGCCTCGATCTTCTTGCCGAGATATTCCGGCGTGCGCCCGACCATCAGCCCCGCCACAAAGATGGCGATGACGATGAAGAGCAGAATGCCGTAAAAACCCGCGCCGACACCGCCGACGATCACCTCGCCCAGCTGCATGTTAATGAGTGGGATAAGACCACCCAGCGCCGTGAAGCTGCCATGCATGGCATTGACCGCGCCGCAGGAGGCGGCGGTGGTGATGACCGCAAAGAGCGACGAGAGCGCCACGCCGAAACGGACCTCCTTGCCCTCCATATTGCCGCCGGCAAGACCGAAGCTGTGCATCAGCGGGTTTCCGGCCGCTTCCGCCCAATAGGTGACGGCGACGCCGGCGATGAACAGCACGCCCATGGCGGCGAGGATCGCCCAACCCTGGCGCTGGTTACCGACCATGCGGCCGAAGACGTTGGTAAAGGCGGCGCCAATGGCGAAGATCGACACCATCTGGATCATGTTGGAAATGGCATCCGGGTTCTCGAAGGGATGCGCCGAATTGGCGTTGAAGAAACCGCCGCCATTGGTGCCCAGCATCTTGATTGCCAGCTGTGACGCGACGGGGCCGACGGCAATCGTCTGCTGCGCGCCTTCCAGCGTCTGCGCATTCACATAGGCGCCGAGCGTCTGCGGCACGCCGAGCCAGACGTAAACGAGGGTCAGCACGATGCAGAGGGGTAAAAGCACGTAGAGGGTCGAGCGAACCATATCCACCCAGAAATTGCCGATCGCCTTGCCGGAAGCGCGGGAAAATGCGCGGATCAGGCCGATGGCGATGGCCATGCCTGTTGCGGCGGAGACGAAGTTCTGCACGGTGAGACCCGCCATCTGGGTCAGATAGGACAGGGTGCTTTCGCCGCCATAATTCTGCCAGTTGGTGTTGGTGACGAAGCTGACCGCCGTATTGAAGGACAATTCCGGTCCCACGGCCGCCATTGCCTGCGGATTATAGGGCAGCACCGCCTGAAAGCGCATCAGGGCATAAAGCAGGGCAAAACCAAGCAGGTTGAAGAGAAGCATGGAGAACGCATAGGTCGTCCAGTGCTGCTCCTCACGTTCGCTTGTCCCGGCAAGGGCATAAAGGCCGCGCTCGACGGGTGCGAGAACCGGCGACAGCAGGGTGCGCTCGCCATTAAAGACACGCGCCATATAGAAGCCGAGCGGCTTCACCAGCGCAAAAATGATCCCGCAAAAAAGCAGAATCTGAAACCATCCAGTGAGGGTCATGGTATTGAACTTTCAATAAAGCATCGGACCGAAAAGTGTCATGCGGTTTTCGGAAAATCCGATGCTCGGACAGAAAGAGAGAGCGGCGGATCCGATTCCATTTTTCTCTCCGCCGCGCGAACCGCCGCTTCCCGATCAGAAACGTTCGGGGCGAATGAGAGCATAGGTGAGATAGGCGGCGATAAAGACCGTGACGGCGCCGCTCAAGATATAGTCGAATGTCATCGCAGCCTCCGTCTAAAGCCGGTCGCAGGCGCGCGTATAGGCAAAGCAGAGGGCGAAAAACACCGTGGCTGCGCCGATCAGAACAACATCCATCATCGATGGGACTCCTTTTTATTCGAGGAGCCGGACAGGAAGAAAAGCGCCGTCATGTGGGACGTCGCTTTTCACTCTTTCTGGCTGAGAAGGGAACACCATCCCTTCACGCACAGAAGAATGCACCCGAACCGCATAAAGGTTCGAGACGGCCACAGAGGCAATAAAATAGGAATCTTATAGGAATTTCGATGCCCGCCGGTCGCGGGCATCGCTGCCGCTACTTAGAGTTTTGACGCATTTCCGGACGGAAAACCGGGGTCCACTTTTTCTGGAAGTGCTCTAAGAGAGCGGGCTATCACCGAAAGCGGAAACGATGGTTTCCGCCGGGCTTTTACCGGCCAGCAGCGCTGCCAGCAAAATGCGGGCCTGGCCCGGGCGAAGCGTGGATGAATGCACGGCGCCCGCCGCGACAAGATCATGCCCGCCGCCGCCGCCGCCATAAGTCGCCACCAGCCGCCCTTCCGGCACGCGGCTGGAAACGATGACGGGAACGCCGCGTTCGGCGCAGCGCTTCACGGCTTCGGCGATACGCGGATTGGCGTTGCCGGAACCGAGTGCGGCAAGAACGATGCCTTGCGCGCCCGCCTGCAGACTTGCATCGATATGGGTCGCGTCACAGCCGGGATGAATGGCGACGATATCGACGCGCTGATCGGTTACCGGGGCGGAAAGCCGCAGCATTGCGGCAGCAGCCAGCGGCCGGGCGGAGCGGAAGGCATCCGCCTCATCCGCGCTCAGCTTATAAAGCCCCCAGGCCGGCAGACAGCGGCCGCCGAAGGAGAGGAGCACGCCTTTTGCGGCATTCGCCTGATCGAGCGCTGTTTCTATGGCCCGCGCCAGATTGGCCGGCCCATCCGCGTCCTTATGGTCTGCCGTAAACTGCGCGCCGGTGAAGACCACCGGCTTTGTGATGGCCCGCTGCAAATGCACGAGCAGCGAGGATTCTTCCATGGCGTCGGTGCCATGCAAAACCACGATGCCGGCAACGCCGGGATCATTGAGCTCGGCGCCCACCGCATCGCTGATGCGCTGCATGTCTGCCAGTGTCAGGCTGGAGGAATCCTTCGCCATCAGGTCGACCGGCTTCAGCCGGGCGTTGATCTGCGGAACCAGCGCCAGCAGGTCCTCACCCGAAAGGCTGGGCGTGCTCACGCCATCGGCACCACGCCGGCTGGCGATGGTGCCGCCGGTGGCGATGACCGCCACCAGAGGCGTTGCGTCCTGCCCGCTCACTGTGATGCTCCCGCACGTTCGTCCGCGAGACGGTAGATGCGGTCACGCAAGAGATACCAGCCGATGACGAGCGCCGGGATGATGACCAGCAGCGAGGCGATGGTCCAGGAGCCGACAGGATAATCGAAGGCCATCAGCACCAACACGCCGAACAGGAAGATGAGCGTGAGAATGCCGGTGTACGGCGCGCCGAACATGCGGAAATCCGGACGCACGAGTTCACCACGCTTGGAAAGCTGCCAGAGCTTCAACTGGCAGAGCACGATGACGGCCCATGCGCAGATGATGCCGAGCGCCGAGAGGTTGAGCGCAATCTCGAAGGCCGAAGCGGGAACGACGGCGTTCAACGCCACGCCGAGAACGGTGACGACGGCGGTTACCGCGATGCCGCCATAGGGCACGCCGTTCTTGTTCATCTTCGCAAGTGCTGCTGGCGCCGAGCCGGAAACCGCCATCGAGTGCAGGATGCGGCCGGTGGAATAAAGTCCGGCATTGAGCGAGGACAGCACGGCGGTCAGAACGACGAGGTTCATGATCACGTCAGCGCCCTGCACGCCGATGGAACCGAAGAAGGTGACGAAGGGGCTCTCGCCGGCCTTGTAAGCGGTATAGGGCAGAAGCAGCGCGAACAGCAGCACCGAACCGACATAAAAGACCACGAGACGCAGGACCACGGCGCGGATGGCGCGGGGCATGACCTTGCGCGGGTCTTCCGTCTCGCCTGCCGCCGTGCCGATCAGTTCGATGGAGGCATAAGCGAAGACGACACCCTGTATGATGACGAAGGCTGGCAAAATACCGTTCGGGAAAAAACCGCCATTATCGGTGATGATGCTAAAACCGGTGACATGGCCTTCAATGGGCGTGCCGAAGATGACGAAATAAATGCCGACCACGAGGAAGATCGCAAGCGCCAGCACCTTGATGAGGCTGAACCAGAATTCGAGCTCACCAAAGACCTTCACCGACAGCATGTTCATGGCCAGCACGACCAGAAGCGCCGTCATCGCGAAGACCCACTGGTCGATACCCGCAAGCCACGGAACATATTGCTTGAAGAAATTCATGTAGAGGGCAACGGCGGTCACATCCGCCACAGAAGTCATGGCCCAGTTCAGCCAATACATCCAGCCGGCCGCGAAGGCCATCTTCTCGCCGTAGAACTCACGGGCATAGGACACGAAGGAACCGGAGCTCGGACGGTGCATGATCAGTTCGCCGAGCGCGCGCAGCACCAGAAAAGCGAAGAAGCCGCAAAGCGCATAAACAAACACCAGCGCCGGGCCTGCCTGTGCCAGACGCCCGCCCGCACCGAGGAAAAGCCCGGTGCCGATGGCGCCGCCAATGGCGATCATCTGAATCTGACGCGGCTTGAGGGCCTTGTGGTAACCGAGATCTTCTTCGACGAAGACCTCACGATCGGCAGACGCCGTTTTCCCAGAATGCATGGATATTTATCCTCCCGATAAAGTGCTTGCAGTCGGCGATAAGCCGGAAATGAAAATGAAACTGGCACAGTCCGCGCTGGAATATGGCCAGCATGCATGCTCATGCGCGCTGTAAAGCTGCATGACAGATTTTCGCCCCTCATAATGGCAGATAATGCCGTTCGTCAAGCGTATTCGATATGATTGACCTTCTCCTCCACCCCAATTAAGGTCAAAAATCTGTAAGACAGCTTTACAGATATAGCAACGCTTAAAAGCCAGTGGAGGAAAAAGTGAGCGTGACGCGCAAGGAGCATGATTTGCTCGGGACCAAGGAAATTCCGGCGGATGTCTATTGGGGCGTGCACACGGCACGCGCTGTGGAAAACTTCAAGATCACCGGGGTGACCATCGGCCACAACCCCTATCTCGTCCGGGGACTGGCCTATGTGAAGGAGGCGGCGGCACGCGCAAACCACGAGCTCGGCCTTCTCGACACGGAACGCATGGAAGCCATCGCCGAGGCCTGCCGCGAAATCCGCGCCGGCGCGCTGCATGAGCAGTTCGTGGTGGATGAAATTCAGGGCGGAGCCGGCACTTCCACCAACATGAACGCCAATGAGGTTATCGCCAACCGTGCGCTCGAACTGCTCGGACGCGAAAAAGGCGATTATGCCCGCCTTCACCCCAATGACCATGTCAATCTCAGCCAGTCGACCAACGACGCCTATCCGACCGCGATCAATGTCGGCCTGATCGAGGCGATCGACGATCTGGCGGCTTCCATGGGCGTGCTGAAGGATGCCTTCGACCGCAAGGCGCAGGAATTTGCCGGCTTCATCAAGATCGGGCGAACGCAATTGCAGGACGCCGTGCCGATGACGCTCGGCCAGGAATTCCGCACCTTCGTGGTGATGCTGGGAGAAGATCAGGCGCGCCTCATCGAATCCGCAGCACTTCTGCACGAGATCAATCTCGGCGCCACCGCCATCGGTACCGGGCTGAATGCACCGCGTGGTTATGCCGAGCTTGCCTGCCAGCATCTGGCGGAACTGACCGGACGACCTCTGGTGACGGCGGCAGACCTCATCGAAGCCACCCAGGACCCCGGCGCCTTCGTGCATCTCTCCGGTGTGCTGAAACGCGTCGCCGTGAAGCTGTCGAAGACCTGCAACGATCTTCGCCTCCTCTCTTCCGGCCCGCGCGCCGGGATTGGCGAAATCACCCTGCCCTCCGTTCAGGCGGGTTCCAGCATCATGCCAGGCAAGATCAATCCGGTCATTCCGGAAGTGGTCAATCAGGTGGCCTATGCGGTGATCGGCAATGACATCACCATCACCATGGCCGCTGAAGCCGGGCAGTTGCAGTTGAACGCTTTCGAGCCAATCATCGTGCGCGCGCTTTCACAGAGCATCAGCCAGCTCAGCGCCGCCTGCCGCACGCTGGCGGAACGCTGCGTCGACGGCATCGTCGCCAATCCGGCGATCATGGCGCAGCGCGTGGAAGAATCCATCGGTCTCGCCACCGCGCTCAACCCGTTGATCGGTTATTATGCGGCGACCGAAGTGGCGAAGGAAGCACTTGCCAGCGGCCGCACCGTGCCGCAGGTGGTTCTGGAACGCGGTTATCTCACCGATGCGCAATTGCAGCAGGCGCTGAGCCCGCGGCACCTTGCCAACTTGCCCGCCGTCACGGCTGGCGAAGCCGATCTTCGCCAATAATCGTGGTCACCACCTGCTTCACCTGCCCAAGGTGAAGCTCCATCGCCTCCCGCGCCTCAGGCGCTGAACCCCGCCGGATCGCCTCGACGATCCGGCGGTGCTCGAAATTCGAGGCAACGCGTCGGCCGGCCATCAGGTTGACCATCTCTGACTGTTGGGACAGCGCCTCACGGGCATCGGCCACCACCTTGGCAAACAGCCTGTTGGCCGAAGCTTCCGCAATGGCGCAATGGAATTGCCCATCCAGCAGCACCCAGGGATGCGGCCTTTCTTCGGCTTCCATCCGATCACAGAGGTCAAGCAGGACTTCCAGCTGGGCATTCGTTCGCCTCAACGCCGCCCAACCGGCCGCAGGAACTTCGATGAAGGGGCGGGCCTCAATCAGATCGCGGGCGGAATAGGCGCCGTAATTCAATTCGGAAGGCGGGGTCGGCGTCATCACATAGGTGCCGCTTCCGGTGCGGGTCTGTGTCAGCCCCAGGGTCTGGAGCGACCGCAAAGCCTCGCGAATGATCGGCCGGCTGACGCCATATCGGGCGGCCAGATGGGCTTCGGAAGGCAGCCGGGTGCCGACCGCAAGCTGCCCCGAGGTGATGGCGGAACGGATATCATCGAACACCGCTTCTGCGGCATTCTTGCGATTGATCGGCTGCGCATCCGACAGCCAATCCGACAACCCGCCCATCTTTAAACCCTCCGCACTCTCAATATGTTCGCAATATCAACGCAAAACCAGACAACCGTCCAAACGCAAAAGGACGGCCGCCGCTCTCGCGGCCAAGCCGACCTTCCTAACATTATCCTGCCCGCCGGAACAACGACGGCGGATATTTTTGTTGGAGCGAGGGTGCAGTATCGCCGCACCCTCGCTCCGCGTCAGATATTACGCCTTGATTTCCGCTGCCTCCGGCTTGTCATCCTCACGTGGGATGCGGAACCACGCGACATAGAGCGCCGGCAGGAAGAGCAGGGTAAGCGCCGTACCCACCACAATACCGCCCATCATCGCATAGGCCATCGGACCCCAGAAGATTTCCCGGGAGATGGGGATGAGGGCAAGTGTGGCCGCCGCCGCCGTCAGCATGATCGGCCGCATGCGGTGTTCGGTCGCCTCGATGACGGCACGCCATGCCGAGACCCCTTCGCTTCTCAGATGCTCGATCTGCACGACGAGGATGACCGAGTTGCGGATCAGGATACCGATCAGCGCCAGCACGCCGAGAATGGCGACGAAACCCATCGGCGCATTGGAGAAGAGCAGCGCCACCACGACGCCGATCAGGGCTGTCGGCGCCACGGCAAAGACCAGGAACAGCCGGCTGAAACTCTGCAACTGGATCATCAGGATCGTCGCCATCGCAAACAGCATCATGGGGACGACAGCGACGATCGGCGCTTGCGAATCCGCGCTGGATTCCACCGAGCCGCCCGTCTCCAGCGTATAGCCGACGGGAAGCGTTTTCTGGAACGCCTCGATGTTCGGCTTCAGCTGCTCCACAATCGTTGCTGGCTGCGTTGGACCGATAATGGCAGCCTTGACGGTGACAGTGGGGATCCGGTCGCGACGCCAGATGGTCGGCTGCTCCAGCTCATAACGGAAATTGGCGATTGCCGAGAGCGGCACGGCCTTGCCGTTGGTTGCCGGCAATTGCAGGTTCTGCAAGGTCTCGATGGAGCCGCGCTCCGAAAGCTGCGCCCGCGCCACCACGTTAACGAGGTAGATATCGTCCCTCACCTGCGTGACGGTGGAGCCTTCGACAATGCTGTTCATGGCATTAGCGATGTCTTCCGACGAGACGCCGAGTTGGCGGGCCTTGTCCTGCAGAACATCCACTTTCACCACGCGCGTCGGCTCGTTCCAGTCCATGACCATGTTGGACAGCAGCCGGTGTTCGCCGACGATGCCCGACAATTGCTGCCCGAGCTCGCGCACCTTCTGGATATCCGGACCGCTGAGGCGATATTGCACCGGCTTTCCGACCGGCGGACCGATATCGAGCAGTTTCACGAAGGCGTCGGTGCCGATAAAAGTCTTGTTCAGATAGTCCTGCAGCTCGGCGCGCACCTTGTCACGCACATCCAGCCCCTTGGTGACGATGACCGTCTGGCCGAAGGTGACATCCGGCGTCTGCACGTCGAAGGACAGGATGAAACGCGGCGCGCCTTCGCCGACATAGGTTGTCCAATGGTCGATATCCGGATTCTTGGAGAGCATTTCCTGCTCGAACTGCGCCATCTGCCGGTTGGTTTCGGCGATGGAACTGTTCTGCGGCAGGTTCCAGTCAACGATCAGCTCCACACGGTCGGATGACGGGAAGAACTGCTGCTGCACAAGGCTCATGCCGCCGACAGAAAGGCCGAACAGCGCAATGGTGAGGATAATCGTCACCCAGCGCCAGCGCAGCGCCCGGCCAAGAAGCCACGAAAAGGCGGAGGCAAAACGGCCCTTTTTCTCGTGGTGCGATTTCATCGTCTTCGGCAGGATCGTCACGCCGAGCAGCGGCGTGAACAGGACCGCGACGATCCATGACACGATCAGCGAAACGGCGATCACCACAAAAAGCGTGAAGGTGAATTCACCCGCCGCGCTGTTGTTGAGACCGACCGGAATGAAGCCGGCAACGGTGACCAGCGTACCGGTCAGCATCGGGAAAGCGGTCGAGGTGTAAACATAGGTCGCCGCTTTCCTGAGATCGTCTCCGACCTCAAGCCGCGCAACCATCATCTCAACGGCGATCATCGCATCGTCGACGAGAAGCCCGAGCGCGATGATGAGGGCGCCCAGAGAGATACGCTGCAAGGAAATGCCGGTATATTCCATGTAGACGAAGGTAATCGCCAGCACGAGCGGAATGGAAACGGCAACCACCATGCCGGCCCTGAGGCCAAGGCTGATGAAGCTGATGACGAGAACGATGGCGATGGCCTCGAACAGCGCCGAGGTGAAGCCCGAGACTGCCTCATCGACCACGGCCGGCTGATCGGACACACGATGCACATCGACGCCAACAGGCAGGTCCGCAACCACCCGCTTCATCTGCGCATCCAGCGCCTCGCCGAAGTGCAGCAGGTTCGCGCCGGTTTTCATGCCGATCGCAAGGCCGATGGCCGGCTGGCCGTTAAAGCGGAACAGCGAGGATGGCGGATCGACATAACCGCGCCGGATCGTCGCCACTTCCGTCAGCGGGAAAAACCGGTTGTTGACCCGCAGATTGATGGACCGCAGGCTGTCTTCCGAGGTGAACTGGCCGCTGACGCGCAGCGCGACGCGCTCAGGCCCGGCATTGACGAAGCCGGATTGCGTGACGGCGTTCTGGGCTTGCAGCGTCTTGATGATCGACTGCTGGTCGATGCCGAGCGCCGCGATCTGCCGCGTGGAGAACTCCAGATAGATCGTCTCGTCCTGCGCGCCGATGACATCGACCTTGCCGATATTGTCGACGGTCAGCACCTTCGCACGGGCATCTTCCACCAGATCGCGCAATTGTCGCTGGCTGAGACCGTCGCTGGTGAAAGCGTAGATATTGCCATAAACATCGCCGAAGCGGTCGTTGAAGAAGGGACCGACAACGCCCGAGGGGAAATCGCCCTTGATGTCGCCGATCATGTTGCGCACCCGCACCCAGGTCGGCTCGACGTTGCGCGCCTTGGTTTCCGGCACCAGCTCCACGAAGATCGTCGTGCGACCGGCGACAGTCTGGCTGCGCAGATGATCGAGATTGTCGAGTTCCTCGAGCTTCTTCTCGATCCTGTCGGTCACCTGCCGCGCCACTTCTTCGGCGGAAGCGCCGGGCCATTGCGCGCTGATCACCATCGTCTTGATGGTGAAGTTCGGATCTTCCTCGCGGCCGAGGTTGAGATAGGAGAAAACGCCGGCAAGAACGAAAACCAGCATGAAGTACCAGACGAGCGAACGGTGTTCGAGCGCCCAGTCGGAGAGATTGAATTTCTTCACTGACGGACCTCCTGATCGATCCTGATGGCCTGTCCATCCCTAAGCTTGTGAACGCCGGCGCTGGCAACACGTTCGCCGGGCTTGACGCCGCCGGTGATGCGCACGCTGCCGCCTTCGGCAGGCTCACCCTCTATCGTGACCGGGCGGAGCGTTACCGTTGCCGTATCGGCATTGACGATCCAGACGCCCCATCCATTGTCCGTTTTCAGCAGGGCAGATGACGGAAGCATGATCTGCGGTTCGGATGCCGCAAGCACCGAGGCCGTGACAACGGACCCCAGCCGGAATGTTGGCGGCGCATCCTGGAGGCTGATCTTCGTGCGGCGCGTGCGCGTCGCCGTTTCGGCTTCCGGAGCAATCTCGCGGACCACGCCGGTGGTGCGAATTTTCGGATCGAGCTGCAGGGCGATCTCGAAGGCGGAGCCGATCTCCAGACGCTGCGCCGCAAATTGCGGAACGTCGACCACCACATCGCGCACTTCCGGGCGGGCAATCGTCACGACCGTTTGCCCGGCCGAGACGACCTGACCGATTTCGCCCGAAGTTGCCGTCACCACACCGTCAAATTCCGCATGAAGCTGCGCATAACCCAGCTGTTCCTCGGCCTTGTCCAGATTGGCGCGGGCCTTGGCGACGGACGCATTGGCGGTGCGGGTGGCCTGCTCGGCCTCTTCCAGCGCCGCTTCCGTGCCGCTGCGGGCTTCGGCCAGCACGCGCTGGCGCTGCTCGGTCGTCACTGCATTGGCCAGCTGCGCTTCCGCATTGGAGAGGTCGGATTGCGCGCTCTTCACCGCAAGCTCGAGCGCGAGCGGATCGATTGACGCAACTACGTCGCCCTTCTTCACCAGATCGGCGACATCGACATTGCGGGCGATGATGCGCCCGAGCACGCGAAAGCCGAGATCGGTCTGAATGCGCGATTCCACCGTGCCGGTCAGCCGCAGGGCATCGGCCGGCTTCTCTTCCACGACGACGGAAAGCACGGGACGCGGCGCCTCGGCGGCGGCTTCCTGCTTGTCCTCGCAGGAGGAAACCGCAATCGCCACAGCCACCAAAAACAAGCTTTTGTATAAACTGGACATTATTGTGCCTGCCCCTTTTCATAGGCGACCTTTTCACCGGCGCGGAGAAATTTGGTGCCGACGGTGACGACGAGATCGCCGGAATTAAGCCCCTGCGTGATGACGAATTGACCGGTCTCGTAATCGACGACCTCGATGCGCCGCATGGCGATTTCCGAGGATTGCGGATCGACCACCCAGACGGCGGGGAAGCCGTCCTGCGACGTCATCGCCGACCACGGAAGCTCAATCGCATCGACCTGTTTGAAGCGGAAATGGCCGGATACGGGCGCGCCGAGCGGCATGGTCATATCGCCGTTCAGGCCGACCTTGACCCTGATCGTTCCATTGTCCGGGTCGATCGTCGGAGAAATCTCCCGCACCGGCGCCGCAACGCTGCGGGCGGGGTCCGACAGGAGGCTGACATTGACAAGATTGTCGATATCACGCTCGAGGAACAGGGATTCATAAACATCAAAAACCGCATCGCGCGGCCCGTCATGCGCCAGCGTGAAGACGAGCTGGGCGGCCTGCGCCACCTGGCCGACTTCGACATTGCGCGCGGTGATAACGCCATCCGCATCCGCCCTGAGTTCCGTATAGGACAGGGCATCGCGCGCCGTATCGAGCTGCGCCTGCGCCGATCTCACCGCCCCTTGCGTCGTGAGAAGGGTTTCCTGAGCCTTGTCTACCGCCGAACGCGAGGTCACCTGCGTCTTGAAAAGACTTTGCTGACGGTCGAACGTCAATTGCGCCTGCGTCTGCTGCGCTTCCGCTGATTGCAGGTTGGCCAGGGCGACATCGAGATCGGCCTTCTGCTCTTCGGGATCCATGCGGGCAAGCAATTGCCCGGTCTTCACCCGCGCGCCCACATCCACCAGCCGCTCGGTGATCTTGCCGCTGACCCGGAAGGACAGGTCCGTCTGGACCCGCGCCTTTACTTCGCCCGTGATGACGCTACCGCGATCAACGGGTTTTTTCTCAGCCGCGACCACATCGACGGTGCGGAGCGGCTTTTCGGCGGGCGGCTCTTCATTGCTGCAGGACGACAGGGCGAAAATACCGCCAAGCGCCGCCGCGATAAGAATAGTTCTCATGGTGACCTCTTGATCTTCGCCTCATCCTATAATATTTGACTGACTGAATAGTCAATGAAATTCTTATGCCGCTGATCGGGGAGCTGTCCGGAGTATCGGCACGGGTTCCCGAATGATCATTCTCGTCGTCCGGCTCATACCTGCGGGCGCATTGGCAATGTTCCGGCATAGTGAAGCATGCGCGCGCCTTCACAAAAATCGTTCCGGTTTTTGCGCCGGTGCTATAGGCAAACCCATCTCTCATTTCCGCCAATCGCGACGGACAGAAGGGCACGCGTCGAAAATAAAGAAGGATCCGGGGCCATGGCGAAAGCAAAACTGACACGTGCTGAACAGAAGATACAACGTCCGTTGCAAATTCTCGATGCCGCATTCGAGGAATTCACCAAAAGGGGATTTACCGCGACGCGGGTGGAAGACATCGCGGAACGGGTGGGGGTGACGAAAGGGACGGTCTACGTCTATTTCGAAACCAAGGAGGCGCTCTTCGAAGCGATGGTCAAGCACGCCTCCCTGCCATTCCAGGAGGCGTTCAATGCCTATACGCATACATCCGACGACCCGGTCGAGGAGCTTCGTCTGCTGCTGGAGTTCCTGTTCGATTCCCTCGTCGACAACAAGAAGATGCGGGAACTGTTCCGCCTGATCCTTGCGGAAGGCGCAAAATTTCCCGATCTCATCGACCAGCACCATGACACGTTGATGGCGCCTGTCTTTACGCGCATCGATACGGTCCTCGAGGAGGGCGTGGCGAAAAAAAGGTTCAGGGCCAATCCTCCCGAACTCGCCAAAGTGGTGATGTCACCCATGGTCGGAACATTGGTGTTTCGGCTGATTTTCAACGACCGGCGCATTCTGGACAGACAGGCTGTCCTGAAAATTCATCTCGATCTGATCATGCGTGGGCTGCTGGCATAGGCATCATTCTTCGCGGCCCGGCCTCAGCCGACGCCACCGATGCAGACATATTTGAGCTCGGTATATTCCTCGATGCCGTGACGTGACCCTTCCCGGCCGAGACCAGACATCTTGACACCACCGAAAGGCGCCTCGGCGGTGGAAATAGCCCCCGTATTGACGCCGACCATGCCATATTCCAGCGCCTCCGCAACGCGGAAGACCCGCGACAGATCGCGCGCATAAAAATAGGATGCGAGGCCGAAATCGGTATTGTTCGCCTGCGCAATGACATCCGCCTCATCCTCGAAGCGGAAGAGCGGCGCAAGCGGCCCGAAGGTTTCCTCGCGCGCCACCTGCATGCCGGCATCGACATTGCGCAGGATCGTCGGCTCGAAAAAATTGCCGCCCAACGCGTGTCTTCTGCCGCCCGTGGCGATCTCGGCGCCTTTCGAAAGCGCATCGGCAATATGGGCCTCCACTTTGGCAACGGCGTTTGCGTCGATGAGAGGCCCAAGAATGCTTGCCTCCTCCAACCCGTTACCGACCTTCAATTGCGCGACGGCCCCTGCGAATTTTTCAGCGAAAGCATCATAGACGCCGCTCTGCACATAAAAACGGTTGGCGCAAACGCAGGTCTGACCATTGTTGCGGAATTTGGCGAGGATCGCGCCCTCGACAGCGGCATCGAGATCGGCGTCATCGAAGACGATGAAGGGTGCATTGCCGCCGAGTTCCAGCCCCAGTTTCTTGATCGTCGGCGCACATTGCCGGTAAAGATGTTCGCCCGTACGCGTCGAGCCGGTAAAGGTCAGAAGGCGGATATCCGGGCTTGCCGTCATCTCCCCGCCTATCTCTGCGGCTGGCCCCGTCAAAATGCTGAAAAGCGCAAGCGGCAGGCCGGCGCGCTCTGCAAGGATGGCAAGGGCAATGGCAGAAAACGGTGTTTGCGGCGCCGGTTTCAGCACCACTGCACAGCCGGCGGCCAGCGCCGGGCCGACCTTGCGAGTGATCATGGCATTGGGGAAATTCCATGGCGTGATGGCCGCAACCACGCCCACGGGCTGGCGAAGAACCAGAATGCGTTTATCCGGCTGGTGGCCGGGCACTGTCTCGCCATGGATTCGCCGCGCCTCCTCGGCAAACCATTCGATGAAGCTTGCGCCATAGGCGATCTCACCTTTGGCTTCCGCGAGCGGCTTACCCTGTTCCAGCGTCAGTATCATGCCGAGATCGTCACGGTTTTCCATGACGAGCCGGAACCATTCCTTCAGGATATTCGCACGCTCGCCGGCGGTGCGGCGGGCCCATTCCTTCTGGGCGATCACGGCGGAAGCGATTGCTTCTCTCGTTTCCTTCGCACCGAGTTCTGGAACCCGCCCAACGATCTCACCGGTCGCGGGATTGAGGATTGCCGCCGTTTCACGGCCATCGCAACCAACCCAGCGGCCAGCCACCGGCACTTTCTCGCCGAAGAGTGTGGGATCATTCAGATTCATGGCCCATCCCTCAACAGAAGACCTGCGCCGAGGCCGGATCGAAGGCGAGATGCACGAGGTCGCCACGGCTGAGGCCAGAAATCGCCTCATGGCCGAAAGGCAGGCGAACCGCAAGCGGCTCACCCGAGCCGGTATGGGCCACCACATGGACATTGTTGCCGAGGAAAGTGATGTCGCTGACCGTGGCCTGGAAACCGGCAGCGGCGACCGGCCGGTTACGGCTGAGCTGCAGCCGCTCCGGGCGCAGCATCAGCGCCGCTTTCTTTCCCGGCGCGGCTTCGCCATGCACCGGAATGTGATCGAAAACGATATCCCGACCGAGCGACACCGTCGCCCTGCCGCCCGAAGCGGCGAGGAGATCGCAGGCGATGAAGTCGCTGTCGCCGATGAATTCAGCCACGAAACGGGTCGCCGGGTGGGCGTAAAGCTCCGGTCCCGTGCCGATCTGGTCGATTACCCCCTTGGAAAACACGGCGATCCGATCGGAAAGACGCAAGGCCTCTTCCTGATCATGGGTAACGTAGAGGATCGTCACTTCCGTCTGCTGGTGAATACGGCGGATTTCGAACTGGATTTCTTCGCGCAGCTTCTTGTCGAGCGCCGACAACGGCTCATCCATCAAGAGCACCGGTGGGTCATAGGCAAGCGCCCTCGCCAACGCCACACGTTGCTGCTGGCCGCCCGACATTTGCCCCGGTTTTCTGTCTTCGAAACCTTCGAGACGGACAAGCCGCAGCATTTCCTTCACCTTCGCATCGATTTCCGCCTTGCTCTTACGGCGGACCTTCAGCGGAAAGGCGATGTTCTCGCCAACCGACAGATGCGGAAACAGGGTGTAGCGCTGGAAGACCATGCCGATATTGCGCTTGTGCGACGGCGTCGACAGCAGGCTTTCGCCGTTCAGCAGAATATCGCCCGATGTCGGCTGCTCGAAACCGGCAAGGATATAAAGCGTCGTGCTCTTGCCCGAACCGGACGGCCCGAGAAATGTCATGAACTCGCCCGGCTGCACGTCGAGATTGACGTCCTGAACGGCGACGACCGGTCCGTATTGCTTGCGGATGCCGCGAATCTGCAGGAGCGGTTTGGTCATGTTTTCAGTCCTTTTCGCACAGCCGCGACAAGCAGCATGAGAATGATGGTCACCGCGATGAGAAGCGTGGAGGCGGCCGCGATCACCGGCGTCAAATCCTGACGCAGCGTTGCCCAAATCTTCACCGGCAGCGTCTGCAATGTCGGGCTTGCCATGAAGATCGCCAGCACCACCTCATCCCACGAGGTTAGGAAGGAGAAGATCGCCGCCGAAAACAGGCCGTGGCTGATGGCGGGAAGCGTGATGCGGATTTTCGCCTGCAACGGGCTTGCGCCGCACAGCACCGCCGCATCCTCAATCGATTTGTCGAAACCCTCGAGCGCGCCGGTCAACGCCAGAATGGAAAAAGGCAGCGCCACGACGAGATGGGCAATAACGAAACCGGCGGTCGTGCCGGCAAGGCCAAGTTTCAGGAAAAAGGCGTAAAGCGCCACCGCCAGCACCACGACGGGCAGGATCATCGGCGTCATGAACAGCGCGCGAAGCGTGTTACGCCCAATGAAACGGCCGCGCACCAGCCCGAAGGAAGCGACAAGACCGATCAGCACGGACAGCACCGTGACCATGAGGGCGATGCGCAGGCTCGTCCAGGCGGCCTCCAGCCATCGCGGATCGGCGAAGAAATCCGCATACCATTTCAATGTCCAGCCGGGCGGCGGAAAGATCAGCCATTGCGACGAGCCGAAAGACAGCGCTGCGATGAAAACGATGGGCAGGATGAGAAATGCCGTCGTCAGCACCGTGATCAGGAGGAGCAGCCATTTCCAGAGGCCGAGGCTGTTATAGTTCAAAAGCATGTCAGCGCCCCCCTGCCCCGGCCGCGCCGAAAAATTTGAGCTGGATGGCGTAAAGCGTCAGCGTCGCCACCAACAGCACCAGTGCGGCCGCCCCGCCCATGCCCCAGTTGACGAGCGACTGGACGAATTGCGCTATGAGTTCGGCCAGCATCATGTTCGCCGTACCGCCGAGCAGCGCCGGGGTAACGAAATAACCGAGCGACATGACGAAGACCATCAGCGCGCCGGAAATCATGCCGGGCGCTGCCAGCGGAATGAGGATGCGGGTCAGCGCCTGAAAGCGTGTCGCCCCGCACAAGGCCGCCGCCTGAAGAATGGCCGGATCGATCTTGCGGATGACGCCATAGAGCGGAATGATGATGAAGGGCAGCATGATATAGGTCATGCCTATCGTTACCCCGGTAAGATTATTGACCAGCGCCAGAGGCTGATCGATGATGCCCAGCCCCATCAGCGTCTTGTTCACCACGCCCGTGCGCTGCAACAGCACCATCCACGCATAGGTGCGCGCCAGAAGATTGGTCCACATCGACAGGAGCAATATGGCAAAGACGATGGAAGCGAGCCGCGCCGGCATGATGGCGAGCGCCCAGGCGACGGGAAAGCCGATCGCCAGCGACACGACAGTTACCAGCGCCGACACCGCGAAGGTATTGAAGAATATCTTCAGATAGGTGGAGCTTCCCAGCAGGGCGGCATAGTTGCCCAATCCGAAAACGGGTTCGGTGACGCTGCGCGACAGCAGGATCAGAACCGGAACCACGAAGAACAGGACAAGCAGGATAAGCGCCGGCAGGGTAGCCGTAAAATTGCCGGGCCGGAAAGGCATCCGCACCTTCGCTTTCGGGCTGACTGTTTCATCGGTAAGCGAGACCATGCCCAAACCTCCCGGACGTGGAAAATCGCGCGGGCGCCTGTCGCGGCCCGCGCCGTTATCTTACTTCGCCTGCCAGGCGTACCAGCGCTCGCCGATCTCGTCGCGATGCTGCGCCCAGTAGTTCATATCGGCGTTGACCTGGCTTGCCGTCTGCTGGTCCGGCAGGGTCTTGGCGGTTTCCGGATCCATCAGCTTGGCGGATTCGATATTGACCGGCGCATAACCCGTCGCGGTCGCCATATCCGCCTGCGCCTGCGCAGAAGTGGCGAGCGCGATGAACTTCATCGCCGCATCCCTGTTTTTCGTTCCCTTGGGAACGACGAGGGAATCCGCCGCGGTGATGTTCTGCTCCCAGGAGGTTTCCACCTTCACGCCGCTTTTTTCAAGCGCCGTCATGCGGCCGTTCCAGACGCTGCCGAAGGGCGCTTCCGCAGATGCAATCAACTGCTGCGACTGCGCACCGCCGGACCACCAGATGATATCGGATTTGATCGTATCGAGCTTCTTGAAAGCGCGGTCGAGATCGAGCGGATAAAGCTTGTCGGCGGCCACACCATCGGCCAGAAGGGCGGCTTCGATCACGCCCGGTGCCGACCATTTATAGAAGGTTCGTTTACCGGGAAATTTCGCAGTGTCGAACAGATCCGCCCAGCTCTTCGGGCAGGCGGCCACGGCATCGACATTGCAGCCGATGACGAAGGAATAATAAAAGCTGCCGACGGAGTAGTCCGTCACGAAGCGCGGATCGAGCTTGGTCTTGTCGATGACGGTAAAATCGAGCTTCTCCAACAGGCCTTTCGGGCCGGCCTGCGCGGCATAATCGCCCTCGACATCGACCACATCCCAGGTCACGCCGTTCGCCTCGACCATGGCTTTCAATTTGCCGTAGTCCGTCGGGCCGTCCTGCACCACGTTAATGCCGGTCGACACCATGAATTTTTCAGCCCAGGCCGCCTTCTGGGCGTCCTGCGTGGTTCCTCCCCAGCTGGAGAAAACCAGATCATTCGCCTCGGCGGATGCACCAAGGGCAAAAAGAGCGGCGCATGTCGTCAATACCAGTTTCAATTTCATGTTCCCTTACTCCGTTTTAGAGCTTCTTGTTGGTATGCACGTCGCGACCGGCGCATTTCACCCCAGCGGTGAAAACCGCGCCGGTTTCATGATCTTGTTTTCGGCGACTTCGATGAGGTCGCGGATTTTCGGAAGGAAGGACAACCAGCGCGGATCGGCCATCAGCCGTGCGCGCCTTTCCTCGCGGTCATCCAGGCTCGAAAAGGCCCAGATATGGACGATCTCATTGATCGGGCCGATCTCGGAGAAGAAGTAACCCACCAGCTCGCCGAGATGGCTCTTCTGGATTTCGATGCCCTCTTCCTCGACCACCTTGAGGTAGGCGGGGATGGCGCCGTTCTTCAGCCGGTAAGTGCGGATTTCGTAAAACATGGGCTTCACCGCATCACGAAGGGATCGGGGATCGGATCATCGGAGGTTCGCAGCCATATGGTCTTGGTGCGCGTGTAATCGAGCGCCGCCGCAAGCCCGCCCTCGCGTCCGTCGCCCGACAGGCCGAATCCGCCGAAAGGCGCAATCGGCGAGACCGCACGGTAGGTATTCACCCAGACGATGCCGGCACGGATCGCCTTCATCAGGCGGTGAGCGCGGGTCAGATTCTGCGTGAAGACACCTGAGGCAAGCCCGTAGACCGTGTCATTGGCCAGCGCGATGGCTTCCGCTTCGGTTTCAAACGAAACGACCGAGAGAACGGGACCGAAGAACTCTTTCTCCATCGATGGCGAACGAATGCCGTCGCAATCGAGAATGGTTGGCGGATAGAAATAACCGTCGCCGTCTACAACCGCACCGCCTGTGACAACCTTGGCGCCCGCGTCCACGGAGGCGGAAACCAGAGAAACGATGTGCTTCCTCTGGCGCTCCGTCGCCAGCGGGCCTACTTCCGTCGCCATATCCAGCGGCGAGCCGATGCGGATCGCCTCAGCCTTCGCCTTCAGAATCTCGAGGAACCGATCCTTGACGCTTCTTTCGACGATCAGCCGCGAGCCGGCGACGCAGCTCTGGCCGGTCGCGGCGAAAATTCCCGCAACCTGCGCATTGGCGGCGCTCTCGAGATCGGCGTCGGCAAAAACGAGTATCGGCGACTTGCCGCCGAGTTCCAGCGAGGTGGAAGCGAGGTTTTCAGCCGAATTGCGCACGATATGACGCGCCGTTTCCGGACCGCCGGTAAAGGCGATATGAGCCACCTTCGGATGGGTGGTGAGCGCCGTGCCGCAGGACGCGCCGAAGCCGGAGACGATATTGACCACACCGGCGGGAAAACCGGCCTCATGCACCAGCCGGGCGAATTCCAGAAGGGGTGCAGGCCCATCTTCCGAGGCCTTGACGACAAGGGTGCAGCCGGCCGCGAGTGCCGGGCCGATCTTGACGGCGGCGAGAAACAGCTGGCTGTTCCACGGCACGATGGCCGCCACGACGCCCACGGGTTCGCGCCGCAGCCAGACATCCATATCCGGCTTGTCGATCGGCAGATAGGCGCCCTCGATCTTGTCGGCCAGACCCGCATAATAACGATAATAATCCGCGACATAGGCAATCTGCGCGGAGGTCTCACGGATGATCTTGCCGGTATCGCGGGTTTCGAGTTCGGCGAGCGTCTTCGCATTCTCAGTGACCAGATCGGCGAGCCGGTAGAGCAGCTTCCCACGCTGTGTCGCCGTCAGTTTCGACCAGCCTGCATCTTCGTAAAGCGCCCGATGCGCGGCCTCGACCGCACGGCCGACATCGGCCTCGCGGCTTTCCGGCATTTCGGCCCATGCAGTGCCGCTTGCGGGATCGAGACTTGCGAAACGCGCCTCACCATCTTCGAAACGTCCGTCGATATAGCACTGGAAACTGCGCATCGCGTTACTCCCCGAAAGCCGGCATGACATCGGAAAGGAAGCGCTCCAGCGAGGCCTTCTTACGCTCGAAGCTCATGCCCGTATCGATCCAGAAGGAATATTCGTCATAGCCCATAGCCTCGTAAGCTTTAAGCCGGCTAATCACCTCATCGGCATTGCCCACGACGTTGTTCTTTCGCATGACATCGGTGGAAAGCATCGCGTTGGCGGCGATGTCTTCGGGCGCAATACGCTCGATCAGACCCTGATGGATCGGTTTTTCGTTTTTGAACCAGGCGAAGAAATAATTGTAATAGACGCTCATCTCATGCGCCGCCTGGGCGATATCGGCTTCATCGGAACCGACATAGGTGTGGCGAAGCAGCATGATTTTCGGCCGCTGTTTTTCCGGGTTCTTGGCGCAGGCATCGTTGAAACGGCCCATCAGGGTTTCCACTTCGTCATCGCCCTGCCAGAGTGGCGTCACCTGCACGTTGCAATCATTGGCGACGGCGAATTCATGCGAATTCGGATCACGCGCCGCCACCCAGATCGGCGGGAAGGGCTGCTGCAATGGCTTGGGAGCAGAGGTGGTGGCCGGAAATTTGTAGAACTCGCCGTCATGGGCATAGTCGCCCGCCCACACACCTTTGACGGCCGGGATCAGCTCGCGCATACGCTGGCCGGCGCCCCAGGCATCGAGGCCCGGAAGCAATCGCTCATATTCAAACGAGTAAGCACCGCGCGCAATGCCGATATCGAGACGGCCATCGCAGATGAGGTCGGTCATCGCGGCTTCGCCGGCAAGCTTGATCGGATGCCAGAAGGGCGCGATCACCGTGCCCGTGCCGAGACGCGCCGTCCTGGTGCGCCGCGCCAGATCGGCGATCGTCACGAAGGGGTTCGGGGCGATGGTGAAATCCATGCCGTGATGTTCACCGGTCCAGATGGCATGCATGCCGCCGCGATCGGCGATTTCGCAAAGCGTTACGAACTCCTCGTAGAGCGTCTTGTGATTCTGCGAGGCGTCCAGCCGTTCCATATGGACAAAGAGGGAGAATTTCATGGGTTTGCCGCCTTCATCGAGATGGGATGGACCCTGCCGGCAGTCTCGTTACCGACATAGACACCGAAATTGCCGATTGAACTTTCCAGCGCGAACCGGTTGACAATGTCCGCCGTCGCGCCGGAGTCGAACTTTGCCGAAGCCAGCGCGCCGGGCAACAGAAAACGGCCCTGGCGCGGCGCGTCGTCCCCATCTGCCAGCGCGTGGTAGACGATGTGCTGACGCCCATCCGCCTTGTTTTCATAAACCGAGTAAAGAAAGCCCGTCCTGACCGGCAGTCCGGTGAGCTCTTCCAGCCGCGCCGTCAGCGCCGCCACCGGATCGCCGCCCGTCACGACGCAGCCGGGCAGCGACAGCATATCCTCCCCGACGAGGTAAATCTCGCCGCGCCGCTCAAGAACCGCGCCGACAGCGATTTCACCCTCCGCCGCAGCCGAAAGCGCCTTCGCTGCCAGCATCGGCGTGAAGTAACCGCCCCGCGCATAACCGAGACCGTTCAGACCGCTATTCTCGAAAGCGTCGATACGACCGAGCAGAATGACGTGGTCTCCGGCCTCGATAACCTCCTTCATCGAACATTCGAACCAGGCTGCAACATCGGCAAAGACCGGTGAGCCTGCCGGCGCATCCGACCAGGTGGCGGCAGCAAAACGATCTTCAACCGGCCGGGCGAACGTATTGGACAGGTCCTTCTGGCCTTCCGACAGAATATTGACGGCGAAATTTTTCGCACCCGTCATCGTCGCGAAATTGCGCGAGGTGCGGGCAAGGCAGATCAGCAGCAGTGGCGGATCGAGCGAGACGGAGGTGAAGGAATTTGCGGTGAAACCCACCGGCTTTCCGGCTTCGTCGCGGGTGGTAACGATCGTCACCCCCGTCACGAAGGCGCCGAATGCGTCGCGCAGGGCGCGCGGGTCAAGGGTTGCAACGGTCATTGCGGCTCCTCCTCTAAAGCCAGCCATTCGGCCATCAATGCATTGACGGTTTCGGGTGCGGTCAGATTGACCATATGCCGGTGCGCCTCGACGATGCGGGCATAACCGCGCGGCGTGATCGCCGCCATCTGCTCCGCCATCAGGGGCGTGGAGTTCGGATCGTCCGAACCGGTCAGAAAAAGCGCCGGGCAGGTGACCGAAGGCCAGCGGTCGGCATAGGTCTCGTCCCCGCCCGCAAAGGCGGTATAGGCGACCGCGTAACCTTCCGGATCGACCATTTCCAGCCAGCCTCGCGTCAATTCCCGGGCGTGCTGGCTTTTCAGATCATCGCCAAACCAGCGCAGCAAGGGACCTTCCTTGTCCACGCCCGTGGTGCGGATCGCCGCCGCACGCGCAAGCACCGCCGCCTTCGCAACGGGATCGCGGCGATAAACACCGTTCAGATACCCGACACGCGCTATGCGATCTCCAAGCGTCGCGGCTGCCCCGCCGGAAATCAGCGCACCCATGGAATGCCCGGCGACATTGGCGCGCTCTATCCGCATGTCGTCGAGAAACCGGCCGAACCAGCCGACGAAATCCTCAAGAGTGCTGCCGGCCGCAAGACGTTCGCTGCCGCCGTGGCCGGGCATGTCGACCGCGATGACGCGGTGCGTCCTCGAAAACACCTCGATCTGCGGCGTCCAGGCTTCGAGCCGCATTCCAACACCGTGGATGAGGATCAGATTCTCGCCCGCGCCGGCTTCGAAATAGGCGGCCCCGCCTCCGGTCGTTTTCCGGGGGAGCGTGGCGGCGCCTGTCTTTGCACCGTTGACCCGTGACGTGTCGGCGACCCTTTGCATTGGCGTTCGCCTCAAACGCCGGCCGGATTGGCGACATCCTGGCCGAGATCCTTGAGATCCTGATAACGGTCGCCGATGCGATGATGCGGACGGCCGCCAACGGAAGCACCGAGCGCGACCACGATCTCGTCCGCAGCCGGGGCATCGGGAATGGCCGTCTGGATCGTCAGATA
Source organism: Agrobacterium sp. CFBP 3001 (assembly GCF_027871605.1). Lineage (NCBI taxonomy): Bacteria > Pseudomonadati > Pseudomonadota > Alphaproteobacteria > Hyphomicrobiales > Rhizobiaceae > Agrobacterium > Agrobacterium sp. CFBP 3001. The sequence goes on from NZ_JAQAHD010000011.1 coordinate 149,261, forward strand.
ATGCGAACGGCGGCCCTCATCATTCTTGTCCATCAGCGGGATCATGATCGGCGCATTGCCGGGGCCGCGCGTATTGCAGAAAGCGAGATAGGATTTGGCGCCAACCGCCTGACGATAGTGATTGCCGAAGCGCAGCGTATGGATGAGCGCGGAAGCATGTTCGATCTCACCATCCAGCCCCACGACGGCCGCCTTGCCATAGGCCTCCACCGCCTCGCCGGAACCGACAGCGTCAAGGATCATCTTCGTCAGCAATTCACCAAGTACCGGCGCGCCTGCGTGAATTTCCGGCTTCAGATCGACCACGAAACCTTTGCCCGCCCAAGGATTCTTAACGACCGCAATGGCGGCGAACAGCTTCAACGGCGCTGCGGCAGCCTTGCCCCCCTCAATCAACGTCGTTTCGACCTGCAGCAGGGTCTTGCGGATCTGGATGGACATCAGCGCTCTCTCCGTAAATATGATGGCTTATGGTATGCCATAATATATGACTGTCAAGTACCGTAATCCCGCAAGGGCGAGCAGTGGAATTCTGGGGGATTGTCGTCGCCGACAAGTCGAGCGCTGTGGGCAACCAATTGCACTTGGCAAGCAACGATTGGAGGCGGGAAAATGGGGCAGATTTGACCGGGGCGTCATCAGCCGGGCTAGATGCGCAAGTGGCCGCCTTATACTGCGATAATGTTCCGGAAGATCAGGGCAGCCGAGGCTGGCCGCCTCTATTCCTGACTTTCAAGCCGATATCGGGAACCCGGATAGAGCAGCCGCACGGACGTGACGGCGCGGCTCGATGACCAGGTTCTGCGGCGCACGAGAAGGCACGGCTCGTTTCGGCTGATGGCCATCAATTTGCATTCCCAGGGCTGGGGCGATGCGGCCTCGATGAATTGCTCGGTCCGCGAAATCGGCGCCGCCGCCGTCAGATAGGCATTCGGGGTAAGCGTATTGAAATCCTGCATCAGATAATCGGGAGCGATCTCCGCATTGACGAAGCGATCTTCAAGCTGGATCGGCACATCGTCTTCGTGATGCACGATGATGGAGTGAAAAACCTTCGCTCCCACGGCGATCTCCAGCGCGGTTGCGAGATCGGGACCACAAACTTCCGTCTGGGCGAGGATCAGGCTAGGCCGATGCGTCGAACCGCGCTCCTTGATCTCGTCGGCGATGTTGCGCACGCCCATCATGCCGGCGCTTCGCTTTTTCGGGGCAACAAAAGACCCGCGCCCCTGCACGCGAACGATTACCCCCTCGGTTGCCAGCTCCCTCAGGGCGCGGTTTGCCGTCATGCGACTGATACCCAGCATGTCGACGATCTCGTTTTCGGAGGGTATCCTGTGGTTGGTCAACCACTCACCGCTGGCGATCTTTTCCTTGATCTGTTCTTTCACCCGCTCATACAGCGGCAGGGAGGAGCGATCGCCCGAGACAGGAAACTCGTTTTCGGTGACGGGCAGCATTGAAACTCCTAAAAATCGGGCGACTGCACAAAACGCAGCCAGAATCCGCGCAAGCACAAAATTATCACATCCTATCTTGCTTGTCTTTCGCAAATATGTGAAGTTACATATACAACTTGAGGGGAAAATAATGGCAAGCGAAGACTCAATCTCCAGCGGCCGCAAGTCTCCCGCCGATAGTCGGGGCGATATTCGAATGCCCGCCCAGCGCAACGGCAGGAGCTGCCATACCGATGCCGAAGCTATGCTCGACGGCTCGGTCGCGCAATATGCGCTGAAAGACCGCCCTTGCCAGAACCCGCCAACCGCATACGCCTTCGACTCGGAATGGCCAATGCGCGGGAAGCATATGAATTTCTCAAAGTTGTATAGTGAACTTCCGACACGCCGCTCCAAGGTGAACATCGAATTCCATATTGATTCGACGAGCGCCCGCCCGCCGATTTCGACGGGACATGAAATGCACCAATGACCGCCGGGCTGAGGGGTGGACATCTGCCCAGGGCACGCCCGGCTGAAGCCACAAAACGCATGCCAGCAACTTGCCAATCATCAAACCAAAAGGGGAATGCAATGCTGAATTCAAAGCTGAAAATCGCGCTGGCCACCACCGCGCTCATCATGGGAGCCTATGCCGGGTCCGCGAAAGCGGAAGGCTATTGCGCCGCTGGAAAGACCATCACCTTCGCCGGCATCGACTGGGAAAGCGGCGCTTTCATCACCGAAGTCATGAAGGAAATCCTCTCCAAGGGCTATGATTGCAAGGTCGATTCCATTCCCGGCAACTCCGTGACGCTGGAACAGGCGACCGCCAATAACGATGTGCAGATCTTCGCTGAAGAATGGATCGGCCGCTCCGACGTCTGGAACAAGGCCGCGGAAGCCGGTCAGGTAACATCGGTCGGCAAGACCTTCGTCGGCGCCGCCGAAGGCTGGTTCGTGCCGGAATATCTGGTCAAGGGCGACCCGGCAAAAGGCATCGAAGCCAAGGCGCCGGACCTGAAGAGCGTCGACCAGCTTTCCGACCCGAAGATCGTCGAACTGTTCAAGGATCCGGAAGAGCCGACCAAGGGCCGCTTCCTCAATTGCCCCTCGGGCTGGACCTGCGAAGGCGTCAACACCGCCAAGCTGCAGGCCTACAAGCTGGAAGCAAACTATGTGAACTTCCGCCCCGGCACAGGCACCGCTCTCGACGCCGCAATTGCCGCCGCCTATCTCCAGGGCGAGCCGATGCTGTTCTATTACTGGAGCCCAACGGCAATCATGGGCAAATACAAGCTGGTCCAGCTGCAGGAGCCGGCCTATAGCGACGCCTGCTGGAAGGAACTGACGAGCGCCGATGGAAAGCGCGACGCCGGTTGCGCCTTCCCTTCCGTTGAGGTGGCCTATGGCGTGAACAGCACCTTTGCGAAGGAAGCGCCGGAAATTATCGCGATCCTTGAAAAGGCGACATTCCCGCTGGCGGAGATCAACTCCAGCCTTGCCTATATGACCGACAAGCAGGTCGACGCGACAGCCGCTGCCAAAACCTTCCTTCAGACCAAGGCCGATATCTGGGGTAGCTGGGTTTCTGCGGACGCCAAGGCGCGTATCGAAGCCGCCGTCAAGTAAACATCGCAGGCGCGCCGGGCTTCCGGCGCGCATTTTCCCGTCAGGACAGGGGCCGGCTACCGGACATGGGGTCGGCAGGCGCGAGGACGACACCAATGTTTCCCGAAGTTTTTCATATTTCCATCCGAGGCCCGATTAATGAGATCGTGCGTTCGCTGGTGGTGAATTACGGCTCCGTTTTCAAGGCGATCTCGCAGACGATCCTGCAGGCGATCCTTTTCGTGGAATGGGTGCTGCGCGGTCTGCCGTGGTGGGTCATTTTTCTAGTCTTCCTGGTGCTCGCCTGGTTCGCGGCGAAGAAGATTTCGCTCGTCCTCATGGTGGCGGTGATGCTTTTCATCGTCGGCGCACTCGGTCTCTGGGACCTGACGATGCAGACGCTGGCGCTGATGCTGATTGCCAGCCTCATCTCAATCGTCATCGGCGTGCCCATGGGCATCCTGCTTGCCAAAAGCGAATGGGCAAGGCGCATCACCCTGCCGGTGCTCGACGTCATGCAGACCATGCCGAGCTTCGTCTATCTCATTCCCGCCATCATGCTTTTCGGCCTCGGCAAGGTCCCGGCCGTGCTTGCCACCATCGTTTACGCCGTGCCGCCGCTGATCCGCCTGACCGATCTCGGCATTCGGCAGGTGGACCGCGAAGTGGTGGAGGCGGCAACCGCATTTGGCGGCAGCCCGCGACAAATCCTCTTCGGCGTCGAATTGCCGCTCGCCACGCCCACGATCATGGCCGGCCTCAACCAGACGATCATGATGGCGCTCTCCATGGTCGTCGTCGCCTCGATGATCGGCGCGCGCGGCCTTGGTGAGCAGGTGCTGAACGGCATCCAGACGCTCGATGTCGGCAAGGGCCTCGAAGCGGGCCTCGGCATCGTTATTCTCGCAATCGTGCTCGATCGTATCACCCAGGGTTTTGGCCGATCCAGCCGGAAGGAAATGGGCAATGACTGATATCCATATCCGCAACGTGTCCAAGATCTTCGGCGGCAACTGGAAGGCCGCGCTCGCCATGGCGCAGCAGGGCGCGGAGAAAAGTGACATCCTGGCAAAGACGGGATGCAGCGTCGGGCTCGACAATGTCAGCCTCGATATAGCGGGCGGCCGCATTTTCGTGATCATGGGCCTCTCCGGTTCCGGTAAGTCGACGCTGGTGCGCCACATCAACCGCCTTATCGAACCGACAAGCGGCGAGATTCTTGTCGGCGACGACAATGTTCTTGCGCTGAAACCGAAGGACCTGCGCGACTTCCGCAACCGGCGCGTCAGCATGGTGTTCCAGAATTTCGGCCTGATGCCGCACCGCACCGTGTTGCAGAACGTCGTTTATGGCCAGCGTGTGCGCGGGCTGACCAAGGCCGATGCGCGGCCCATCGGCATGAAATGGATCGAGACCGTCGGCCTTTCTGGCTATGAGGACAAGTTTCCGCACCAGCTTTCCGGCGGTATGAAGCAGCGTGTCGGCCTCGCCCGCGCGCTGGCCGCCGATACTGACGTCATCCTGATGGACGAGGCCTTTTCGGCGCTCGATCCGCTGATCCGCGCTGATATGCAGGACCAGTTGCTGCAGCTCGAAAAGAACCTGCACAAGACCATTGTTTTCATCACCCACGATCTCGACGAGGCGCTCCGTATCGGCGCGCAGATCGCGATCCTGAAGGACGGCAAGCTGGTGCAGGTGGGAACGCCGGACCAGATCCTCAACAGCCCCGCAAACGACTATGTCGCCCGTTTCGTGGAGCGCCGCACGGGTGCGGGAGAAGGCCAGCATGGCTGATACGATCACCATCGATCGTGCCCTCACCTGGCAAGAGATCGCCGCTGTTGCAAAGGGCGCGACGCTTTCCCTGTCGGACAAAGCGTGGCGGCGCATTGCCGAAGCCCGCGCCATCGTCGATGCACTCGTCGAAAAACGGGTGCGCGGTTACGGCATCAATACCGGTGTCGGCGCGCTCTGCGATGTGATCGTCGACATCCCGCAGCAGCAGGCCCTCTCCCGCAACATCCTGCTCAGCCACTCCTGCGGCGTCGGAGAACCGCTCGGGCGCGAAGAAACGCGCGCCATCATGGCCGCCCAGATCAACAACTTCGCGCATGGTTATTCCGGCGTGCAGGTCAAAACGGTCGAAGCGCTGCTGGCCCTGCTGAATGCCGATATTCTTCCTGTCATTCCGTCAAAGGGCTCGGTGGGTTACCTCACCCATGCCGCGGCGATAGGGCTGGTGCTGATCGGCGAAGGCCGGGCCCGCCACGGCGGCGAACTCATCAGCGGCAGGCAGGGTCTCGAAAAGCTCGGCCTCGAACCCATGGTTCTGCAGGCGAAGGAGGGGCTGAGCCTCGTCAACGGCACACCCTGCGCCACCGGCCTCGCCAGCCTCGCGCTCGCCCGCACGACTTCGCTCCTTGGCTGGGCCGATGCGGCAGCGGCGATGAGCTATGAAAACCTTGGTGCGCAGGCCGATCCCTTCGCCGCAGGGCCGCTGGCACTGCGCAGCTCACCCGGCATCCAGACCGTCGGCGCAAACCTGCGCCAGCTTCTGGCGGCAAGCCCGCTTCTTGCCCGGTCGGCCGGATCGCGCACGCAGGATCCGCTCAGCCTGCGCGCCGTGCCGCAGGTGCACGGCGCCGTTCGCGACAGCGTCGCGCAGATCGCGGACGTCGTAGACCGCGAGCTCGCGAGTGTTACGGACAACCCGGTCGTCGGCGGCACGCCGCAAGCGCCCGAGGTCCATTCCCAGGCCCATGCCGTCGGTGCGGCGCTCGGGCTTGCCATGGATGGGCTGGCGACGGCCGCGGCCGAACTTGCGGCGATTTCCGAGCGGCGTATCGACCGGCTCGTCAACCCGCTTGTCAGCGGGCTGCCCGCCTTTCTGGCGGAAAACGATGGTGTCTGTTCCGGTTTCATGATCATCCAGTACACGGCCGCAGCACTTGCCGCGGAAAACCGCCGCCTCGCCGCCCCCGCCAGCCTCGATGGCGGCATCACCTCCGCCTTGCAGGAGGATATACTGACACATGCTACCGCCGCCGCCGATAAGACGCTTTCGATTATCGGCAATCTGGAAACCATTCTCGCAATCGAGATCATGAGCGCCGCGCAGGCTTACGACATGCAGCCAGACGAAGGCGGCCGTGCGCCCGGCACCGATACGCTTTACCGGCGTGTCCGGACGGCGGTGCCATTTTACCGCGACGACCAGCCGCTCAACGATCCGGTAGCTGCCGTTCGGGAAATGCTGCAAACCACGCTTGCGGGGATAGTTGCCGACGCAGACTAGATACTGCGCCGGAAATTTTAGCCGCACACGAGGCGGAAGAGGTTACTCTTTGCCGGTCTTCTGGGCGATGAGAACAGCTTCCGCAATCGCGCTTGCGCTCGCGACATGGTCCAGAGCCGCCTTGTAAGCGGCGTCTCCATCCCCCTGCCGGATGGCCTCGACGATCTTTTCCATTTGCGCCGGACCTTCGGTATCGCGGCTTTTCGTCTTGATCGTCATCGAACGAAGATGGTTGATCCGCACCGTCAGCAGGTTGACGACGCCCCAGGCGACATGCCGGTCGATCTTGCTGAACAGCGTCTGATAAAAGGACGAGGTATGCGCCAGAACGCCCGGCATATCCCTTTCGACATAGCTTTCGCGGATATGACTGAGCGAAGCTTCGAGCGCTTCCACGATGGCAGGATCGCGGCGCTCCGCACAAAGGCGTGCCGCCATTCCCTCCAGCGCACCGCGAATTTCATAAATCTGCTTCGCCTCATCGAGATCGAGCATTGCGACCATCGGGCCCTTGTTCGGCAAATTCGCCACCAGCCCCTCGGATTCCAGATGCCGCAGGACCTCACGAACGATGGTGCGGGAAACGCCGAGCTGGGCGCAGAGATCGCGCTCCACCAGACGGTCGCCCGGGCGGAAATAACCGTTCACGATGGCGTCACGGACCTTGTCGAGCGCGAGTTCCCTCAGCGTCTTTGTCGGGCGCTCAACGCGAATGGCAGTTCCGTGGGAAGCATCTGTCATGGTATCACCTCGTTTGACACCTCCCGTTTCGTCGCAACGCGGTTACGAACAAGAGCGAGAAATGGCTTTTGTATTATGGCGTACCAACTTATTTAGCGCCGTGCTCTCTTTATGGCAACATCAGCACGGCTCACGCAGAATGCTCATCCCATTCTTTCCGAAGCGTAAGAGCCGGGACCTGGGGGAAACACAACGGTTCGGCTGCCGTTCAGGAATACGCGACGGTGAATATGGGCGTGTATGGCACGCGCCAGCACCTGCGCCTCCACGTCGCGGCCAAGCGACACGTAATCCTCGGCCGACTGGGCATGGGTGATGCGCACGGTATCCTGCTCGATGATCGGTCCCTCATCCAGATCGGCAGTCACATAATGCGCCGTCGCGCCGATCAGCTTCACACCGCGCTGATAGGCCTGCTTGTAAGGGTTGGCCCCCTTGAAGGACGGCAGGAAGGAGTGGTGGATATTGATGATCCTGCCTGACATCGCCTCGCACATCCTGTCGGAAAGCACCTGCATGTAACGCGCCAGCACGATGAGTTCCGTAGCCGAGCTTTCCACGATCTCCATGATCCGGGCTTCGGCCTGCGGTTTGTTCTCTTTCGTCACCGGAATGTGGTGGAACGGAATGTCGTGATTGACGACGACCTTCTGATAATCGAAATGGTTCGAGACGACGCCGACAATATCGATCGGCAGCGCCCCGATGCGCCAGCGGTAGAGCAGGTCATTGAGGCAATGGCCGAAGCGCGACACCATCAAAAGAACCTTCATCCGCTCTGCCTGGTCGTGCAGCGCCACCTCCATGCCGAACTTTTCCGAGATCGGAGCAAGCCCGGCCATCAAGGCGTCGCGTGTCGCACCCTCCTCGGAAATGAAACCCACACGTATGAAAAAACGACCGGTGCCGAGATCGTCGAATTGCGAACTGTCGACGATGTTGCACCCCTTCTCAGCGAGAAAGCCTGAAAGGGCGGCGACGATGCCGCGGGTGGATTTGCATGTCACGGTCAGGACGAAGTTCGTCATCTGGCACTCTTTCTGTCATCGATAAAGCATGTCTCCCAAAAGTGTGCAGCGGTTTTGGGAGACATGATTAAAAACAAAGATCAAAAGCGCGTGGCATGAAGCAGATTGGACGCGACGCGCTTTAGTGAAAAACCCCGCGCTCTTGATCAGCGCGGGGAAAAGCCGCAAGGGCGGCGGGGAAAATCGGGCTCAGACGTCGAGGGTGGTCTGATGCTCCCAGGCGGTGAATTGCGAGCAATAGCTGTTCCACTCACCCTGCTTGAGCTTCAGATAGGCCTTGGAGAATTCAGTGCCGAGAGCCTGCTGCAATTCCGCATCCTTCTCATATTCGCGCAGCGCATCGAGAAGGTTGAGCGGCAGCTTCGGTGCGTCCGTGACCTTGTGGCCCTCGCGATACATATCGATATCGTAGTGCGGACCGGGATCGGCCTTGGAGCGGACACCGGAAAGGCCGGCGGCGATGATGATGGCCTGCAGCAGATAGGGGTTCACGGCGCCATCCGGCAGGCGCAGTTCGAACCGCCCCGGCCCGGGCACGCGCACCATATGGGTGCGGTTATTGCCGGTCCAGGTCACCGTATTCGGCGCCCAGGTCGCGCCGGAAATGGTGCGCGGCGCGTTGATACGTTTATAGGAATTGACCGTCGGATTGGTGACGGCCGCAAGCGCCGACGCATGTTTCATGATGCCGCCGAGAAACGTCTTGCCCTTGGCCGACAGACCGAACGGCATTTCCCTGTCGGCAAAGGCATTGACCTTGCCGTCGAGGTCCCAGACCGAAATATGGGCATGGCAGCCATTGCCGGTCAGGCCCTTGAACGGCTTCGGCATGAAGGTGGCGCGCAGCCCGTGCTTTTCGGCGACGGATTTGACCATGAATTTGAAGAAGGAATGTTTGTCTGCGGTCTGCAGCGCATCGTCATATTCCCAGTTCATCTCGAACTGGCCGTTCGCGTCCTCATGGTCATTCTGGTAGGGCTTCCAGCCCAGCTCCAGCATGTAATCGCAAATCTCGGCAATGACATCATAACGGCGCATCACCGCCTGCTGGTCGTAGCAGGGCTTTTCCGCCGTGTCGTATTCGTCGGAGATTTTCGCACCATCAGGCGAAATCAGGAAAAATTCCGGCTCCACGCCGGTCTTGACCCTGAGCCCTTCGCTCGCCGCCTCAGCGATGAGCTTTTTCAGCACCACGCGCGGCGCCTGCTCCACCGGCTGGCCTTCCATCACGCAATCGGCAGCGACCCAGGCGACATCCTTTTTCCACGGAAGCTGGATGACCGAGGAAGCGTCGGGCACGGCAAAAAGATCGGGATGGGCGGGCGTCAGATCGAACCAGGTGGCGAAGCCCGCAAAACCTGCGCCATCCTTCTGCATATCGGCAATCGCTTCTGCAGGAACCAGCTTGGCGCGCTGGCCGCCGAACAGATCGGTATAACTGATCATGAAATATTTGATGCCCTTTTCGGCAGCAAATTTGGAGAGGTCCAGTGTCACGTCATTCCCCTTTTTTTGAATATCAGACACTTCATCGAAAAAAGACGGGCACATCCTCCCAAATGCGCCCGTCCGTTCTTTATGGCTTAAAAGCTGCCTTTCCCGGGGAACCAGTTCGTTCCCGCCAGCGGAACCTGCGCCATGGCGGCAGCCTCCATCGTCAGCGCCACCAGATCTTCCGGCTCCAGATTGTGGAGATGGTTCTTGCCGCAGGCACGCGCGATGGTCTGCGCCTCGAGCGTCATGACCTTCAGGTAATTGGCAAGACGGCGGCCGGCGGCCACGGGATCGAGGCGAGCGGCAAGCTCCGGATCCTGCGTGGTGATGCCGGCGGGGTCTTTGCCCTCGTGCCAGTCATCGTAAGCGCCAGCCGTGGTGCCGAGTTTCTGGTATTCGTCTTCCCATTTCGGATCATTGTCGCCCAGCGCCACCAGCGCCGCAGTGCCTATAGCGACCGCATCGGCACCCAGCGCCAGCGCCTTGGCGACATCCGCACCCGAACGGATACCGCCGGAGACGATGAGCTGCACCTTGCGGTGCATGCCGAGATCCTGAAGCGCCTGCACGGCGGGGCGAATGCAGGCGAGCGTTGGCATGCCGACATTTTCGATGAAGACATCCTGCGTGGCCGCCGTGCCACCCTGCATGCCGTCCAGCACCACCACATCCGCACCGGCCTTCACCGCCAGCGCCGTGTCGTAATAGGGCCGTGCGCCGCCAACCTTGATATAGATCGGCTTTTCCCAGTCGGTAATTTCGCGCAGTTCGAGGATCTTGATTTCGAGATCATCCGGGCCGGTCCAATCGGGATGGCGGCAGGCGGAACGCTGGTCGATGCCCTTCGGAAGGTTGCGCATATTGGCGACGCGATCGGAAATCTTCTGGCCCAGCAACATGCCGCCGCCGCCCGGTTTCGCGCCCTGGCCGACGACGACCTCGATGGCGTCCGCACGGCGCAGATCCTTCGGGTTCATGCCGTAACGGGAGGGCAGGTACTGGTAAACCAGCGTCTGGCTGTGGCCGCGCTCCTCATCCGTCATGCCGCCATCGCCGGTCGTGGTTGAGGTGCCGGCGATGGTCGCGCCCCGGCCGAGCGCTTCCTTGGCGTTGCCTGACAGAGCGCCGAAGCTCATGCCGGCAATGGTGATCGGCGTTTTCAACGTGATCGGCTTCTTCGCGAAGCGCGTACCGAGCGTAACTGTCGTATCGCATTTCTCGCGATAACCTTCGAGCGGATAACGCGAGATGGACGCGCCGAGAAACAGGAGATCGTCGAAATGCGGCACCTTGCGCTTGGTGCCCGCGCCGCGAATATCATAGATGCCGGTCGCAGCCGCGCGGCGGATTTCCGCCAGTGTATGGTCATCGAAAGTTGCGGATTTGCGCGGCGGGGTGAAGGGGTTGTGATAGCTCATCGGAATGTCCCTCGCCTCAATACGCGTCGGCGTTGTCGATGTTGAAATTGTAGAGCGTGCGTGCCGAGCCGTAGCGCTTGAACTCACCGGGGCCGACATCCGTGACACCGGCTTTGTCGAGAAGTTCAGCGAGCTTTTCGCGATGTTCGGGCCGCATCTCCTTCTCGATGCAATCGGCACCCAGGCTCTTCACCGAACCGCGCACGAAAAGCTTCGCCTCATAAAGGGAATCGCCAAGCGCATCGCCCGCATCGCCGCAGACGACGAGGTGGCCGGACTGGCCCATGAAGGCCGACATGTGGCCGATATTGCCCTTCACGACGATATCGATGCCCTTCATGGAAATGCCGCAGCGGGATGCGGCATTGCCCTTGATGACCAGAAGCCCGCCGCGGCCGGTGGCGCCGGCATATTGCGAGGCGTCGCCCTCGATGACGACCGTGCCGGACATCATGTTCTCAGCGACACCCGGCCCGGCCGAGCCGTGCACGGTGACGGTGCCGCCATCATTCATGCCGGCGCAATAATAACCGACCGAACCGTGCACATCGACGGTGACGGGGCTGTCGATGCCGACCGCCACGGCATGGTGGCCGCGCGGATTGACGACTTCGAATTCGGTGTCGTTCGCGCCCGAGGAAAGACCGTGGAGCGCCTTGTTGAGTTCACGCAGCGGCGTGTGGGAGAGATCGAAAACTGGCATGGATATGACTTTCAAAACAGGCGCCGATCACGGGTCTCAGGCGGCCTTTTCATGGTCCCAGAAATAGACGGTCGCCGGTTCCGGCTCCCAGACGCGGGCATTTTCAATGCCGGGGAGATTGACCAGAGCGCGATACTCAGAGCCGAAAGCGACATATTGGTCGGTCTCGGCCATGACAGCAGGCTTGCAGGCGATGGGATCACGCACCACGCCGAAACCGGATTTGGTGCCGACGACGAAAGTGAAGAAACCATCGAGATCGTCGAGCGCGCCGGTCAGCGCCTCGCCCAGATCCTTGCCCTTGGCCATTTCCGCCGTGAGATAGGCGGCGGCGACTTCCGAGTCGTTCTGGGTCTCGAACGTCATGCCTTCACGCACCAGTTCGCGGCGCAGATTATTATGGTTGGAAAGCGATCCATTATGCACCAGGCACTGGTCTGCACCGGTGGAGAAGGGATGCGCGCCAAGCGTCGTCACCGCCGATTCCGTCGCCATACGGGTGTGGCCGATGCCATGGGTGCCGGCCATGGAACGCACGTCAAAACGGGTGACGACATCCTTCGGAAGACCGGTTTCCTTGTAGATTTCCACGCTGTCGCCGGAACCCATCACGCGCACATTCGGGCGGATTGCGGAAAGAACCGGACGGATACCATCCAGTTTTTCGGCGGGAATATCGAGAACAGCATGAGTGCTTTTCACCGTGACCACGGCATCGACGCCGCTTTCCTTCAGCGTTTCGGCAAGGCCGGAAAAATCGGCGGCCGGATCGGCCGACTGGATCGTCACTTTCGCGCGGCCGTCGGCAGCGCTTCCGTAGATCGCGATACCGGCCGAATCCGGGCCGCGATCGGTCATGGTGACGAGCATGTCCGAAAGCAGCTGACCCAGCTGCGGTTCAAGGGTTTTGTCTTTCAGGAATAGTCCAACAATGCCGCACATCAACAAGCACCTCCATTCGTTTCTGAATGAAGGGCTAACATATGGAATTCCATTCCGTCAACTATCAGGAATATTTTTTTCTTCTAAGGCAAATTCTCAGTCATTGCCCAGTCGCCTTTGCGGATAGGAAATGATCGACAGATAACGCGCGGGAAGCTTCACCAATTCCTCCGGCCCATGCGGCGCATCGGCGTCGAAAAACAGGCTGTCGCCGGCCTGCATGGTGAAAAGCTGCTCGCCGTGGCGGTAAACCACCTCGCCTTCCAGCATGTAGAGAAACTCCATTCCCTCATGCTGGAAGGTCGGGAACACGTCCGAATCCTTGGTCAGCGTGATGAGATAGGGCTCGACGGTGACGCCGCTGGTATTGTTGTCGATATGGCCGAGCAGGCTGTATTGATGACCGGCGCGAGTGCCCCTGCGCTCGATATTCACGCCCTGCCCCGCTTTGACGAAGGTGGCGCTGCGCGGCTCCTCGAAACCGCGAAAGAAGGCCGTGATCGGCACGCCCAGCGCCTTTGAGAGCGTCTGCAGCGTCGTGAGCGACGGCGAGATATTGCCGTTTTCGATCTTGGAAAGCATGCCCACGGAAACGCCGGTGGCCGATGCAAGATCGGTGACCGTGATGCCGAGTTTCTTGCGATAGGCGCGCACCTCATGGCCAATCGCCATTTCCAGATTGTTGACCCTTGGCTCGCGGATGGCATGCGGATCCTGCGACAGGAACTGCGCAGTTTCGGTTTTGGTGGTATCCTTCGCCATGATGTCCTCCGGCATTATCGTGTTTTCCCTTCCTTACAGGAAAACTATTTTAATTCAGAGGAAATCTTTGCCGCATTGTATTTGGGGTATGGCCGAACCGGGCCTTGAAGCTTCCCGAAAAATGCCCGGCGCTTGAGAAGCCGGTGGCGAAGGCCACTTCGGCAATGGAGAGCGGGCTTTGCTCCAGCAGCCGCCGGGCGTGATCGAGACGGATCGCGCGGTATGTTTCCAGAAATGTCGTTTTCAGATGGGTTGCGAAAAGCCGGTCGAGGTGGCGCGCGCTGGTTCCCGCCAGTTTCGCCATGGTCTGCCGGTCGAGCGGGCTTTCAATGGTCGTTTCCATTTTTTCCAGCACGGCCAGCAGGGCCGGATGGTTGGTGCCATGGCGCTCGGCGGCGGAACCCCTTTGCGGCGCGCCGGGTTCGGCCACGGCCGTGTGCAGATACCAGTCGCTGACACGCCGTGCGAAATGAGCGCCCATTCTCTGGGAAATCATCGCATGCATCATGTCGAGGGGCGCGACGCCGCCGGCGCAGGTGATGCGGTCCCCGTCGAAAACAAACCGCGCCTGCCGGGGCGTGAGATGGTCGAAGGCCTCTTTCAGCACCGGCGCATGCTCCCAGTGAATGGTGAAATCGCGGTTTTCCAGCAATCCCGCCGCCGCCAGCACATAAGCGCCGCTGGAAATGCCCCCGATCCGGACACCCTGCCGCGCCAGCCGCCTTAACGTGCCGTAGGAATTTTCCGCAACGATCCAGTCCTGCGGCCCGCCCCCTGCGCAGACGAAGATCGTGTGGCATCTCTCGCCTGCGGTGGCGAGTGCCTCGCAGCCGACAGTGATGCCGGAAGAACTTCTGACGGCCTCGCCATCGAAAGAAAGCGGAACCACATCGTAAAGATCGGTTCCGGCGATCAGATTGGCGGCGCGCAATGGCTCCGCCGCCGAGGCGTAAGACATCAGCGCGAAATTCGGAACCAGGATGAAACCAATACGCTGGACATTCTTCTGCTCGATGGTCGTCATGTCTCTTTTTTAAATCATCATGTCCCTTATTTGCAATTCCCTTTCGAACGACGCCGGTAAGCTTGCGCGATATCGTTCGAGGTACGCAGATGCGCTATTCCGCCTTTTCCATTTTCAAGAACGGCCTTTTCGGCAACAAGGCGTGGAAACCCGCCTGGCGGGAGGTGTCTCCGAAACCGCATTATGACGTCATCATCGTTGGCGGCGGCGGACACGGGCTGGCGACGGCCTATTATCTCGCGAAAGAATTCGGCATCACCAATGTCGCGGTGCTGGAAAAAAACTACATCGGCTCCGGCAATGTCGGTCGCAACACCACGATCATTCGCTCCAATTATCTGCTGCCGGGTAACAATCCCTTCTACGAACTTTCGATGAAGCTGTGGGAAGGCCTGGAGCAGGATTTCAATTTCAACGCCATGGTTTCCCAGCGCGGCGTGCTGAACCTCTATCATTCGGACGCACAGCGCGATGCCTATACAAGGCGCGGCAACGCCATGCGGCTGCACGGCGTAGATGCCGAATTGCTGGACCGCGCCGCAGTGAAGGCCATGCTGCCGTTTCTCGATTTCGACAATGCCCGCTTTCCGGTGCAGGGCGGCCTGCTGCAAAGACGCGGCGGCACTGTGCGTCACGATGCCGTCGCCTGGGGTTATGCGCGCGGCGCAGACAGCCGCGGCGTCGATATCATTCAGGGCTGCGAGGTAACCGGCATTCGCCGCGAAAACGGCAGGGTCGTGGGTGTGGAGACCGCCAAGGGCTTCATCGGCTGCGGCAAGCTGGCGCTCGCGGCAGCAGGCAATTCCTCGCAGATGGCCGCCATGGCCGGGCTGAAACTGCCGATCGAAAGCCATGTGTTGCAGGCTTTCGTGTCTGAAGGGCTGAAGCCCTTCATCGATGGCGTCGTCACCTTCGGGGCCGGCCATTTTTACGTCTCGCAATCGGACAAGGGTGGCCTCGTCTTCGGCGGCGACATAGACGGTTACAACTCCTATGCCCAGCGCGGCAATCTGGCGACGGTCGAACATGTCGCGGAGGCAGGCAAGGCGATGATACCAGCGCTCTCGCGCGTCCGGGTGCTGCGGTCCTGGGGCGGCATCATGGATATGTCGATGGATGGTTCGCCGATCATCGACCAGACCCCGATCGACAATCTCTACCTGAATGCCGGCTGGTGTTATGGCGGCTTCAAGGCGACGCCCGCTTCCGGTTTCTGCTTCGCCCATCTTCTGGCGCGCGGCGCACCGCAGGAAACGGCAACGGCCTTCCGGCTGGATCGCTTCCGGCGCGGTTATCTCATCGATGAAAAGGGCCAGGGCGCCCAGCCTAACCTTCACTAAATCTGTAGCGGGATTTCAGGCGAAAACCGCTCACAGTTTTCGCCATCCCGCTATCTGGCGGATCAAGGACATCTGAAATGGCAAGTCTCGTGCCCTGCCCGCATTGCGGGCCAAGACCCAGGGAAGAATTCATCATCAAGGGCGCAGCCCTTCAAAGGCCCGCCGCCGATGCCGGCGCGGAGGAATGGTTCGATTATGTATATCTGCGCGACAATCCGCGCGGAGCCTATGAGGAATATTGGCATCACACATCCGGCTGCCGCCGCTGGCTGGTCATCGCCCGCGATACCGCCACCCATGAGATATCCGCCTGCCGCGACGCCGCCGACAAGACGAAAGTGACAAACGCATGAGTGCCAACCGCCTGAAGACCGGCGGTCTGATCGACCGTTCCAAACCGCTTTCCTTCACCTTCGACGGCAAGCCGATGTCAGGCTTTGAAGGCGACAGCCTCGCCTCCGCCCTGCTCGCCAACGGCCAGAAACTCGTCGGTCGCAGTTTCAAATACCACCGCCCGCGCGGCATATTGACGGCGGGTGCAGCCGAGCCGAACGCGCTGATAACCATTGGCCGCGGCGGGCGCACGGAGCCGAACACCCGCGCCACCATGCAGGAGCTTTATGCCGGGCTGGAAGCCAACAGCCAGAACCGCTGGCCCTCTCTCGATTTCGATATCGGCGCCTTGACCGGCCTTCTGTCTCCCTTCCTCGGTGCGGGGTTCTACTACAAGACTTTCATGTGGCCTGCCGCCTTCTGGGAAAAGGTTTATGAGCCCTTCATCCGCAAAGCCGCCGGCCTCGGCAAGGCGAGCTACGAGGCGGATCCGGATGCCTATGACAAATGCTGGGCGCATTGCGACCTGCTGGTGATCGGCTCCGGCGCGGCGGGTCTGGCGGCAGCGCTTGCCGCAGGACGCGCCGGCGCGCGCGTCATCATTGTCGATGAACATTCCGTGGCGGGCGGTGGGCTTCTTTCCGAAACGGCAGCCATCGGCGGCAAGAGCGCTCCGGATTTCGCAGCGCAATGCGTTGCCGAGCTCGAAACCCTGCCGAATGTGACGGTGCTGACGCGAACCACGGCTTTCGGCTGGTATGACGGCAATGTCTTCGGCGCGGTGGAGCGGGTGCAGAAACATCTGCCAGATCCGAAAGCCCATGTGCCCGTGGAGCGCCTGTGGCGCATCGTCGCCAAGCGGGCGCTGCTTGCCACTGGCGCGGAAGAACGACCGCTGGTCTTCGGCGGCAACGATGTTCCCGGCGTGATGATGGCGGGCGCCATGCGCAGCTATCTCAATCGATATGCCGTCAGCCCCGGCACGGCGACGGCAATTTTCACCACCAATGACAGCGGTTATGCGCTCGCCCGCGATCTGGAGGCGCAGGGCGTCGCTCTGGCCGCCATCATCGACAGCCGTGAGCAGGGCAATCCGGGCTACGAAGGCAAAGCGCGCGTCATCAAAGGTGGTGTCGTCTCCAATGCCAAGGGCGGCAAGTCGCTTTCCGCCATCGAGATTTATGCGAATGGCCAGGCTGAGAACCTGAATGTCGATGCGCTGGCCATGTCGGGCGGCTTCAGCCCCATCATCCATCTCGCCTGCCATCGCGGCGGCAAGCCGGTCTGGTCGGAAGACGATGCCGCTTTCCTGGCGCCCGGCAATCTCAAGGGGCTGGAACTCGCCGGCGCGGTTTCCGCAATAAACGGTATCGCCGCCTGCCTTGAGGATGGCGCGCGGAAGGGCGCGGCCTTGGCGCAAGAGCTCGGCTTTGCATCAGCTGCACCGACATTCGGCGCGGTGGAAAACGATATCGTAGCCCCGCCTGCAAAACCGCTATGGTCCATCCCCGGCATCAAGGCGAAAGCCTTTGTCGATTATCAGAACGACGTTCACCGCAAGGATCTCGGCCTCGCCATCCGTGAAGGTTATGGCCATGTCGAACTCGCCAAACGCTACACCACGAACGGCATGGCGACGGATCAGGGCAAGCTTTCGAATGTCAACGCCATCGGGCTGTTGGCCGAAGCGCGCGGCGTCTCCCCGGCGGATGTCGGCACCACGACGTTCCGGCCGTTTTATACGCCCGTCTCCTTCGGCGCGTTGACTGGGGCCTATCATGGCCAGCATTTCCAACCGGTGCGCAAATCGCCGCTGCATGGTTGGGCCGAGAAAAACGGGGCCGTCTTCGTCGAAACCGGGCTTTGGTATCGCTCCTCCTGGTTTCCGCGCGAAGGCGAAAGGGGCTGGCGGGAAAGCGTCGACCGTGAGGTTCTGAATGTGCGCAAGTATGCCGGGCTCTGCGATGTGTCGATGCTCGGCAAGATCGAGATTTGCGGCCGCGACGCCGCCGAATTCCTGAACCGGGTTTATTGCAACGCTTTCCTCAAACTGCCGGTCCGCAAGGCGCGTTATGGCCTGATGCTGCGTGAGGACGGCATGATCTACGACGACGGCACCACCAGCCGGCTGGAGGAAAACCGCTTCTTCATGACGACCACCACCGCCTATGCGGCGGGCGTCATGAACCATCTTGAATTCTGCGCGCAGGCGCTCTGGCCGGATCTCGACGTGCGGCTTGCCTCCGTCACCGATCAATGGGCGCAGATGGCGATTGCCGGGCCGAAGGCGCGCGCCATTCTTCAGAGGATCGTCGATGAAGATATTTCCGACGAGGCCTTTCCCTTCGTTGCAGCCCGGGAAGTCTCCTTGTTTGGCGGGCAACTGCATGGACGCCTGTTCCGGATTTCCTTCTCCGGCGAACTGGCCTACGAGCTTGCCGTCCCGGCCGGTTACGGTGAAAGCGTCGCCGATGCGCTGATGGAAGCCGGCGAGCCGGAGAATATCATGCCCTATGGCGTCGAGGCGCTTGGCGTGCTGCGCATCGAAAAGGGCCACGTCACTCACAATGAAATCAACGGCACGGTGGTGCCCGCCGATCTCGGCTTCGGCAAAATGGTCTCCACCACGAAGACCGATTTCATTGGCCGACGGATGCTGGAGCGCGAGGGGCTTTCCGACACCGACCGCCCGAGCCTCGTCGGCGTCGTGCCGCTTGATCCAAAACAGTCCTTCCGCACCGGCTCGCATATTCTTGCGAAGAATGCCACGGCAACGCTGGAGAACGATCAGGGTTATGTGACCTCCAGCGCCTTCTCACCGCATCTGGGTTCGACCATCGGTCTCGCCCTCGTCAAGAATGGCCCTGCGCGGCATGGCGAGGAAATCATGGTCTGGAACGGTCTGCGCAACGAATTTACCCAAGCCCGCCTTTGCAACCCGGTTTTTGTCGATCCTCAAAACGAGAAACTCCATGTCTGATTTCAAGTCTGATCTCCAGTCTGACTTCCGGCCGACGCTCCGCCCGGTGCTGGGCGCAAAGCGAGCGATTGCCTCCACCGCCATCAAGCTCTCTCCCCTGCCGGAAGGCACGATCATCCACGTTCTGGCCGCACCCGGCGCAGCAGATTTGGAAGCCCGCCTTCGCGACCTTGCCACAGGCGATATACGCGCGGTCTCACCGGGCCAATTGTTCATCGTCGGTGAACACCCCCTGTCTCACGCTGATATGAAGGCGCTTCTTGCAGCGCTCGAGCCTTTGGCAACGGGTGTCGACCAGAGCCAGGGACGCGTTCGCATCCGCATCGAAGGCAAGATGGCCGAGCGGGTTCTGGCCAAAGGCACGGCGGTCGACCTGTCTTTCGCAGCATTCCCGGTGGGACATTCCGCCGCGACGCTGATCGGCCACATCGCAGCCCACCTCACCCGCGTCGACGGACAGGTCTTCGAAGTCATCGTGCTGCGGGGCTTTGCCGAAAGCCTGTGGGACGACCTTGCCCGGATGAGCCTCGAATTCCAGTGATCGCGTCGGTCAGGCGTTGCTCGATGGTGCCACTAAAACAGATGGCGTCATCTGCTGTGCCTGATTACCAAACTTATGCAAACGGCGTTTGCAACTGAATCGCTTTTATGACGCCTTCTCGGCAGGAAACGCTTTTGTTTACCCGAGAGCCAGCGTCTCACTCTTCCGGAGAGAGCTGCACCTGCACGCAGGAAATTATTTCCGCTCTTCTGACGCCGCGTCGCACGGCGGGCGCAACGAAATACCTATGGCTTGTTCTTATCTGGGCGCATCATGAAAAGTTCTCCAACACGGCGAGGAACGTGTGCCGATCGCCCTGTCCTTCAGTCAGCCTAACGCGCCCCTCGATGTCGGCGAGATGGTGGTCCATCAACTCCTGTGCCTTCGCCAGGTCTTTCGCCTTCAGCGCCGTAACGATCAGGCGGTGGTGGTCGGCGCCACAGTCGTCCTTCTTGTCTTCTTCATAGAGCGCCATGACGAGGGAAAGGCGCGCGACGATCTTGGATAGCATTTCGGTCATGACGGCATTGCCGCCAAGCTCCGCCAGAACGATATGGAATTTTCCGGAAAGCACCGTCTTCGACTTTTCGTCGCCGTGGTGGTGGATGTGCTCTTCCTCGTCGGTCAGCTTTTCCAGCGCATCCAGTTGTTCGGTGGTGGCACGGGACATTACGAGGTCGAGGATCGCATGTTCGATCTTGCGGCGCGCCTCGAACAAAGCCTTGGCTTCTTCGATGCCCGGCTCTGCGACGAAGGTGCCGCGGTTGCGCTTGCGCTCGAGCAGATGGTCGCTTTCCAGCACGCCGAGAGCGCCACGGACAACGGTGCGGCTGACGCCGAAATGGTCGGCAATGGCATCTTCGAGGATTTTGGTGCCGGGTTTCAGCGCGCCTTCGCCGATGGCAGTGGCAAGGGTCGTGCGAATGCGCTCAGAGACGTCGTCATTGGCATTTTCTGCCGCTTCGGCTGCGCTCGGCGCCTTGGGGGCGGATTTTGGGGTCTGCCGACGAGTCTTCTTCATGTCCTGCTCCGCATGCATTCGAGCGGCCGGTCGCTCGATCTGATCACATCCATACACATATTGTTGCGTACATTGATACGCGCTGGAAATCCACTTGATCTTGGGTTTTGCACGATGACGGCAGAGATCTCCACCGTCATCGCGTAAGTCGAAATCAGGCCGCCTGCCGTTTCGCCACGGATGGGGAAAGATCGATGCCATTATCGGCGCAGATCGTCTCGATATGCCTGGCCGAATTGCGAATGAAGATGATAGCCGCGTCGAAGCCATAGGCCTGCTTTTCATAGGACGGGTAGCCGTAGTTGGTCGCCTCATAGGTCTCCCAATCCGGAATCTCGCCGGCTGCAACACGCTTTTCAAAGGTGCTGATGAGGGAAAGATAGGCGTCGAGCTCTTCGGCATCGAGGTCCGGGTGCGCAGCGCGCCACGCTGGGTCGTCGATCTCGATGCACTGACGCGGATTGGCCTTGCGCGGCTTGTCTTCAACGGAGGCGGCAACTTCCAATGAGAGATTGAGATTCGGGTTCGCCGCTGCCAGGATTGGAATGATCGTGGCAAAATCCACGATCCCCCAACCGACGGGGCGGGTCTGGAAATCGAGGCCGCCGGTTGCGCGGCCCACATAGGCGTCCTTGATATGGGTCTGGCGAACGTATGGCGCGACACGTTTTGCGGCGTAAACCGGATGTTCCCCGCGCTGCAGGCCGTTCGCCGTGTCGAAGACAACGCCCATGCAATCCTCACCGACCTTTTCGATCAGCCTGAGGATTTCGAAGGACGTAATCTCGTCATGGGTTTCCATATTGAGATGGACACCATTGGCGCGCGCTACGGGAGCAAGCTTCAGCAAGACCTTCTCGATTGCCAGCAACTGCTCTTCCCAGGTGACGTCGGTGCGGAAGCGGTCATTTGCCAGCCTGCCACGATACTCCGATTTGAAATTGCCCGGCGAGATCCATAGTTCGCGGCAGCCGATGGAAGCACTTGCCTCGATCATTCGGGTAAAGCCCAGAATGACGTCGCCATCGCCGATCGCCCGGAACTCCGGAGCCTCGGCGCTGCAATAGGGATTGATCTTGCCGACGCCACTTTCGAGGTAGAGCCCCAGTTCATCGGCTTTCTCGCGGATGTCGCGAAGTGCTCCCTTGTCGAGCGTCGGGCTCATGTCGAGAACTGTCGGGAAGAACAGGCCCGCAAGGCCAAGCTCCTTGACAAGGTCAAGGCTTGCGAGCGGTCCGCGTTTCACGAACTCGGGAAGCTTCTGGCTATCGATACCCAGTCTCATAATAGTCTCTCCTTGGTGTTTCCTGATGGGATTCGCTGCGGTGACGATCCCTTGGTTGATTGATTTTCTGGCGTCATTGTCTGCGCGCTGGCGCCCCCCATGCTCAATTTTTGCCGCTGTTCGAGCGGCCTTTTGGCGCGAGCTTCCGTTCCAGATAGTGCTGGCCGATGGACGCAATCGTGGTGATCCCGAGATACCAAAGCGAGGCAACGCACAGGAGCTCGATGACGAGGAAGTTGCGGGCATAGATGGCCTGCGCCTGTGTCAACAAATCCTGCATCCCGATGACTGAAACGATGGCACTCGCCTTCAGCATGCCGATCGCCTGGTTTCCGGTCGGCGGGACGATCAGCCTTACTGCCTGAGGGAGGACCACCGTTCGCAGAGTCTGTAATGGTCTGAGGCCCAGAGACGATGCGGCTTCGCGCTGTCCCCGATCCACGGCAGTCAAGCCACCACGAATGATCTCGCTCATGTTCGCCGCCTCGTGCAGACCAAGCGCCAGGAAGCCGGCCAAGGCGGGCGTGACGATGTCGTTTACCGAAACCGACCAGGAACCGAATCCGATCTCGGGGACGAAGAGCGCGATGTTGAACCAGAAGAATATCTGGACGATCAGCGGTACGCCGCGGAACCACCAGACAAAGGCGACGGCGATCGCCTTGAGAACGAGGTTCTGGCTCGTCGCCATAATGGCGATGAGGCAACCGATGACGATGCCGGCGACCATGGCGCCGGCCGTCAATTCGAGCGTCAGAACGACGCCGCCAAGAATGACGGGGTCGATCATGTAGCGCGGGATCTCGCTCCATTGGACGCTCTGATTTCGCCCGACAGCTAGGACCATGAGGGCCAGCACAAGGATCGCAATACTACCGGTTGCGACCTGCCCCCAGCGTATCGGCTTGCGGACTGGAGGCACGATGGTCATACTGATCGGTTGAGCAAAGAGTGCCATGGCTCAATCCACCGGCATGGAGGCAGCATCGTTGAACTTGACGGTCTTCACGGCAAGCGGGCCAAGGCTCCATTTCTCCATGATGGCCTGATAGGCACCGCTGTCGACCATGTGCTGGAGCGAGGCAATCAAGGCATCCCGGAGCTCTGGATTATCCTTCGAGACCAGCATGCCAAGATAACCGACGGCGAGGCGGACATCGGGCAAGGCTTGCAAACCGACTCCTTTGCCGGTCTGCTTTTCGGTGGTGTAGACGCTCGTTGCATAACCATTGACGGTCGCATCGGCGCGGCCCGTTCGCACGGCCTGCAGGACGTCAGGCATTTTCGGGATGGACATGATCTCGATGGGCGCGGTCTTGCATTTTGCCGAAGCAGCAACGACGAGCCTGTTCTGGAAGGTTCCGACCGGCACGGCAACCTTCTTGCCGCAGAGGTCTTCCATGTTCTTGATGCCGAGCGGATTGCCCTTGACCGTCATGATGGTTGTTGCGTCATACATGTAGTCGATCACGTCGACCTGCTTTTCCAGTTCCACATCGTCATTGATGCCGGAAAGCGTCATGTCGAACCGCTTGGAGAGCACGGCGGGAACGATGGCTGCGCCCGCGCCGACATTGGTCATCTGCACATCGACGCCCAGAATGACGCCGAGCGCTGCCGCGAGGTCGGCATCGATGCCAATCAGCTTGCCGGCCTCGTCCTGGAAGCTGATCGGCGGCGTCAGATCCGTCGCAACCTTCAGCTCCTTCTTTTCCTTGATCGCGGCGGGCAAGCGATCTGCCAATTGCTGATTGAAGGCGACGCCTGGAAGTTTGGCCACATCCGCCTCTGGCACCATCTTCACGGGCGTACCCTCTGCAGCCTGCGCGGTTGAGGCGAGGAGAGCTAGAGCGACGCCTGCCAGGGCGGCTGTGAGAGTCTTCTTGAAACTATGCATGCGGAACCCCTTCTTCACATTATCTGTCGTCGTGAATTTTCAGATTGGACGAAGCAATCAGCATGCCAGTTCGACGTATCAGATCCTATATGACTGTTTTTAATTGCTTATTTTTTTAATACTCAGATCGCATAACGATGCGACTTTATTTTCGCATAAAGTTTCGCAAATTCTGATGAAAAAATAATCCATCGATTAATCCTGAGCATTTTGCTCACGAACAAAATCGTTAAATTATTGATTTAATTATACAATAGTATCGTCTGTCAGGCGTGTCCCGTTACTGCCATCCTCGCGAAAGGCCGCAAACTGACGCGGCTCGATGGCTTGCAACCCAGAAACCTGCACAACAAATCACCGTCGCCGATCACGAATGCACAATTAATGAATTCACACGAAAATTCGTTTTTATGTGATTATGAACTTACGAAAATGAACAAATCAAAAATAAATAAATATAATCAGTCCTTTGACAGTTTATCCGGAATATGGAAGGCGCAATTGGCACACCAATTGCAACTGCTGTTTCCATGACCCAAAGCGAACTCAAAATTGCCGATCGACCACACCTCCGCCTGAGACCGACAAGCGCGACGCCCTCGGCCATGCAGGCGCAACCCAAGGGGACATTCATGTCGCAGACCTCGAATGCAGCAGAAGGCAAGCAGCTTAGCGTTCGTGGCCTGACCCATAGCTACGGCGGACAGAATGCGATCAGCAACATCTCTTTCGAGATAGAAGCCGGTGAGATCGTTGCGCTACTGGGCCCGAGCGGCTGCGGCAAATCCACGGTGCTGCGCGCTATCGCAGGGCTGATCCAGCCGAAAAGCGGCGTGATCCAGCTCGGTGGCGAGGACCTTGCCAATGTTTCGGCGCGTGCGCGCGGTATCGGCATGGTCTTCCAGAACTATGCGCTGTTTCCACACCTGACGGTCGCCGAAAACATCGCCTATCCGCTGGCTTGCCAGAAGGTTGGGCGCTCCGAGCGGCGCGAACGGGTCGAGGAGATGCTCTCGCTCGTACAGTTGAAAGGGTTTGGTCATCGGCTGCCACGTGAGCTCTCCGGTGGTCAGCAGCAACGCGTCGCGGTGGCCCGTGCCATTGCCGGACGGCCTTCGCTTCTGCTTCTCGACGAACCGTTCGGTGCCTTGGACCGTGCACTGCGTTTCGACCTGCAGGTTGAGCTTCTCCATCTGCAGAAGACGCTTGGCATCACCACGCTGATCGTCACGCACGACCAGGAGGAGGCGCAGAGCCTCGCTGGACGCTTGGTGCTAATGAACAAGGGCAATGTCGAGCAGATTGATACGCCGATGGCCGTTTATGACCGGCCGAGGACCCTCTTCGTCAATACCTTCATCGGTCAGGCCAATGTGTTGCATGGAACGGTGGACCGCGTGGAGACGGAAGCAACCACGATCTCGCTGGCAAATGGCACGGCCTTCGTCCTCCCGCGTCGTCTGAATTTCACCACCGGCTCCAAGGTCACGATCACCTTCCGACCCGAAGATGTGCGTCTCTGCGCCACGCCGAGCGCCTCGGCCCTGCCGGCGCGACTGACCGTGTCAGTGCCGCTTGGGCCTACCCTTGTCCATGATCTCCTTCTCGAAGACGGGACAAACCTTCGTTCCTCGGAGGTCCGCGGGCCTTCGACCTTCATTCCCGAGCCGGGAGCACAGCTCTTTGCCGAGATAGACACCATGAGGTGTCACGCCTTTCCGAGCGAACCGGAAGCATTCCGTGAATAACAACAACAGAGGTGAACAGATGCAAGACTTCGACATCACAAGACGCCGTTTCGGACTGCTTGCCGCCGGTGCGGCCGTGGCAGCGACCGTTCCTTTCGCAGCCCGTGCGGCTGGTGGCACGGCGATTGCCGCGACCTTCCCAGGCAATTGGGAAGACGGCTATCGCACGGTGCTGACGCCGCTCGTGAAGGAGGCCGGTTTCGATCTGACCGTCGCCCCGGCAATGGCACAGGACCAACTCGCCAAGGTCATGGCAAGCCCCGGCAACCCGCCTTACGACACGCTTCTGATGTCACCCGGTCAGATGGCCATCGCCGTCGAGAACGACCTCATCCAGAAGATCGACCCGTCGAAGCTCAAAAATTGGGGAATGCTCGATCCGGCCTTCCAGGGCGAATATGGCCCAACCGTCACGGTCGAGGTCAACGGCATTGCCTATAACCCCGATCTCGTCCCGGCGCCGAAGGGCTACCGCGATCTCTTTGAAAACCCGGCTTACAAAGGGCTTGTATCGTGGACCGGCTTCGCCTCCAACACGGGCGTGATGGCCTACACCGAAATCGCCAAGATTTACGGCTCGGGTCCAACCGACATGGATGCCGTCTTCAAGCTGTTCAAGGAACACCCGGAGCAAATCAAGGGCGTAGTGGCCAGCACGAACCACCAGATGACGCTGTTCCAGCAGGGTGAAATTGCAGTCTTCATGTGCTCGACCGGCAATGTCGCGAAGTTGAAGGCGATGGGGCTGAAGGCCGAATTCGTTCAGCCGGAAACGGGTTCGCCCGCAGTGCCAGTCAACATTCATTTGACCAAGGGCGCCAAGAACGTTGACGCGGCCTATGCCTATATGGATGCCGCGATTTCCAAGGCCGCGCAGGACAAGCTGAAGATGCCGCCGCAGGAAATGTTCCCGACGAACAGGCAGGTCGAGCTGACGCCGGGCATCGAGGCCTATGTGAAGCGCGAGCAGCTTGCCTCTCTCGTTTATCCTGACTGGGCTGCCATCAACAAGAACCGGCCGGAATGGATCCGCCAGTTCGACGCCCTCGTCGCCGGTTGAGGTAGCACCATGAAAGCGAGCGGCTTCCCCTACGTTATCCCGATGCTTCTGCTGTCGGTGGCGTTCTTCGCGACGCCGCTCGCCGTCCTTGTCGGGTTCAGCTTCATTGGACCCGACGGCCTGTCCCTGCACAATTACGGGCGCTTTCTTGGCGATGCGTTCAACTATCGCGTTCTCGTCAACACCGCCAAGCTCGGGATACAGACCATCGTCACCACGACGCTGCTCGGTGTGCCGATCGCGCTGTTCTACTGGCACAGCGGCAAGACCGCACGCCAGATCATCATTTTCCTGACGCTGATCCCGATGTTGACCAGCAATGTGGTTCGGACCTTTGCCTGGATCGTCATTCTCGGGCGGCAGGGACCGATCAGCGAGACATTCGTGGCGCTTGGGCTGACTGACCGTCCCTTCACGCTCATGTCGACGGAACTCGGCTTGGTGATGGCCATGTGCCAGATCGACCTGCCTCTGATCATCCTTCCGCTGGTGGCGATCCTGTCGCGCATCCCAGTCACCTATACCGAGGCTGCGCAGGTTTCGGGCGCGGGGCCGTGGCGCATTCTCGTCACGGTCCTGTTGCCGATGATGCTGCCTGGACTTCTGGCGGGCTGGATTCTCGTCTTTGCCAGCACCAGTGCTTCCTTTGTCACCCAGGCGGTGATTGGCGGCGCGCGCAACGTCTATGTGCCGCAATTGATCTATCGAGAGGTCGGCACGCTGTTCGACTGGCCGATGGCGTCTGCCATCGCCGTCGTGCTCCTCATGTCGACCGGCATTCTTCTCGTCGGCATGACCATGATTTCCCGTCACCGGAGGCTTGTCGGCCATGCCTAGAAAATCCGAAAACCCGGTCCCCGCCATTCTCTACAAGGCATTCGTCTTCGGTTTTGGTGGCCTGAGCCTGATCTATCTTGTAGCCCCGATCGTCATCGCGATCACCATGTCGTTCACGTCCGGGCAGACGCTCAAATACCCCCCGGAAGGGTTCTCGCTGCGCTGGTATGAGGCGTTGCTCGATCCTATCCGCTCCGGGACGGAGCATATTGCCGCCGGCAACTCGCTGAAGATCGCAGGCCTTGCCGTTCTCGGCTCGCTTCTCTTCGCCGTGCCCGCCACGATCGGCATGGCTCGGCTGCAGCGTCGGTCGGTCAACACGATCGAGCCGTTGCTTCTCGCCCCGCTGGTCTTGCCGAGCCTCGTTTATGGTCTGGCGGCGCTGATCGTCGCCAATTTCGTTGGCTTGCAGCCTTCGCTCTGGCTGACGGTCGTCGGCCATGTGGTGGTTTTCGGGCCTTTGATGTACCGCGCCGCCTCGGTCGTCGCACAAGGTATCAATCCCTCGCTGGCGGAAGCGTCGACAGTGATGGGAGCCACATGGTTCACGACGCTGAGGCGCGTGATCCTGCCCTTGCTGACACCCGGCATTCTCGCCGGCGCATTCCTCGTCTTCATCCAGTCGCTCGACAATGTTTCCGTCTCGCTTTTCCTTGCCGATGCACAGACGACAGTGCTGCCGCTCAGGATGTTTGCGCTGATCGAGGAGTCGCTCGACGTGCGCGTTGCGGCAATGTCCGGCCTGCTGATCGGCCTGACGCTGGTGGTGATGCTGGTGGCAAGGCGGGTGCTGGCGCCTACGCGACAGGCCTGACGAACAAGAACAATATTGGAAGGAATAGCCCATGAACATGACCGCCACCAGAACAGGAGCCTATCGCATCGGCTCGCTACTCGCCGACTTTCAGCCGGATTTTGATTTCGCAGCGCCCTTGCCCCTTCCGGTCGAGGAATTCGAGGATCGTCTGCGGCGTATCCGCCGCCAGGCAGTGGAGGCCGGACATGACGCCCTGATTGTCCACACGGGTGGTGTGGGCTGGTTTCACACGTCGAACCATTATCTCCGTTATATTTGCGACTGGATGCGGGAGGGCGTGCTGATCATCCCGACGGATGTCGACAAACCGATGGTGCTTTTGTCCTTTTTTACCCAGTCCGTGCTTTTGCCACCGGGTGGCGAACCCGTTCTTGTTGAGGACATCTGGCAGATTGGCCCGATTGGGCGGGAATATGCTGACCGTCCGGGCGACAGCGTCATCAAGACCGCCGAAAAATGTGCCGAACTGCTGGCAGGGATGGGCCTATCGAAAGCGCAGATCGGCCGCATTGGCGACCGCACCTCGCTCACCTTCTGGGCAGGCCTCGACGCATTGATGCCAGGCGTGAAATTCGTTGCCGACAATGCCATTCTCGACCGCATGCAAAAGGTCCGCTCGCCACGCGAGATCGAGATGTTTCGGGCGGCCGCCCAATTGGTCAGCATCGCCACCCAGGCGGCCTATCACGTAGCGAAACCCGGCGTGACCGACCACGAGATCTACGCGGCCTTCACCCAGGCGCAGCTTTCCTTCGGCGGTGAGACCGGTGACGGTTACCAGATCGGCATCAACGAATTTGGCACCCATTGCGGCAAGCCCTATGGCCATGTCGTGCGACCGGGAGACCTGATCAATCTCTATGTCTCCAACGTCACCTATCGGGGTTACACCGCTCAGACTGCAAGGATGATCGCCGTTGGCGAGATCACCAAGCGCCAGGAAGAGGTGCTCGCCGCCTGTACCGAAGGTGTCAAGCGGGCGGAAAAGCTGATCCGCCCCGGTGCCCTGATGCGCGACGTGAACAATGCGGCCTTCGAGCCCATGATCGAGCGCGGCATGCTGGCGTCGCCGGAAGCCCGGACCATGCCTTACAACTGGGCACCGATGGATGACGGCAGCGCGAGGCTTATCCCGCGCCAATATGTCAAGAACATCGACTGGGAGGCGCAGGGCCGCACGCTCATGCATGTCTATCCGGCGACACATGGCCCGCATAACCCCAATCTCGGCCATTCGGTCGGCATGGCCGGCGGCCAGAACAGCTTCAACATATCCTCTCACAACTACGATCGGATGGAGGAGGGCATGGTCTTCGTGCTCCACACACAGTGGCTTGAGCCACTATCTGCCGGCTGCAATGTCGGTGACATGTATGTCGTGACCAAGGACGGGTTCGAAAACCTGTCGCGCCACACTCCGCTTGAAACCCACCGCATTGCTGCCGAGGCCTGAGATGACCGATACGACCCGAGCGCACACCCATTTCGATTTCTCCAGGCTCACCGAGCGCGAGCGCTACAAGATCCTGATCGGCACCGTCATCCCGCGCCCGATCGCGCTTGTGACAACCGTCGACAGAGACGGTCGCCCCAATGCCGGGCCGTTCAGCTTCTTCAATGTGCTGACTCATGATCCGGCAATCGTTGCGATCGGTGTCGAGAACTATGCCGATATGCGCTTCAAGGATACGGCCCGCAACATCCGCGAGACCGGTGAATTCACCGTGCATATCTGCGACAACGCACTCGTGGACCAGATGGAGATCTGCGCCATCAAATTTGGTCCTGGCATCAACGAGATGGAAGAGGCGGGTCTCGAAACCGTGCCGGGCGAGATGGTGTGCAGCCCACGCATTCTCGCCGCACCCGCAGCACTTGAGTGCCGTCGTCATACCACATTGCAGGTAGGTCCCGCCCGCGAGATCATCCTCGGTGAAGTCGTAGGCGTCTTCGTGCGCAGCGACGCCGTCAACACATCCAACCTGCATATCGATCAGCAAATGATGGACGCCGTTGGCCGCATGGGCGGGCATACCTATACCCGCACCCGCGACCAGTTCGACATCAAGACGCTGAGTCCGCAAGAATGGGAGAGCCGGAAGATTTGTAAGACCGACGCGGCTGAGTAAAGGCGCGGATCAGGAAGCGGCAGCCCCAATCGCGGATTGCGACCTTAAGGACGTGGCTAAGGATCGCAAGTTCGCGGACAGCACTAGATGGAGCTACACGCTGAAGCCGCTCGTCAGGAACGACGCAATGTCCCGCTGGCTCAGGCCGATCATCGTCCGGTAGGCGAGTTCATGGCGGCGGAGCACGGCTTCATGCCGCGCCGACGAACCTGTGCTTGCCAACGTCCTCTGAGTTTTCTGATTGCCGCCATGGTGATCTCAAACTTTGATTGTCGATCACGCGTACTGAGCCGCTTGGAGTTGACCGCGAAACCTCTACACTAATAGCAAAAGTTTTCACTAAGCTTTGGTCCAAGGGCCTCACGAAGCGCGATATTGCGAATGATCTTAATCTACCATGGGAAGAGATCGAATCGCTTGTTTTTGGGCTGACCGGGTCTTCTCTGGTGCGGCCCACAGAGGGTAACCTATCCGTTGTAAGTCAAAAGCGCTAATGCACACCGGCGGGCGCTCATCTCGAATGCCTAGCCGGGCCTGCAATGTTCAGTCCAACCTACAGCATCATTGGCGCTGTGCCGACAATGTGGCCCTACCGCTCGAAATGAGGCGTGTCACAAATTAAGTGAATACAACTAATCTAACATTGAGAGAGAAACCTTGTCACCCAAGGCAAATTATGGCGGAGAGGGTGGCCGCCAAATTAGAAGACTAAGACGCACAATGTCGTTTGATAAACTATTTAAAATCAATACCATGTATTTTTCAATCGTCCATTCACATGCATTGTGGGCCAGTAAAATGCAGCATATTATGTGGGGTATTTTGTGGGGCTTCAAGAGGACTAATGGTTAAACCGACGGGGAAACATCCCGAAAAGGCGCTGTCTGCGCTGAAGATAAAGCAGCTAACCACCCCGGGCCGATATACTGATGGCAACGGCTTATATCTGATTGTCGATCCATCCGGAGCAAAACGTTGGATGCTGCGCGTTACCATACAAGGTAAGCGGACCGACATGGGGCTGGGAAGTCTATTATTGGTGAGCTTGGCCGAAGCGCGAGAAAAAGCTCAAGAATACAGAAAATCAGCTCGACAAGGCGAGGACCCTCTCGCCGCTAAGCGTCAAGCGAAAAGAGTTTACCCGACGTTCGAGAACGCGGCCCAAACCGTGCATACCGAGCACAAATTAGCGTGGAAGAATGATAAACATATTCAACAGTGGATCAACACGCTGACAGAATATGCCTTCCCAATCATCGGCGACATGCGGATAGATAAAATCGACACGCCGGACATCCTGCGGGTACTGTCTCCGATTTGGCTAAACAAGCCAGAAACCGCACGACGTGTCCGCCAACGCATTTCAAACGTATTTGATTGGGCGAAGGCTTCAGGCTTCCGAGACGGCGACAACCCGGTGGAGGGTGTAACGAGGGGGCTGCCGAAGCAATCAAAATTAGTCAAACATCATGAAGCGCTTCCATTTGCACAAATCCCTGATTTCATTGTCAGGTTAAAGGCCTCTAACAGTAACTTGATATCAAAGCTGGCATTCGAGTTACTCATCCTGACAGCGACACGTACAAGTGAAACCATTCTCGCGAAACGTAATGAGTTCGACCTCAAGAAAAAGGTATGGGTTGTCCCTGCCGAGCGGATGAAAACAAAGCGCGAGCACCGGATTCCTCTTGTTGGTCGAGCGGTCAAGATAGTGGAAGAAGCACAGAAACTTTCATCGGATACCGACTACCTGTTTCCCGGACAAAAGCGCGGCAAGCCGCTGTCAAATATGGTGTTCCTCAAAATACTAAGAACTATGGAGCTTGATGTCACAGCTCACGGATTTCGGTCGTCTTTCAGAGATTGGGCTGCAGAATCCACTAATCACCCACACGACGTGGTTGAGATGGCCCTAGCCCATGCGATTGCAAACAAAGTTGAGGCAGCCTACCGTCGTGGCGATCTATTTGAAAAGCGGCGGGAGTTGATGGCCGAATGGGAAAAGCATCTGTTTTCAAAATACCCGACGTTGCCAGACGGTTAACCGAAAAGCTTACGGATATGGCCTGTGAGGCGAATTTTGTTGAGCGCCCTGCGGACGAGCCACTTTTTGCCGAATCATATTTATTAGACGACTTTGATGCTTTTAGAGCTGTTCAGCTCCTAGCCGATGGCCGTCCATCCTTCTACGGACACAAGGAAGCAGTCTATGCAGCGTTCTGCGGCTGGATAATCGATTCGACGTCAGATGGGCTAATATACGATTTGGTTTCTGACACCGTTTGGCGGCTTCTCGAGGAAGCGGAAGATTTGGCCAGTGAACTTCCTTTCGGGACTATGATCGAGCAAGATATTTTCGCCCGCTATTTTATTGCAGGTCCACAATTTATTGAGCATCTCTATAATGGTATTGGTGGGATAACAGGTACAAATGCCGCTAGTCGAGACGAAGTTTACGATGCAGTTAATTCTGACTATCGCGCTACAGTAAGTGTCCTCCAGTTCATGCGCTATTGTCACTATTGGGCGTCAACTCCTAACTTGAACATTAAACCAAGCGTTAGGCGGGGAATAAACGCAGTTAAACAAGAGGTCGATACTGATAATTTTTGGGCATCCGAGACTTCGATCTATGACGTTTGGTCGGTTATGAAGCATACGATAGCGCTGAATTATGCGGCGAGCACAATCGTTGTCGCCGACGGCGTTTTATCTGACCAATGGTATGATGGAAGTTTTGATTATCGAGAACAACGTGATTTCATTCCGCTTCTCTTAGGTCGCGCTCGCTATGTCTGTGACCATGTTTTGCTAAAAATGCACGAGCCAACACTGTATAAAATCAACGCGGAGCCATTAAGAGAAATAAATCCTCTTGAATTCGATGTATTCCCATTTGCACCGGAGGAGTTGGCGACGGCAACGGATCGTAACGTCAATAAGAAGCGGCTAATCCAAAAGGCAAGGGCTACCCGTGCAAGATTGAACCGCGAGATGGGTTAATGTTTTGTGCAGAAGACGGGGCTACTCCGTCTTAGCGATGAAGCAACTAATCGTCCCCAAGGCGTTTTTTCCACATTTCGATATTCGAGTGGATAAAGAAAGATCCATCTTTTCAGATGGTTATCCATCTCCAAATTTCCGTGGAGATCTTCAGAAATGCTCGGAGAAATTTCTTCCGAAAAGCCCGCGGTCTATTTTCCTGTCATCCAATATGGATGAAACAAAAAGGAAAATACACATGGAAATAGAAGTGCATCACAAGCTTCTTCGAGTGGATCAGATTGCAAAACCAGAGGGCATATTAGGGGTTAGTAAATCCACGTTTTGGCTGATGGTTCGAGACGGCCGAATTTCGCCCGGAATCAAAATCGGACCCCGTATGCGTGCATGGCGCGCCTCCGAAATCATCGCGCTGATTGACCGCTTGGAACAGGAAGGCGGTGCAGCATGACTTTTGATCACCCCGATCGCGATGAAAGCTATCCTGAATGGGCTTACAGACAAGGACGATCAGAAGAAGCCCCAGTTGTCGTTAACGGACTAACCCTGTTCTGTGAGGAGCTTGAGAAGTTTCGCAAGGCAATTAAGCGCAAATCATCGACGACAGTTCGTCATTTGAGCTCGGATCTCATCTATCGGTCCTATCTGTGCCCGTTGCCAGAATATGGCTGGTCTTTCGGCTATGAAGAAGACGAAATCGGCGAGTTGCTGGAGCGTATCCGTGAGTTGCTGCAAGAAATTAGCATGACAAAAATTGAGATGAAGAAGACCGTCAGGTACCTGTACCGGTCCAACCTTCGCCATCTCATTTTCAACTTGAAAGCGCTAATTGGCAAAGCTGAGGCCGGCTACGATCAACTGGGGGGCGAATGATATGGCAGCTGCTGCTCACTCAACGCGGTCGAAAATCGCAGCCCAAAATTCGGATTATCCGAAAAGTACTGAAAATGGCGACACTGTTGATTTCCACTGAGAACTGACCCGGTAGCCCAGGATATTTCCATCGAGAATTGACCCATGTTTGAACCTTGCCCTGCGTGTTTTCAGCGGGGGCTACGGAGTGATCGA